>JANNHO010000497.1:0-6813 GCA_031404435.1 Acidimicrobiaceae bacterium | reverse complement strand
CCGCACCCTCATCTCCACACCACACGGCCAACCAACCATCCGCGCCGCCTGAACCAGCACTGCACAAGCCGGTCCGGTCCAACTGCTGCTCCCGCGCGTTCGAGGGTCCCCGCTACGCGGTCGAGGTGTCGTCATCGAGGTGTCGTCATCGAGGCGTCGCGCCCGTCGGCTATGCGGACCGCCCCGCCACGAAGTTCGGCGACTGACGGTGGCCGGCGACTGAAACGATGGGGTTAAGCGCAGCGTCTCACTGGCGGGCGTGAAGCCACCGGACCACCGCGGCGACCCGCCGGTGGTCTGCTGCGTCGGCGGGCAGGTCCAGCTTGGTGAATATCGAGCGGATGTGGGTTTCGAGCGTCTTGGCCGAACAGTGGATCTCCTCGGCGATCGCAGCATTCGATCGGCCCTGCGCCATGAAGTCGAGCACTTCGCGCTCGCGGTCGGTGAGCCGAGCGATCACATCGTCGTCGTGACCACCCCGGATGAGTTGCTCCGTGACGAGCGGATCGATAACCACACCGCCCGCCGCCACCGTCCGGCACGCCTGCACGAACTCGTCGAGGTGGCTGACTCGTTCCTTCAACAGGTACCCGACCGCTGTTGGGTTGCGACTGAGCAGCAGTGCCGCTGCCTTCGGCTCGAGGTGCTGGCTGAGGACCAGGACCGCCACGTCCGGATCCTCCTCCCTGAGCAGGACCGCGGCAGTGAGGCCCTCGTCGGTCTGGGTGGGCGGCATTCGCACATCGGTGACGACGAGCTTGGGTCGATGTTGGCGTGCCGCGGCGATCAGGGCCTCGCGATCCCCGACTTCGGCGACGACGTCGAAACCTTCCTCACTCAGCAGCCGAACGACGCCCGCTCGGACGAGCACCGAGTCCTCCGCCACCACCACCCTGACGACCGGGCGATCGGGAAGCGGGACCCACTTCACCGACCATGCTGCGATGGGCGCGCTGATGCCCTTGAGCGCCAAGGGCTCGACGTGGTCCACCTCGACATCGACCAACGACCCACCGAGTTGGCGGACGAGATCGGAGATGAGCACCTGGCCGGCGGCTGCCGAGTCGCAGAGCCGACGTGCGATCACCACGGGTAGCCCGAGGACGTCAGCGTCGTCGCCCACCTCGACTACGTCACCCACATGCACGCCGATGCGCAGGCGGCCCGCATGCACCACGGGACTGCCGGTTGGCGAGGCGCGCCGGATGTCGCTGTCGTCGGCTTGTTGGAGGGCAATCGCTGCGCGTACCGCTTCGGACGCAGAGTGGAACAGCGCCATCACGCCGTCGCCGAGCGTCTTCGCGACGCGTCCGCCGTGCGCTTCGACGATCTGGCGTGACTGCCGGAAGTGCTGCGTCATCTCTGCCACACCGTCGACGTCGCCCGCTTCGACGAGATGCTGGGTGGACTGCGAGACGTCCGTAAAGACGATCGTCATGGTGGGCATGCGTCAAGTCTGACCCAAGAGTGTGGTCATCCGATCACGTCTCGAACCTTGTCGATCGCAGCCTGAGTCACGACGAGGCGTTCGGCCGGGAGCAGATGCTCTGCGGCCGAGTGAACCTCGACCACCGCCCTGTCCACCTGGGCGAACACGCAGATGCAACTGTCGCCGAGTTCTGAACCGTCGACGACGACCGTGCCCGTCAACGATCTGGTCACGTACGAGTCAGCCAGGAACGTCATCTCGGGCGGAACATCCTTGACGTAGGTGGCCTCGGTGATGCCATAGGGCATCGCCTGTACGGCGAGGTTGTTGAACTCCGACCAACAGTCGTCGAACTCTGGCGACTCGACCGTCGCCACCATGGAGGCGGCCTCCTCGGCGGTCGAGAACACCACCACGTATGCGAAGAGGATGTCTTCGCTAGCCTGGCGCTGCAGCGTTACCGAAGCACCCGTACCGTGTCGTGCCCCGCCTTCGAACACGAGATCCGCAAAATCGACGCACGCTGGTGCCGTCCGGGCCAGATCAGCGGAGTTCGGCCAAAAGAACTCCGGACCGAGCACCCGCCAGGTCCCCTCCAGGTCATCGGGATCGATCAGCGCAGCCTGCGCAATCCCTTGATCCCGCGAGACTGCCGTTACCGACGAGTCGACGGAAGCGGGACTCGAGGGCGCCGCCGGGCCCGCGCCCGGGGCGCCGGTCGCATCCGACCCGCAGCCCGCGGCAATCGAACCAAGCGCGCCGAATGCAGCCATCCAACGCACACGCTGTCCGAAACCCCGCCGCTTGCGTGGTGCTCGATCGATCGACGGCATCGTTCCTCCCGAAGTTGGGTCCGCTCCGTGCGGACGCGGACTGATACCACACCGTCGCTCAATTTCGTTCGACGCGCATCGGGGACGACCCTGGACATCGAGCGCGCGTTTCAGGGCCAACCCTGATGTCAAGGAAGAGTGGTGTCAAGTACGTTGACCCCATGCTGACGATGCAAGGGCTGCGGCGGCGCACTGCCGCACCTGTCGTCGTCGCTTCGATCGGGCTGCTTCTCACTGCTGCTGCTGGCACCGCCGTTCGACGGCACCTGTCGGAGCGGCAACCGAACCCCTCGTGGACCACCGGTGCAGCGACCATCTGGGCTCTCGCAATGTTCAGCTGCGTCGCTCTCGTGATTTCCGGTTCCTGGCTCACCTGGCGCCTACCCACCAACCGGACCGGGTGGTGCCTCACGGTTGCCGGCGTGGCGCTCACCCTGTCGATCCTCGCCACCTACACACCCGGCGCCGCCAGCCCGTGGGGGGAGCACCTCCTGCCGCCGGTGTACCTCGCAGCCATTGCGATCGCCGTGTCGAGCTGGCCGACCGGACGGATGCCGTTGCGATGGTCCAAGCCGTTCCGACGAGCGGTGCTCGTATACGGCGTCACCGCCGTTGTCAGCAAGTTCGTGATCTCCGAGTCGCCGTACTCGCCGTGGTGGCCCGCGCACAACTGGATGCTCCCCACCCTGGCCGGCCCCGCTACGAGTGCGCTGGGCCGGGACGTCCTCAGAGTGCTTCTCGGGTGCGTCGCCCCGATCATGTTCCTCGCGTTCGTCGTCCGCCAGCGTGCGAGCATGCCCGCAGGCGTGCGCGCGACATCACGACCGGCCTTCGTGGCTGCTGCCGTTCTCGGCGTCTCCGAGCTTTGGACATTCATGTCGACCACGGGCGCAGCCCCGCTCATGGGCTACGGCGGACGGTCGACATCCATCGGCATCGTCGGGGCATGCGTCGAGTTCGGCAGCTACGGAGTCGTCGCGCTGCTCCTCGTCTGGTCCGAGTCGATCAGACGACGGAGAAGAACGTCCGGCGTCTCGGCTGCGAGAACGATCGAGCTCGGGCCACAGGATCCCGGGCTGGACGCGTCGCACGAGGTGGCGAAGATCCTCGGTGACCCGACCGCGCGTCTCTCCGTTCGCGGGTCCGAGCCCCTGAGGCTCGTCGACAGTCATCAGTCCGCTGACTCGACAGCGCCCACCCGCCAGCGTGGATTGATCACGATTGCGGATCGCGACGGCTCTGTCGTCGCAGCTGTGGAGCACGACGCGCAGATCGTGGCCAGCTCGATAACGCGTGACGCCATGATGACGTCGATCGGGATGGCAGTCCTGCGGCGCGCGCGCCAGGTCGAGGCCGACCAGAGGACGGCCGATGTGCGCCGCGTCCAGCGTCGGGTGCTCGACTCGCAAGACCGCTCCCGTCGGCGGCTCGAGCGAAACCTCCACGACGGTGTCCAGCAGCGTCTCGTGGCGCTGGCTCTCGACGCGAGCATGATGGCTCGGCGCGAAGCCAGCGGTCTGCTCGAACCCGGCGAGCGTCTCCGCCTCCATGCCGCTGTCCTCGACGCCATCGACTTCAGCCATCAGGTACTCATGGAGGGCGCGCCAGGGGTACTCGACCCCGGCCTGTCCGCCGGCCTCGTCGCCCTCGACGCGGTCATCCCCCTGTCGACCCATCTGGATCTTCGTGGCGACGTGCCGGCCGATGATCCTGTCGCAGCCGCGCTCTGGTTCGTCGCGTCGGAAGCTGTCGCCAACAGCCTGAAACACGCCGGCGCCCACGAGATCCAGATCCACCTCCGGGTCGACGCCGACAGCGCCGAGCTCACCATCACCGATGATGGCTGCGGTGGCGCAATCGGCTCGCCCGCTGCAATCGCTCGTCGGCTCGCTGCGTTCGACTCCACGCTCGAGGTGACGAGCCCACCCGGCGGTGGCACGACGATACGGGCGCGCCTTCCACTCGCCACGACCTTGGGTGTCGCGTGAAGGCGTTGACCGCCGGTATCGGTTGCTCGGTGGTGGCCGCCTCGATCTGGCTCGGGTGGCTGAGTCGCCGGCCGATCCAGTTCACGTTGTACGGGACCTCGAACGGCCTCATGCGCGTCTCCGGGATGGCGATCGCCATCGGCATCCTTACCGTGGTGGTCATGTGGACGGCGTCGCGCCGTGGGGCTCGCTGGACGTCCCCAGCATCGATCGGTGGAGCCGGGCTCCTCACGGTGCTGGGTGCTGCACGCCGCCCGGAGCTACCAACGTTTGCCGTTGTGTTGACCAGTGCGGCATGGCTCGCCGGGGTGGTGGTGGTGGCAGCGGCGATCGTGGCGACGCCGCGCTTCGCGAACGTCCCCCGTCGTAGAGCGACAGTTCTCCTTGTCGTCGTAGCCAGCTCGGCCGTCACAGCTGCGGTGCTCGGCGGCGGCTCCGGGCTCGGTGCGACGATCGGCGCGTTGCCGACGACCGATACCCCAGCGGCGGCGCGACTGATGCTGGCAGTCCACCTCGCGATGCTGATCGTGGCCGTGGTGTGGATCGGGGTCGACGGGTGGCGGACCCGCGACACGGGGACCGACCTACCAGCGGTGCTGCGCGACCCAGTTGTGATCTCGGGGGCACTGTGGTTGGTCGCTGTCGTGATCGAGCGGGCCGTCCACCTGCTGCCGCCCGACTCGTATCGCGATCTGTACCGCGGCACCTACCTTGCCTGGCCGCTCGTGACCGCCGTGCACCTGCCGCTCCTCGCAGTCGGCGCCGTGATCGGCAGCATCGGTTGGTCCAAGGCTGTGCGGCCGCGGGTCGAGCGCCTGCCGGGGGGCGTGTTCGTGCTGCCCGACGCCGACCCGATCGCCATGCTCCGCAACGACCTTGCGGACTTGGTCGGTGACCCCGCGCTCCAGCTTGCGTTCGCCGACGGCACCGGACGCTGGATCGCACCATCGGGCGAGGTGCACCTCGATGATCTCCGTTACGACCGAGCGACCACGGTGGTCACCCGAAACGGGAGACCGATCGGCGTGCTCGATCACGACATTGCCTTGTCGAAGGCCCCGGACGCGCTCCACACCGCCGCTGCGTTGGCGGGGTTGGCCTTCGACGCAAACCACTTGTTGGCCGTGAGCGAGGGGCGGCTGGCGGAGGCCCGACGGCTTGGAGAGCGGCTCCTCGTCGCAGACACCGCGATGCGCGCCGAAATGGATGGTCTGCTCGAAGATGGACCGCTCAAGCTGCTTCGACAGTGTGCACACGACCTGCTCTACGGTGCGACGATCAGCAGCGTTGTAGATCCGATCCGCCAAGCGACGGCCGAGGTGCGACAGCTCTCCCACGGGCTGTATCCGCCGGAGCTGATCGAGGACGGACTCGGCGCCGTCGTGGGTGATCGACGGGGCGCGCCCCGACGGCGCCTGCCGCCCGCGGTCGAGGTCACGGCCTTCCGGCTCGTCACCGACGATCCGACCGGCTGGTTCGAAGATAGCGAGTTCCTGTTGAGAGTGCACGTGCACCGCACGACCATCCGCCGGAGCGTGCTCGACCGCATCGACGTGCTCGGCGGCACCGTGTCGGCCGAAACGGTGGATATCCCACTCGATCCATCGAGCGACGAGCAAGCCGTACTTAAGGCGGACGCGTCGCATTGACCTCAGAGCGAGGCGGCGAATCCTGCGATGTCGCGAATGGTTGCGGCGAACGCTTCCGGCAATGCTGCTTCGAAGATGCAGTCGCCCGCATGGCAGGTGCCATTCACGGTACGAGCCGAAACGGTGACTCCCACTGCGGCAAGCTTGCGGTAGTACGCGAGACCTTCGTCGCGCAGCGGGTCGAGTTCGTTGACGGAGATCACGTGCGGTGGCAACCCAGCGAGGTCGTCGGCCGAGGCGTGATACGGCCATGCGAGAGGGTTCGTCGCGCTCTCCCGGCTGGGGTCGTACACCATCGCCATCACACCCATCTGTTCACAGCTCAAGAAATAGCCGTCATTTTCGAACAACGAGGTCAGCTCGGGCGTCGGCGACTCGTAGGCGTTTGAGATGTACGGGCACTGCGCATACACGCCGGCGATCAGGTCGAGGTGACCGTCCCGCTTCGCCTTCAACACCGTCGCCAGCGTGAGGTTGCCGCCCCCTGACTCACCGGAGACGACGATCTTGCCGACGCCAAGCGCGACGCGTTGCTCGGCGAACCACAGCAGCGCCGACGCGCAGTCGTTGAGACCAGCCGGGAACGGGTGCGGGCCGAGCTTGCCGCTGGCGTTACGGAACTCGACGCCACACACCACGAGACCCGATGCGGCGAGGTGATCGCGCCACCGTTGATACGACACGCCCGATGCCTCCAAGATGGTCATGCCCCCGCCGTGGAGGTGCAGCAGCCCGGGAAGCGGTCCCTGTGAGTTCACCGGCCGGTGGATGTACAGGGTGATGTCGTTGCCGTCGACTCCCCTGATCACCTCGATGCTGCGCTCAACGCCGGCCACGGGCGGAAGGTCCGCGGAGAACGTCGCGAACGCAGCATCGAACATGGCCTCGGCCATGGTGTTGAACTCGTGCAGGGA
>JANNHO010000496.1:0-12075 GCA_031404435.1 Acidimicrobiaceae bacterium | reverse complement strand
GCTGTGCGACGACCATCGCGTTGTTCGCAGCGGTCTACGACGGATCCTGGACGCCGAGGACGACATCGAGGTCGTCGGTGAGGCCGGCACCGTGAAAGAGGCCGTGGCCTTGACCGAGTCCTGCCTCCCAGACGTGCTCGTGATGGATCTCGGTCTGCCCGACGGCAACGGGATCGACGCGACTGTCGAGGTGATACGGGTCAGCCCGGCGACCCGTGTGCTCGTACTAACCGTTCACGACGACATTGCCTACCTGCGCCGGGCCTTCGAAGCCGGCGCAGCCGGCTACCTGGTCAAAGAAGCCGCCGCCATCGAACTCGTGCAAGCAATCCGAGTAGTTGCGAGCGGAAAACAGTATGTGCATCCGACCTTAGGTGCCGCTTTGCTCGCCCCCGACACTCCTCCCGCCCGTCTCGGCGGACCGGGTGGTGAGCTGTCTGATCGCGAGCTCGAAGTGCTGCGAATGATGGCTCTCGGGCTCACCAATGCCGAGATCGGTCAGCGGTTGTACGTATCGGTGCGCACCGTGGAAACCCACCGGTCCCACATCCACCAAAAGCTCAACGTCCGTAACCGTGCCGAACTGGTCCGCCGAGCGAAAGAGGCCGGGCTGCTCGACCGGCACGAGGCCGGTCCGTGACATCCCGCAGCACCACTCCGTAGTCAGCGCGGATGCCAGCGCACCTGTCTGGTCGCAAGATGGAGGGATGACGATGCGCGCGCCGACGTGAGCGGCGGCTCGACCGGGTTGTCGGCCCTTCGCTCCGGCGCGGGACGAACGACCGCCACGGCCACCGAAACTTGCCTCGAAAGGCTCTGATGATCGACCACCCAGTCCGTGCCCCCACCACAAGAGAAGACCTGACCGCGCTTGACCGGTGGTGGCGCGCTGCCAACTATCTGTCCGTCGGGCAGATCTACCTGCTCGCCAACCCGATCCTGGCCGAGCCACTCACCTCCGACCACGTCAAGCCCAGACTGCTCGGACACTGGGGCACGACGCCCGGCCTGAACTTCGTGTACGCCCACCTCAACCGGGTGATCCGCGCCCGCGATCTGAACATGTTGTTCGTGGCCGGGCCAGGCCACGGCGGTCCCGCTGTCGTGGCCAATGCCTGGCTGGAGGGCACCTACAGCGAAACCTACCCCGACGTCACCCTCGACGCCTCGGGGATGCAGCGGCTGTTCCGCCAGTTCTCCTTCCCGGGCGGCATCCCCAGCCACGCCGCACCGGAAACACCCGGATCGATCAACGAAGGCGGCGAACTCGGCTACTCGCTCGCGCACGCCTACGGAGCAGCGTTCGACAACCCCGACCTCGTCGTCGCGTGTGTCATCGGAGATGGAGAAGCCGAAACCGGCGCGCTCGCCGCCAGCTGGCACTCCAACAAGTTCCTCGACCCCGTTCACGACGGGGCCGTGATTCCAATCTTGCACCTGAACGGCTACAAGATCGCCAACCCCACCGTGCTCGCCCGCATCCCTGACGATGAACTCACCAAACTTCTCGAAGGCTACGGGCACACCGTCTATCGGGTGGAGGGTGACGACTCTTCGGTGATGCACCAGCAGATGGCGGGAACCCTCGACGCCATCTCCGACCACATCGCCGACATCCAGACAGCAGCCCGCAACGGCACCCCGTCCCGACCACAGCGTTGGCCGATGCTCGTCCTGCGCTCACCCAAGGGCTGGACCGGCCCGGCCGAGGTCGACGGCCTTCCGGTGGAGGGCACCTGGCGATCCCATCAGGTACCGATCGCCGCCGTGCACACGAACCCAGGACACCTCGCAGAACTGGAGCGGTGGCTGCGCAGCTATCGACCCGAAGAATTGTTCGACAACGACGGACGACCCGCAGCGGATATCGCCGCCCTGGCACCGGTCGGGCCACGGCGAATGAGCGCGAATCCCCATGCGAACGGCGGCATCCTCCTCACCGAGCTTGCACTGCCGGACTGGCGCGACCACGCAGTCGAGGTGCTGGCACCTGGGACGACGCGCACGGAACCGACCCGCACGCTCGGACGGCTGCTCCGCGACGTCATGCGTCTCAGCACCGACGACCGAAACTTTCGCATCTTCGGTCCCGACGAAACCGAATCCAACCGGCTCGGCGCCGTCTACGACGTGACCGGCAAAGCCTGGCAGGCCGCCGCGTCACCACTCGACAACCACCTCGCCGCCGACGGCCGCGTCATGGAGGTCCTCAGCGAACACCTCTGCCAAGGCTGGCTGGAGGGCTACCTGCTGTCGGGGCGCCATGGCCTGTTCTCGTGCTACGAGGCGTTCATCCACATCATCGATTCGATGTTCAATCAGCACGCCAAATGGCTCAAGGTCACACGCGGCATCGAATGGCGACGATCTGTCGCGTCGCTCAACTACCTGCTCACGTCCCATGTCTGGCACCAAGACCACAACGGCTTCTCCCACCAGGACCCCGGCTTCATCGACCACGTCGTCAACAAGAAGGCCGACGTCATTCGCGTATACCTGCCACCAGATACCAACACGCTGCTGTCGACCGCCGATCACTGCCTGCGTAGCCGCAACTACGTCAACGTCATTGTCGCCGGGAAACAACCGACCCTGAACTGGCTCGGCCCCGACGACGCAGCCAAGCACTGCGCCCGCGGGCTCGGCGTGTGGGAATGGGCCAGCAGCGACAACGGTGGCCAACCGGACGATGTCCTCGCCTGCGCGGGTGACACCCCCACGCTCGAGATCCTTGCCGCAACCGACCTTCTTCGCCGTCATCTGCCCAACCTGCGGCTGCGAGTCATCAACGTCGTCGACCTGATGCGCCTCCAACCCGCCAGCGAACACCCCCACGGTCTGAGCGACAGCGACTTCGACGCCCTCTTCACGATCGACAAGCCAGTGATCTTCGCCTACCACGGCTACCCATCGCTGATCCACCAGCTCACCTATCGGCGCACCAACCACGTCAACATCCACGTCCGCGGCTACAAGGAGGAAGGCACTACCACAACACCGTTCGACATGGTCATGCTCAACGACCTCGACCGGTTCCACCTGGTGATGGATGTCATCGACCGAATCCCCGGCCTCGCGCAGCGGGCCGCCGGCATCCGCCAAGAGATGGTCGACCAACGTTCCCGAGCCCGAGCCTGGACACGCAACCACGGCGAGGACCTGCCCGACGTCGCCGGTTGGACATGGCCCGGCTGATGCGGGTGCTCGCCGTCAACGCCGGGTCAAGCACCCTCAAGCTGCGGCTCGTCACCTCCGACGACCAGATCGAGGCCACGTTCGACGTCGACCCGTGGGACGGATCGGCCAAGGCGAACGGTGTGAGCGAATGGCTGTACGGCCTCGCAGACGTCGACGCCGTCGGTCACCGGATCGTCCATGGAGGCAACCGATTCACGAGCGCCGTCCGGATCAATGACGAAGTCCTGAGCGGCATCGTCGGATTGGCGAGCCTCGCACCACTGCACCAGCCACGCGCTCTGGCCGCCACCGACGCCGTACGCGCGGTGTTACCAGGCGTACCTGCTGTGGCCTGCTTTGACACTGCGTTCCATTCCGGCATGCCCGCGTGCGCCACTACCTACGCCCTCCCGGCGGCATGGAGGAACCGGTGGCCGCTACGCAAATACGGCTTCCACGGCCTCTCCCACGCTTGGGCCACTCGCAGGGCCGCCGAACTCGTCGGGCAACCAATCGACGGCCTCCGGATCGTTTCCTGCCACCTTGGCGCCGGAGCCTCGGTGTGTGCTGTGCTCGGCGGGCGTGCGGTCGACACGTCAATGGGCTTCACCCCGCTCGAAGGCCTCGTCATGGCCACACGCGCCGGCTCCGTCGATCCAGGCCTGATGCTGTGGCTCCTACAGCAGGGCCACCTGTCACTCGGTGAGCTTGCCGACGGACTCGAACACAACGCCGGACTGGCCGGACTGGCCGGCGGCTCAGGTGACATGCGCCAGGTCATCGCCGGAGTCGAGCGAGGTGACCCCGACTCCTGTCTCGCGTTCTCCGTCCACTCCCACCGTCTCCGACGCGAGATCGCAGCCATGACCGCCGCCCTCGACGGTCTCGACGTCGTCGTGTTCACAGGCGGAATCGGCGAACACCAACCGACGGTACGGTCCGCAGCAATAGACGGACTCGGGTTTCTCGGGCTTGCCGTCGACCCAGTTCGCAACGTCTCCGCTTCCGGCGACGTCGACATGTCGGTCGACGGCAGCCCGGCCCGCACCCTCGTTGTTACCTCACGGGAGGATCTCGAGATCGCCCAACAGGTTCGGGAAGCCCTCCGCTAGGGCGCCGGTCCAGATGCCGCCAGGGCTTGCCCCACCTCGCAAACCGAACATGCAAGCGTACCTCGACTCGACAGGCCTGCATGACGGTGGGTGAAACCTCCGCCTCGTGCAGCGCACCTGCACTCGCGATGCAGGGCGGGTCCGTACCCAGCGCGGATGTCTGGGTGTGCGAATGCGCCGACGATGAAGACAAGAGGATCGGCTCGATCCGGTCCACGTCTGAAAGGAAGCATCCGTGAACGAACCGACGAAAGACAAGTGGTTTCTGGCAGCAACCTTGGCGGCCGTGACACTGGTGCCCACCGGCATCGTGTCCGCTGTGTTCGTCGGTGCAAGCGGACCCGATCCCGCAGACACGTACCCACCGCGTGTGTCGGTGGCCCAATCCCCGAGCGGCGTCGCGACAGAGGCAATGTCTGCGCCCGTCATCGTCCGGAGTCCTCCGGACATGATCCAGCAGCACCATGCGATGATGGATCAGATGCGCTCGAGTGTCTCGGCAACGATGAACGAGCTGATGAACAGTGATCCAATGTGGCAGATGATGCGTTCCAGCGCCCTCATCGCCGACCTCGAACGGCACGAACAGGACATTGACCGGATGCTTGGCCGCGGCGGATGAGCAGCCGAACGACTTCATGGTCGTTGACGACCTCGCCGTCTTCCGTAGCGATCTGGGCGTGCCGATGCGTCAAGTGTGCTTCGAGGCAGACGGGGCGCGGCGGTCCAACGCGTGTGGAGCGCCGTCCCCCACGGTCTAGCGGTGCCGCGCGTGAGTTCGTCGTCGACCAAACCCTCGGTGACCGCCTGCGGTCCTCGCTACACAACTGAACCTCGAACCTCGAACGGCGAACAACGAGACACGGTAGACCTCTGCAACAAGCTCCCCAGTCGCGGACTCCACGCAGGTTTACGTCGTTGCACTTATCGGCAGGACCACTAGCGATTGGTCCACCGTCTGAGGATTTTCTTGGTTTCGCTTGCCCAAAGCACGAGGCTCGCCAACCCCGCACAGATCAGCCAGTCGCCAACTTTCAGCGGGCTCGTCTTGAATGCGTCGTTCATGAACGGCACTTGAACCACGGCGATCTGCAGGACGATCGACAATGCGATCGCAACCCACAGCAGCGGATTGGTGAACAGCTGGTGGAAGGCACTGAGACGATCCGAACGGGCGTTAAAGACGTTGAACAGCTGGGCGAGCACGAGTGTGGTGAATGCCATTGTGCGAGCCTCGACGATGTCCCCCGATCCTCCGAGCAACCCACCCGCGAGGCGCAGGTCGAGCGCCGCAAGAGTCACCAGCGCCATCACCAACCCAACCCACACGATGCCAATCCACATCCGGCCGTCGATGACCCGATCGGTCAGCCGCCGCGGTGGGCGCTGCATGACATTGTCGGGTGGCGGATCGACGCCCAAGGCCAAGGCGGGAGCGGTGTCGGTGAGAAGGTTGATCCAGAGAATCTGGGTTGCAAGCAGTGGAACAGCGACCGCCTCACCGGTGTCATCGAGCCCGATCACACCGGCCAACACGACACCGAGGAACATCGTCAACACCTCCCCCATGTTCGATGACAACAGAAAGCGCAAGAACTTGCGGATATTGGCAAGAATGGCGCGACCCTCGCGTACGGCAATGATGATCGTCGCGAAGTTGTCGTCGGCGAGGATCATGTCCGCTGCTTCCTTCGTCACATCGGATCCGGTGATCCCCATCGCCACGCCGATGTCGGCCGACTTGAGGGCCGGTGCGTCGTTCACGCCGTCACCGGTCATCGCGACGATGTTCTGGTCGGCCTGGAGGGCGTCGATGATCCGCAGCTTGTGTTCGGGAGCCACACGCGCGTACACCGAGATTGTTCGCACCTCGGCTCTCAATCCGTCGTCGTCAAGCGCGTCAACGTCGGCACCGGTCAGGACCCGAGTGTCGGCTCCGACAATTCCGAGATCTCGGGCGATACGAGCGGCCGTGCGCGGGTGATCGCCCGTGATCATGATGATCCGCACACCCGCCGCCTGGGCGTCTGCAATGGCCACCTTGGCTTCTGGCCGTGGCGGGTCAATGATGCCGACCATCCCCAAATAGACGAGCTCGCGCTCGGCTGACTCGTGCTCGAGAGGGGGCTCGACTCCGGGCAGCGCGCGATACGCAACCGCCAGCGTGCGCAATGAAGAATCAGCAAGGCGGTTCACAGTGGCGAGAACTTCGGCGCGGCGTCCCGCGGTGAGTGGGTGGATCTCGCCAGCCACCCGCTCGTGAGTGCACCGGGTCAGCAGCACATCGGGAGCACCCTTGGTGACGATTGCGATGCGCCCTTCCCGCTCAACATCTGTTGCCATCGCCGTCATCAGTTTTCGTTCCGAGGTGAACGGGATCTCGCCGACTCGTTCGAACCGCGCCTTTCGGATCGCGGTGAGCCCGATCTTCGCCTCCGCCACGAGAAAAGCGGCCTCGGTCGGATCACCCTGGACCACCCAACGTTCGCCTTCCTGACGCAGGACAGCATCGTTGGCAACGCTGCCCCCTCCGAGCACGTAGCGCACCTCGTCGAGCAACTGCGGGTCCTCGCAACGGAGGCCGCCGATTCGTAGCTCGCCGACCGGCCTGTACCCGGTGCCGGTGACGTCGACCTCCCCGGACGGTGTGACGACCTTCTCGATCGTCATCTCGTTCTTCGTCAACGTGCCGGTCTTGTCCGAGCACACGACCGACGCCGACCCCAACGTCTCCACAGACGACAACTTCTTCACAATCGCCTGTTGACGCGCCATGCGCTGAACCCCCAGCCCGAGGACAACCGACAGAACTGCCGGCAGCCCTTCAGGCACCGCCGCAACAGCCAGGGAGACGCCGACCAGAAGCACGTCGACGAGGTCACTGGCCTCGCCGATTTCGGCGGTAAGCAGGATTGCAGCCACGACGACGACCGCGATCACGATGACCGCGAGTCCGAGCATGCGCCCGATCCGGTCGACCTCGCGCTGCAACGGCGTGCGTTCCTCCACGGTGCGACCGAGCAGACGGGCGACGTTGCCCATCTCGGTGCCCATCCCGGTGGCCGTCACGATCGCCCGTCCACGGCCGCGGGTCACGCCCGTGCCATTGAACACCATGTTCAGCCGGTCCCCCAGGCCCGCCGGCCCGGCCAGGGTCATGACCTGTTTCAGAACTGCTTCGCTCTCGCCCGTCAGCGATGCTTCGGCAACCGACAGCGAGGCCACCTCCGCCAGGCGGGCATCTGCGCACACCGCGTCACCCTCGCCGAGCATCAAGACGTCCCCCGGCACGACGTCGGCCGACGCGACGCGCTCCTCGCGGCCGTTCCGAACAATTCCGGCCGTGGATGCGGTCATGCGCTGCAGCGCAGCGACGGCCTGCTCGGCCCGGGCCTCCTGCACGAAGCCGAGTACTGCGTTGAGCACGATGATGACCACGATCACAATCACCTCGAACGGCACCCCGTTGCGGCCCTCGAGGATCCAGGCCACGAACGACACGACAACGGCGACGAACAGCAGATAGATGAGCGGGTCGAGGAACTGGGAGAGGAACTTCCGCCACGCCGTCACCACCACCGCAGCATCGAGCTGATTCGGGCCATATCGCTCCAGACGGATGGCCGCCTCCACCGACGTGAGCCCCGTCCGGATATCCGTATTCAACTCGGCAGCGACCTCTATTGCATCCCGGCACCACGCCTCCGGGATTACGGCCGTCAACCTGCGCGTTTCATCAGCCAAATCAACCCCTTTCGCATCTCGAGGTCGACTCCTCGTCAGTCTCGAGCCAGAGGGGACTTTAACGTGCTGGCCGTACCCGGCCGCCTCACCGCTCAGTCGCCTCGACAGGTCATCGCCGTCAGCGGCTAAGTCGCCGGCCGCTGATCTGCTGGATCTCGATCACGACCCAGCGCAACTCATGAAGTTGGACGAAGGTGACCATGCGGACCTCGCGCAGGCGCTCGTAGTGTTCGTCCAACGCGGTCGTCAGGTCGCGGGCCCGACCGTGGACGATGAACGCTCCATACATGTTCGGCCGATTGGATCCCATCCTCCTCGAAGCACACCTGCTTCACGGCAGCATTCGGCAGGTGAAGTCGTCGGATTGAGTTCGCGCGCGGCACGCCGCTTGCGCCAGAGGGCAAAGACGAGGGCAACGAACGACTTCAAGCCAGACTGTTGGACGCATGGGACATTCGAATCATCATCACGGTCGCCCGTCCAAGGGGCGCGAGGCCGGACCGCTCATCGAGATCCATGACGAGCTGACCGATGCCACGATGGAACGACGCTTGTGGATCGCCATCGTCGGATGCGCGGTCGTCACCGTCATCGGATTGGTCATGCTGTGGCCACGAGAAGAGCTGACTACCACGATCGACTCCAGCTCGCTGTTCGGCGACCGCGTCGAGGCGACGGTCCTTAGCAACAATGTCGAGCCGTGCACCTACGACCCGATCGCCGGTTGTTATCAAGTCACGCTTCGGATCCTTGGTGGATCGAATCCGAACACTGACTTCTCGTGGGAGCTTCCGTTTGGCAATGGCAACAGCCAGTACGAACAGGGCGACGACGTCTATGTCTACGAGACCGCCTTGCCTGATGATGGAGTGTCATACGCGTTCGCAGACTTCCAGCGGGAGACGCCGCTCATCCTGCTCGGGATGATCTTTGTCATTGCAGTGATCCTGCTTGCCCGGTGGAAAGGTGTCGGTGCGATCGGCGGCTTGGTGGCAAGCCTTCTCGTGCTCGTGGTGTTCATGCTGCCCTCACTGCTACGCGGTCACAACGCCGTTGCGGTGGCGCTCGTCGGCTCGAGCCTAATCGCATTCGTCGCGCTCTACTTGGCGCACGGGATCAACATCGCCACGACGGTGGCCTTGTTGTCGACATTTGCCAGCCTTGTCGTGATCGGTGCGCTGTCGTACATCTTCGTTGTCTCCGCGAACTTCACCGGCTTCACCGAGGACAGCTCGTACATCCTTGCGCTGGGGGTATCAATCGATGCGCGAGGGCTTCTCCTGGCTGGCATCGTCATCGGGTCGCTGGGCGTCCTCGACGACGTCACTGTCACACAGGTTTCGGCAGTCTGGGAGCTCCGGCAGCTGCAGCCCAACGCGACACGACAGGAGATCTACAGATCAGCCGTGAACATCGGTCGTGATCACATCTCCTCGACCGTGAACACCTTGTTCCTCACCTATGCGGGTGCGGCTCTGCCGCTCTTGCTGCTGTTCAACGTCACCGGGCAATCGATTTCAACTGTTTCGACGAGTGAGGTTGTGGCGACCGAGATCGTCCGGGCACTCGTCGGTTCCATCGGTCTTGTTGCCTCGGTGCCCATCTCCACGTGGATGGCGACACGGGTGCTCGGCGCCGGACCCGCCATCACGCCCTCCACCGTCTGATCGTTGGTGTCGACTGCGAAGGGGGTCAGCATGTGGTGGAGCTCGGCCCGACGCTAAGCGACGGCAAAGCCGATATCCATGCCGAAGCGCAACTCAGTGTTGCCGAGGATCTCGCCAAGCATCCCGTATTCCGCTCATGCGGGCGGCTCGCAAGCCATGACATCCTGAGGAAAGTCGCTCGGCGCGACTTCCGCGAAAAGCCATTGGTCGAAGAAGCTCGTGAGGTCGCATGCAGAGAGTTCCATCGCGAGCGACATGAAGTCGATGGTGATCTTCGACTTTCCGCTGTTGTCTGCCACCCATTGCTGCAGCAGGGCAAAAAATGTATTGTCGCCGATTGTGAGGCGGAGGGCATGAAGCACCACAGCGGCCCCATCGTACGAGTTGAAACTGAACAGTTCGGCTGCAGCTGGTTCGCCGCTGGGGCCTTCCCCCGCAAGAGACTTGGTGCGAATCGCTTCGTCCGCCTGCTCGGTCAGCGTCGCCAGCCCGACATGTTCGAGCCACATCCATTGTCCGTACGTCGCGAATCCTTCGTTGAGCCAGATATCGCCCCACGTTCCGATCGTGACAGCGTTGCCAAACCACATGTGCGTCACCTCGTGTGAAAGAAGTAGCTCCTGCAGGTACCCGAGTTCGCCGGAGAGAAAGTCGTCACGGCTGAACATCGAGCGTCCCTGCGTTTCCATCGCGAGTCCGCTGAAGCTGTCGGTCATCGCGATGCCATACCGATCGAGCGGATATGGGCCGAAATAGTCGTCGAAGAAGTCGATCTGATCGTCAATCATGTCGAGGTACGGCTGCATGAGCTCGCGGTCCCTGGTGAGCACAGCGCTGAGCAGTGGCAACCCATTCGGTCCGCTTCCCTCGACGAGTTCGTAGTCTCCCGTGATCAGCTGGACGAGGTACGTGGCCATGGGGTCGTCCTCGCGCCATGTCCAGGTCTCGCCTTTCGGACCGCTGGACTGCGACTGGAGTTGTCCGTTGGCGATCGCGGTGATGCCGGGCGGAACCGTGATATCAAAGGTCCAGGTTGCCTTGTCGCTCGGGTGATCATTGCTGGGCAACCACGTTCGAATGCCATCCGGCTCGTTGAGCACGTACGACCCGCTATCGGTATGGAACCATCCGTTCGGCAATCCAGCAATCGAGTCGGCCGAAAGCGGAGCCGCGCTGTAGGCCACGACGACCTTGGTCAGCAGACCCTTGGTCAAGCGGTACGAGGGAGAGATCCGAAGCTCCCGACGCTCCTCGACGAACCGTGCGGCCGATCCATCCACGAGGACACTCGCAACCCTCGGGCCGGCGGAGTCGAGGGTGAACTCATCTCGGTCCTCTGTCGGAAGGATGGTGAGCGTGACGGATCCAACGATGGTGTCGGATTTCGGATCATACGAAAGCACCACGTGGTAGTCGTGAACGTCAAGGCCAGGGTTGCCGAGCTCAGGAAACAGTTCATCTCCAACGCCGTCGGTGTTGTCGGCCGGCGCCGTGGGGCTCGGGGAGGCCGATGGATCGCTGATGGTCGGTGGGCCAGCCGCCGGTTCACTCGATGAAGGGTCGGAGACGTCAACCGAAGGAACTGTCTGATCGTCCGCCGAGGTGTCGATGACTTCGGAGCGCTCGGCGCGAACGCCGCTGTGCGGACTGCACCCAGAGACAATGAGACCAGCCAGACCGGCATACGTCCAAAGTCGCCTCACAGACCGGTGACACTTACGAGCGCGAGCCCCAGTCTCACGTGTCTCCCACGTTGAGTCGGATCCATCAATAGCCGACCCTACCGCCGACACCGTGTCGTAGCTAGAGCATTCGCCCGTAAATGGGGCCAGGTCGATGCGCTTCGGGAAGAACTTCCCCACGGCGTCAGGTCCGCCGCGGGGAGCGCGGACTGGACCTGAACCCGCCCAAGTCGAAGGCGCGGCAACCGTCGCCAGCACCGCCGAAATCATCCTCGTCGTCGGCCCTGCCGGTACCGGCAAACCCACAAGCGCGCATTCGTGCGTCGAACTCGAGAGTCACCGATGTACTCTCAGCGAACTGCTTCGAAGTCGGATACAGAACCTGAATCGCATCAACGACGCAGTCGCAATCGCTTCCGTCGGCAGCCACCGTTCCAGCAAAATAGTCGCCGACGGTGATGGGCCGAGCCGGGGTGTCAGCACCCCTGGTGATCACCGGGCTGCACCCTGGCTACCGGCGGTTGTCCAAGCCATACTCAGCTCATGGCCCTGCTCTGGCTGCTGATGCGTGTGCGATGGCGGCGGGCGTGGGCCCCGTCGCTGGCGGTGTGCCTCCTGGTCGGTGTGATCGGCGGGTTCGTGCTGGCATCGGCGGCGTCCGCTCGTCGGGTCGGCAACGCATATCAGGCCCTG
>JANNHO010000495.1:0-4738 GCA_031404435.1 Acidimicrobiaceae bacterium | reverse complement strand
CGTCGTCCCAGCGAACTACCAAGCCACGACGACTTCGCCGTAGGTGACGCATAGCCCGGCTGCGTTCAGCGCCAGCAACGAGATCACCACCAGCACCATCACGGCGGTGCGCTTGCTCGACCGGCCGCCGGCCTGTGCCGCCGGCATGTACCAGTCGGGGAGGAGGCCGTGCGTGCCGGCTGCATCGAAGGGCACGGCGTCGTCGCCGAGGACCATGTCGGGATCGGCGGCCAGCGCCAGCGCAGTCAGCTCGGCGTCGGTCAGTTCCAGTTCGTCGTCATGCATCTCGGGATCCATGTTCACGCCAGGACGCTACGTGGTTTACCTTCCCCACGCCGCTCGCCTCCGTGCGCCGGTGTTGACGCTCGGCTGGTGGCTCTCCGTCAGCGGCCGGCGGGGGCGGCGCAGCGGGAGATCTCGTCGCGAGTGGCGATGGCGACAGTCCGCGCGGCGTCCGCGAAATTGGCACCCGACGACGCATACAGCACAGCCCGCGACGAGTTGATCACCATCCCGAATCCCTCGGCGTCGGCCCCGGCAGCGACGGTCGCAGCGACATCGCCGCCCTGCGCACCGATGCCGGGCACCAGCAGCGGCATGTCGCCCACCATCGCCCGGACGGCGGCCAGTTCACGCGGATACGTGGCACCGACCACCAACCCGCATTCGCCGTTGAGCGACCACGTGCCTGCGACCGTGCGGGCAACTCGTTGATACAGCGGCTCGCCATCGACCTCGAGCGACTGGAAGTCTCCGCCACCCGGATTCGACGTGCGGCACAGAACGAACACGCCGTGCCCGTCGTAGCCGGGATGCCGCAGGAACGGCTCGACCGAGTCGTAACCCAGGTACGGGTTGACCGTCACGACATGGGCGCCGTAGCGGTCGAATGCCTCGCGCGCGTACTGCACCGCTGTCGGGCCGATGTCGCCGCGTTTGGCGTCGAGGATCAACAGGGCGTGCGGATGGCGGTCGCGAATGTGTGCGCAGATCCGTTCGAGTTGCGCTTCGGCCCGGTGTGCGGCGAAGTAGGCGATCTGCGGCTTGAACGCGCACACCACGTCGGCGGTTGCGTCGACGATCTCGCGGCAGAACCGCTCGAGCGCGTCGAGTGGGTCGGCCGCATGTGTAAACGGCGCGGGCAGCTTGTCGAGAGCGGGATCGAGGCCGACGCACAGCATCGAACCCGATTGCCGCCAGGCCTCACGAAGGTGTTGACGCCATCTCATCGACCGGTGATGTTACCGACGTGCTCGCATCTGGCCGCGTGCGCCTTCGCTTCCGGGGCTTGAAGGTGAGGACGCGAAAGATGACGAGGGTGATCACGAGTGTGATCCCGACGAATGCCAGCCACTGCACCAGCCGGTTCGACCGGTCGGCACCGGACTGGAAGCCGTGGATCGTGGCGGCGATGAACAACGGGAAGCTGGTGAGATGGATGGCGTGCCAGATGCGTCGAGGTAGCCGACGCATCATCCATGACGTGATCTGGATCGCCAGCATCAGGTAGAACGCGGCGATTCCCCAGGCGGTAGGACCCGGCCGCCACTCGGAGGCCATCGGGACGAACAGTTCCTTCCACCCGAAGTAGACCCAGTTGTCGGCGACGAGCGCAACGAGATGCACCGCGGTGAACACGATCGACAACGTGCCGAGGTAGCGGTGCAGATCGAGCAGCCATGCAGGAATGCCGCGCTTGCGAACCAGTCTGCTGGACAGGGTGATGCCCCACAGGATGCTGGCGGTGACAATCGCCCATGCGATGAGCCCGCTCGAGCGAGCCACGTACCACGACAACTTTTCGGTCACGGCCAACATCAGCGCACTCCCAGCGTGATGATCTCGTGCTCGACCACCATCCACGCGGTGACGTCGCAACGTTCGAGCAGATCGCGCCCCTCGACACTACCCGCGACGATGGCTGCCTTGGCGATGGCCTCGGCCCGGGCAGAACTGCGCGCCGCGACGGCTACTGCGAGGAGATCGGTGTTCGCCGGGGCGCCACTACGCGGGTCGATCAGATGATGGGCGTCGACGCCGTCGCGGGTCCAGCGCCGGATCGCCACCGTGCTCATCACCAGACCACCCTCGCTGAGCTGATGATGCGCGAACACCTCGCCGGTCACTGGGTGCAGCAGCGGCACCGGCCACCCGCCCTCGGGGCATTCCCCCGCGACGTGGATGTCGCCGCCGAGGCACGCGTACACGCCGCGCGCTCCGGCCGCGATGAGTTCCCCGGCGATGATGTCGGCGCCGAGTCCCTTGCCGATGCCACCAAGGTCGACCGACGTTGCCTCGGCAAGTCGTACTCGCCGGGTGCGCCGATCAAGCTCGATGGTGCCCGTGCCGGGAGATGGCTTCGACGAGCGTGGCGCAGCGGCGGTCCGGTCGATGTCGGCGAATGTGCGGTCGTATCCCCACGATTCCAACGCGGCACGAATGGTCGGATCGAACAACCCGCCGGTCTCGGTGGTGAGCCGGTCGCACCACGACAACGCCCGAAACAGGTCGTCGCTCACGAGTGTCCACGTACCGACGGATCGGTGTAGTTCGTTCAGCTCGCTAGTGGGCACGAACCTGGTCCACACCCGTTCGAGCTCGCGTAGCCGTTCAAACGCCCGAGGAACCAGCGCAGGGGCACCGTCGATCATCAGTTCGACGGTGCACCCCATCAGCCGGGCCGAGGTACGCAACCAAGTGCGCTCCGATTCGAGCGTCAGCATCCCGTGCCTTGGCACGCCGGCGGCGGTGCCGGTGCCGGTGCTGGTGCTGGTGCCGGTGCTGGTGCTGGAGACGGCGGCACGGCCGGGCCCGGTGCGGGAGCGGGTGCAGGGGCCGGTTCTGGTGCCGGTGCGGTCTCGGGTGCCGGTGCCGACTCGGCTGCGGGGGCCACCTCGGGTGCGGTCGTGGGAGCTGGGGCCGGTGAAGTCGCGGGTGCGGCTGCCGTTGGAGTTGCCGCAGTTGCCGGTGCTGCGGCGGCCGGCGTTGGCGATGCGGCGCGGGTGGGTGCGGCTGCAGGGGCCTGCCCGACCGGTGCCGGCCCAGCGTCAACAGGCAGCGCTGCGGGTACGGCTGCCGCCGCGCCGACGCTGAGTCCGGCGGCGACCGGCAACGCTCCTACTCCGGTCACTGCGGGCACCGCCGGGGCGGCTGGCTCGACTACTGGTGTCACAGCGGTCGGACCGAGCGGCGCTGCCGCGGCCGCTGGACTGGTGGGTGCAGCGACGGGGTTGCCGAACTCGTCGACGTAGACGGTGCGGTGCACGGTCTCGACTGCAACGAGGGGGTCGGGGGCGGCGGAAGCGACCGATGCCCATTGATCGGGAGGTTCTGCCCGAGCGAGAGCACCCACGGCGGCGAGGCAGCTCGACGTCGCGAGACCCGTCGCCAGCACCCGGCCTGCTGCGGCAGCGTGGCGCCGCCGGTTCGAGGTAACGGCGACGCTTGTGTGGCGATCGACCGTGATGATTGGGGTTGTTCCGGTGAAGGCTGAAGTTGTTGCTGCGGTCGTGGCCATGAAGTTCGCTGCCGGGGTGTCGGCACCGGGGGCGCGTCCAGCCGGGGTGCTCGTGGCGGCGCCGCTGGCGCGGCGTTGGGCGAGCTGTGCGAGGCGTTCTGCTCGGCCGGTTTCTGTGGTCATAGTTCAGTCATCACAGTTCCAGGCGCCGTTGTCTCCGAGCACGGGTTTGGGGCATCCGGGTGGAATCGGGGGAATCGGTTCGTTGGCGGACGCCCCGGTGAATCCGGCCGAGATCTTCGGTAGCGGGGCAGCAGCGGGGGTGACAGCCGTCGGGACAGCCGCCTCCAGGACCAAGCTGGCGGCTCCGCCAAAGATGGCCGAGTTGGTGGCACCGACCGCTGTGCCCGGCGTGTTCGATGACAGCACGACCACCACGTCGTCGACCGTGGCGATCTGTTTCACGATCGCCGGAGTGGCATCGACTTCGGCTGCTGCGGTTGTGAAACCCAGGATGTTCAGGCCACCTACTGCGGCCATGGCGAACGTGGCACTAGCGGCTGTCACGACACCGGTAACGGCAGCAGCGAGCGCAGTTCGTCGTTCCATCTGTTCGTTCTTCTCCTTCAACCGCCCACAATCGACACGAGGAATGGACGCAGCGGGTTTGGCGTCGACGTAAACAAACAATCGACAGCAGCCGCCTCGAACCTGAGTAAAATGTGTGTCGGCGCAGGTCAAGACATCGTGTAGACGGTCGCAGACGGTGCAACGATCGCTCCGATACCCCTCAAGTGCGGCGGCCAGCGACGCGTCAGTCGGTGACGCGTCAGTCGGTGACGCGTCAGTCGGTGACGCGTCAGTCGGTGACGCGTCAGTCGGTGACGGTGATTGCTGCTGTTGGGCACATGTCGGCGGCCATCGTCACCTTGTCGCGGAGTTCTTCGCCGGGCTCCTCTTGGAGCACGTACAGATAGCCGTCAGTTCGCACCTCGAACACCTCGGGACACACCTGCATGCAGGCACCGGTGGACGCGCACACATCGAAATCGACCGATACTTTCATGTCATTCCCCTTTGGCATGTCATCTGATGGAGCCTTCGGCAGGTCGTCGGCACCGTGGTGGATAGCCGACTTCGGTATCGTCGTCAGGCCTTGGCGGCACGATAGCCATCGGCGGCAGCGGCGACCGCGTCGGAGTAGCAGCGCTCGGGCTTCGTGCGGTCGTAGAACCTCCCGCCGGGCAGGTGAAAGATGCCCGAGTTGTCGTTCGCTTTCAC
>JANNHO010000494.1:0-13905 GCA_031404435.1 Acidimicrobiaceae bacterium | reverse complement strand
CCACTCGCCAGCGGTCTGCTGACCGGCAAGTACGCGGCCGGTGTGCCCGACGACTCCCGCGGCGCGTTGCCGGGCTACGAGTGGTTGGCGTCATCGTTGAACGACAAGCGTTCGCAGGCCAAGGTCGAGGCGTTGCGCCCCATCGCGGCCAAGTTGGACTGCTCGATGGCGCAGCTTGCGATTGCGTGGTGTGCGTCGAATCCGCATGTGTCCACCGTGATCACCGGCGCCAGCCGGGCAAGCCAGGTGACCGAGAACTTCGCCGCGCTCGACGTGCTGGCGTTGCTCACTCCCGAGGTGTTGGCCAGTATCGACGCTGCTGTCGCCTGACGACAGGCATCGCCGCACCGCAGTGCCGGTACCCTGGCGGCCCGCGGTGTCGGTACCCTGGCAGCATGGTCACCGACGAAAAGCTGCCCATCAAGATGCTCAACGACCGGGTGCTGGTACACATCCCGGAAAAGGACGGTGAGCGCCGCACGACCGGGGGCATCCTCATTCCGGCGACCGCGCAGATCTCCAAGCGGCTGGTGTGGGCCGAGGTGGTGGCGCTCGGTCAGAACGTGCGCACCGCCGAGGTGGGCGATCGCGTGCTGTTCGGCCCGGAGGATCGCTACGAGGTTGAAGTCGGCGGGGTCGACTACATCATGTTGCGAGAGCGCGACATCCATGCGGTGGCCGCCAAGCGCATCGAAGCCAGTACCGGCCTGTACCTCTGAACGGTCCGTGGCGCGGTGGGCGGCCAATGGAGGCGGCCAATGGAGGCGGCTCGGGGACACGGTGCTCCGTAGCATGGCCGGCATGGCTACCGGCGTGACGATCGACGCAACACCTGAACAACTGGCGGGAGTGAGGTACGACTCGCAGGGTTTGGTGCCGGCAATCGCTCAAGATGTCGAGACCGGCGAGGTGCTCATGGTCGCGTGGATGACCAGCGACACCCTGCAGGCCACCCTTGCCGAGGGTCGGATGGTCTATTGGAGTCGCAGCCGGCAGGAGGTGTGGCGCAAGGGCGACACCAGCGGCGACGGGCAGTACCTGCGCGAGGCGTACTACGACTGCGACGCCGACGTGTTGTTGTTCAAGGTGATCCAAGAAGGCCGCGGCGCGTGTCACACCGGCGAACGCAGCTGCTTTTTTCGTCGCTTCGGGCCAGACGGCGACACAGACGGTGACACGGCGGGCGCAACGGCGGACTGATGGCTGAGCTGACCATGCGGCCCGGCCGCGACGAGTTCCGGCGGCTTGCCGCCGACCACACCATCGTGCCCGTGTGGGCCGAACTGCTCGCCGACTTGGAGACACCGGTTGCCGCGTTCGTCAAGCTCGTCGGCGACGGGGCCGGGTTCCTGCTCGAATCGGTGGAGCATGGCGAGCGATGGAGCAGGTTCAGCTTCGTCGGCCGTGATCCGTTGGCCACGCTCACGCTACGCAACGGCACCATCACCATCGACGGTGAACTTGCCTGCGAGATACCCACCGGCAACGGGATCCTCGCCGCCCTCGACGCGTTGCTCGGCGAGTTCCGCGCCCCGATCATGCCCGACCTCCCTCCACTGCAGAGCGGGGTCATGGGGTTCCTCGGCTACGACGTGGTGCGCGAGGTCGAGCATCTGCCCGACGTTGCCCATGACGACCGGGGCTTCCCCGACGCAATCATGAGCGTCATTGGTTCGCTCGCAGCGTTCGATCATTGGCGCCAGCGGGTGTACCTGATCGAGAGCGTCGCCACCCTCGGCGTGGCAGACGATGATCTCGACGCGGCCTACGACGCGGCATGCGGTCGAGTTCGCCGGGCGGTGGCCGATCTGGCGCGGCCGCTGCCGTACGTGCCTGTCGCCCCGCCCGAGCCCGGAGAGGCGCTCGCCAACGTGACGAGCTCGATGGGCAACGGCATGTATCAGCGTGCCGTCGAGGTGGCCAAGGAGCACATCATTGCTGGCGACATCTTCCAGGTGGTGCTCGCCCAGCGCTACGACATCGATCTCGGTGCCGACCCGTTCGACTTCTACCGCGTGCTTCGCCAGGTGAACCCGAGCCCGTACATGTACTTCGTACGCCACGACGAGATCTGCATTGCCGGAAGCTCACCCGAGCCGATGGTGCAAGTGCTCGGCCGCAAGGTGATCAGCCGCCCCATCGCGGGCACCCGTCGCCGCGGTCGCGACGACGATCATGATCGGCGCATGGCCGGCGAACTGAAGGAAAATCCGAAAGAGGTTGCCGAGCACATCATGCTCGTCGATCTGGCCCGCAACGACGTCGGTCGAGTCGCCAAGTTCGGCACGGTTCACGTTGATGAGTTGATGACGCTAGAGCGTTACAGCCATGTCATGCACCTCACCTCGCAGGTGAGCGGTGAGCTCGTCGATGGCAAGACGCCGATCGATGTGTTGCGCGCCACGCTGCCGGCCGGCACGGTGAGCGGTGCTCCGAAGGTGCGCGCGATGGAGATCATCGACTCGCTCGAGCCGGTCAAGCGCGGGCCGTACGCCGGGGTGGTCGGCTACATCGACTTCAGCGGCAACCTCGACACCGCGATCGCGATCCGCACGATGTTCGCCGGTCCGCATGGAGCGTCGTTCCAAGCAGGAGCGGGGATCGTCGCCGATTCAATCCCCGACGACGAGGATCTCGAATGTCGGAACAAGGCCGCAGGGCTGATCGCTGCGGTCGCCGCGGCGCGGCGGATGACGGCCCGCCGGGCCGCCGAAGGCACGCCCGCCTGAGCCGGTCGCAGAGTCCCCGCAGGGCCTCGTCTCCTGATGCCCGCCGGCTTGTCGTGGCCCGTGGCGTTCGGGGCTTCGCTGACGGCACCGTGTCGGTCGCGCTGGCTTCCTACCTCACCGTGCTTGGCTCAGGCCTGTCCGTTGCGGTGACCGGAGCGCTGTTTCTCTGGATGGGGTTGCTCTCCGCCTTGTCGGCGTTTCTGTCGGTGAGCATCGCCCGCCACATCGGTCTCGTGTTCACCCACATGCCGGCCCAGGCGTTCCTCATCGCTGCGGCGTTGATGCCGTCGGTTGGTTGGGCCATCGCCTGCCTATTGGCGCGCAGCTTGTTGTCGGCGATGTACGTACCGGCGTGGAACTCCTACGTGATGACGGTGGTAAAGCCGCAGGAGGTCGCGGTCAATTGATCAGAGCATCGAGCAGCAACAGTGTGCCCAGGGCACCGACCGCGAGGAGCGAGAGGAGTGCGATGATGCCGAGGCGTGGGAGTGCCGTGATCGCGCGGACCCCGAGGAACAGGGCGGGGAGGTCGCGTCGGCGCGACACCAGGTCGCTGCGGAACGTTGCGTAGTTCTTCGTCTGGCTGGCCAACGGGAGGCCCGACTCGTGATCGATGACGAGATCGGCGGGTGTCGTGCTGGTCGACAGGTAGATGCGCAGTTCGCTGAGCAGGCGCGGTCCAATCCGTACCGTGCGCGCCAGCAGCAGCCATGCCGCAACGGCTGCGGCGAGCGGGATCGCGCAGACGATGCCGCCGAGGATCAACCAGGCAATGCTGCCGTCGTACACCCACCAGCCAGTGAGGAAGGTGGCGGCACCCACCACCGCGGTGACGGCCATCACCCTGATCGCCACTCGCCGCGCCCTGCCGAGCGTGGTGGTGATCCCGTGGGAGAGGTCGGTAGCGACGCGTTCGAGATCGTCCACCCGCCCAGTGTGCCACGGCGCCCCAGTTTGCCACGACGCGACGGAGGCCTGCGCCTGTTCTGCTGCGACACTGAGCGGATGTTCTGGACTGAATCTGCTCGTGATGTCGTCGAAGTAGCCGGCCCCGATGCGGCCAGTTACCTGCAATCGCAGGTGTCCAACGACCTGCGCGGCGTTGCCGTCGGCGCGAGCGTGTGGGCGTTCCTGTTGCAGCCGACCGGCAAGATCGATGTGCTCGTGCGCATCTGGCGCAGGGCCGACGACGTGTTCGTGCTGGACACCGATGCCGGGTTCGGCGATGTCATGATCGCTCGTCTCAACCGTTTCAAGATCCGGGTGAAGGCTGAGATCACCCCGCTCGAATGGCGCTGCATCGCGGTACGCCGCGCAGCGGCGGCCGGTGATGGCGCGGCCAGTGCCGACGATGGGGTCGCTGCCGGGCAGGTGGTGGCGTGGGGTGGTGGAGCAGATCTGCTCGGCCCCGACGTGGTTGCACCGGCGGGCGTCGACCCGGGTTCCGCCGCCGACCTGCTCGCGGCGCGGATCGAGGCAGGGTGGCCCGCTCTCGGCGCTGAGATCGTCTCCGGTCAAACGATTCCCGGCGAAACCGGGATCACGGGTGCCGCGGTGAGTTTCACCAAGGGCTGCTACCCCGGCCAGGAACTCGTCGAGCGGATGGATAGCCGCGACACGTCGGCCCCGCGTCTCGTGCAAGTCGTCGATGTCGCCGCTGGAACGGCTGTCGGCGATCCGCTGCTACGCGACGGCGACTCGATCGGCACGGTCACCTCGGTCGCTGGCACCAGAGCCCTCGCTCTCGTCAAACGCTCCGCCCTCAGGCCGGATCCCTGACTGCCGGATCCCTGACTGCAGGGAGGGCGCGGTCTATGTGCCGAGGCGGGCGCGGGTCGCGGCGAAGCGAAGGTCTGCGCGCAGGCCGGCGAACTCGGGTGCCTCGTCGAGCGACATCGCCAATGCGGCCACCGCAGGGTGGGCGATCGCGGCGGCCGGGATGGGGGTTCGCGTTGCGGCTTCGGTGTTGGTCGGAGCGCCAACTCGTGTAGCGGGTTGCATTGCTGACTCCGGGCTTGTTGTTCCGGTGGCGGTGCGGGTTGCTGCAGCGATCCAGCCCAGAGCGGTGTCGCGGTCGTCGAGGGCTGCTGCGGCGCGAGCGACGATGATCGCCACTGTGGTGTTCGGGCTGCGGTCGAAGCTCGCCGCCGCGTAGTGCGCCGCGTCGACGAACTCGCCGAGCCGGAGCAGGATGGTCGCAAGCACTTGTTCGCTGTGCACACGCCCGGTCGGCAACGGTCGCGGCAGCAGAGCCACCAGCGCGGCCAACTGTGCCGGTGGAGCGAGGTCGGGTGGCCACCAGTTGGGTACGCCGCTCTCGGCGAAATCGCTCACGAGTACGTGTCGCGCCACGTCGGGGTGGCCCTGGCGGAGTTGTTGGCTGGCCCGGTACCACGGCGACGGGACCAGGCCCTCGGCAATCGCCGACACATCGCCGGTCTCCCACGCCGTGGCCTCCCCGCTAGCAGCCTGGGTGCGCAGGGACGACTGCCAGGTGGCGCGGGCATCGAGGCGGGCCGAGTTCCGGGCCGGGCTGCGCGGCGGGCGGCGGAGGTCGGTCTGGCCCGCGGCATCGACCCGGTCGCCGAACAACATTTGCAACTGCACCAAGAGCGGGAAGATCACGACGAACGCGAAACCCTCGAAACGCGGATGGGTGAACAAGAAGATGCCGCCGGCGCCGGTGAGGAGCACGCTGAACCACAGCATCAGTCGTTTGGCGTTGGTCGGGGCGATGGCGCCGAGCCCAGCGAGCACGATGTGTCCGCCGTCGAGGGGGAGCACGGGAACCAGGTTGAACAAACCCATGATCGGACCGGTCCACCAGATGGCCAATGCGGCGGCGTTGCTCGTGAACGAATCCGGGTCGATCGGGTTGACCCCGATCAGCATCAGTGCGGTGATGCCGACACCGATTTGTACGGCAGGACCGGCCACCGAGATTCCGGCCTGCTCCCAGGCGCTGAGGCGGCGGACCGGCGTGAACGATGCGTACCCGGCGAGGAAGTCGAGCGAGATCTCGGCCTCGGCACCGGTGGCTCGGGCGGCGAAGGCATGGCCGAGCTCGTGTAACAGCGTGAGCACCGCGGCCGAACCGGCGATCCACACCCCGAGCTCACCCCCGTTGACCGCGATGACGAGCACCATGAACATGATGAAACCGGGCCGAATGTGGATCGGGAACCGGAACAGATGGAATGCCGGCTGACGTGCCATGGAAACCCTGAGCCTATGTCGAACAGAACGCGGAGTGGACGCAGCGACGTCATAGACTCGTCCGCCGTGTCATACGTCTATTCGTTCTCCCACAAGCACAAGCGCCCGCCGATGGAATACAAGGATCTGCTCGGCGGAAAAGGTGCCAACCTCGCCGAGATGACGAGCGTGCTGCAACTGCCCGTTCCGCCCGGATTCACCATCTCCACCGATGCCTGCCGTGACTACATGCACGGTGGTTGGCCCGCCGGCCTTGATGACGAGATCCTCGCCCAGGTCGCCAAGCTTGAAAAGGCGATGGGTCGCAAACTCGGCGATCCGAGCGATCCGCTGCTGGTCAGTGTGCGCTCCGGCGCCAAGTTCTCGATGCCGGGAATGATGGACACGGTGCTCAACCTCGGGCTCAACGACCTCAGCGTCGCCGGTCTCGCCGGGGCCACGGGCAACGAACGATTTGCGTACGACTCGTACCGCCGCTTCATCGCCATGTACGGCCGGATCGTGCTCGGTGTCGACGGTGCCGTGTTCGAGCACCCGTTGGAAAAGGCGAAGGCAAAGGCGAAAGTCGCCACCGATGCCGAGCTGACCCCGGCCGTGTTGAAGAAGCTGTGCGAGAAGTACCTCGCCGCTGTGGCCAAGGCAACGGGCAAGCCGTTCCCGCAAGATCCGATGGGGCAGTTACGCGGTGCAGTCGAGGCCGTGTTCAAGAGCTGGAACGGTGCCCGGGCGATTGCCTACCGCGTGCGTGAAAAGATCGGCCACGACCTCGGCACTGCCGTGAACGTGCAGGCGATGGTGTTCGGCAACCGCGACCAGAACTCGGGCACCGGTGTGGGGTTCACCCGCAACGCGGCGACGGGCGAAAACCTTCCGTACGGCGACTTCTTGATCAACGCGCAGGGCGAGGATGTGGTGGCCGGTATTCGCAACACCGACGACCTCGACAAGCTCGGCGAGTACTTCCCAGCGCTCAAGATCGAGCTGTTCCAGATCTTCCAGCGCCTCGAAGCGCACTACCGCGACATGTGCGATACCGAGTTCACTATCGAGCAGGGCAAGTTGTGGATGCTGCAGACCCGCGTTGGCAAGCGCACCGGCGCGGCAGCGTTGCGGATGGCTGTCGACATGACCAAGGGCACCAAGGGCCCGGGTCGCACGTCGTGGAAGATCAGTCGCGAGGAAGCGCTGATGCGCGTTGCCGCCGAACACCTCGACCAGGTGCTGCACCCGCAGTTCGCCGGGAAGGGCACCGTCATCGCCACGGGCCTCGCCGCTTCACCGGGTGCTGCGGTCGGCAAGGTGTACTTCACCGCCGACGACGCCGTCGATGCCGACGATCGTGGCGAGCCCGTGATCCTGGTGCGGAACGAGACCAGCCCGGAAGATGTGCACGGGATGATGGTCAGCCAGGGCATCCTCACCGCGCGCGGCGGGCTCGTCAGCCACGCCGCAGTGGTTGCTCGCGGCTGGGGCACGCCGGCAGTCGTTGGTGCCGAATCGGTCAAGATCGACGGGAAGTCGTTTGTGGTCGGCGGTCACACCATCAGAGAGGGCGACGTGATCAGCCTCGATGGCACCACCGGCGAAGTCATCCTTGGCGAGATGAAGTTGGAGGCCGCCGAGCCTCCGGCGGAGTTCCACACCATCCTCAAGTGGGCCGACGTGGTACGCAAGGGCCACCTGGCCGTGCGGGCCAACGCCGACACCGGCGAAGACGCCACCAACGCACGCAACCTCGGCGCCGAAGGAATCGGGCTGTGCCGTACCGAGCACATGTTTCTCGCCCCCGACCGGTTGCCGGTGGTTCGTGAGATGATCCTGGCCAACACCGCCAAGGCCGAGGCTGCCGCGCTGGAGAACCTGCGCAAGGTACAACAGGCCGACTTCGAAGAGATCCTCGAGGCGATGGACGGCTTGCCGGTGACAATCCGCCTGCTCGATCCTCCGCTGCACGAGTTCTTGCCGTCCGTGCAAGAACTCAAGATCAAGCAAGCCACGGAGGGCCTGAGCGTGCGCGAGAAGGCCGAACTGGCTGCCGCCGAGGAGTGGGCCGAGCACAACCCGATGATCGGAACCCGTGGGGTGCGCCTCGGTGTGGTCAAGCCTGGCCTGTACGCGATGCAGGTGAAGGCGCTCATGGCCGCTGCCGCGGCGCTGCGGGCCAAGGGCAAGAACCCGATCGTCGAGGTGATGATTCCGCTCACCGTGACCCGCGAAGAACTCGCGCTCGCCCGCGGTTGGGTGCAGACCGAGATCGATGCTGCGGTGAAGGGTCTCAAGCGCAAGCCCAAGGTCACCATTGGTACGATGATCGAAACGCCACGCGCCGCGTTACGCGCCGACGAGATCGCCGAGGAAGCCGACTTCTTCAGTTTTGGTACGAACGACCTCACCCAGATGACGTTCGGCTTCAGCCGCGACGATGTCGAGAGCCGGATGATGCCCGCGTATCTCGAGCAGGGCCTGCTCAAGCGCAACCCGTTCGAGACGATCGATGTCGGTGGGGTGGGCGAACTGGTCAAGCTCGGCGCACAGCGCGGCCGCGCCGCCAAGCCGGGCCTCAAGCTCGGCGTGTGCGGTGAGCACGGCGGCGATCCCGAGAGCATCGCCTTGTTCTACGAGGCGGGGCTCGACTACGTGAGCTGCAGCCCGTTCCGGGTGCCGATCGCACGGCTCGCCGCAGCGCAGTCCGTCATCGCTGCCCGCGGTGATGGCGCGAAGACCGAAACCAAGTAACCCACCGCCGGTACGCGGCGCCGAACTGGAGGAAACAGATGGACGTTCAAATGCGTCAGGGCCCTGCGTACGGCGTCGCGCGCCTCAGCCTCGCTCCCAACGAACCGGTCCGCGTCGAAAGCGGGGCGATGATGACGATGTCGACCGGCGTGATGCTGCAGGCCAAGGCCGAGGGCGGGATCATGAAGTCGCTCAAGCGCGCCGCGCTCGGCGGCGAGAGCTTCTTCGTCAGCACCTACACCGCCCCTGCGCAGGGTGGCTTCGTCGATGTCGCCGCACGCCTACCCGGTGACGTGACGATGTTCGAGGTTACATCTGGCAAGGCTTTGTTCATCCAGAAGGGATCGTGGTTGGCCAACGAGGTGAACGTCACGATGGATGCCAAGTGGGGCGGTTTCAGCAACATGTTCGGTGGCGAGGGCGGCTTCATCATCCGCGCCGAGGGGCAGGGCAAGGTCGTGTTCGCGTGCTACGGAGCGCTCGAGGTGTGGAACCTGGAACCGGGTCAGGGCATCACCGTTGACACCGGCCACATGGTCGCGTACGAGGAATCGGTGAAGATGACGATGCGCCGCGCCAGCGGGAGCGGGCTGGTGCAGAGCTTCAAGAGCGGTGAGGGCCTGGTGTTCGACTTCTCTGGACCGGGACGAGTGTGGACCCAGACCCGCAACCCGACTGAGTTCCTCGGGTGGATTCAGAGCTTTGTCGGGACCGGTAACTCGGGCGCGTCGGGTGGTCTCGGCGGACTGTTGGGCCGCGACTGATGATCGCCGAATCAGATGCAAGCGACAACTTCGTCAAACTCGACGTCGCCCCGTGGGTGTGGCTTGCCACCATCGCCGTGATCTTGGTGCTGTTGCTGTTCGACATCCTCGTCCTGCACCGCAAACCCAAGGTGCCCAAGGTTCGACGCGCGGTGATCGAGACGGTGTGCTGGTCGCTCGTCGGGGTGACCTTCGGGCTGGTCGTCCTCGGCGGGTACGGCTCAGCGGCCGGCAGTGAGTGGTTCGCCGGCTGGCTGATCGAGTACAGCCTGTCGATCGACAACGTGTTCGTCTGGGCGCTAATCCTCACCAAGTTCCGCATCCCGGGGGAGTATCAACACCGGGTGCTGTTCTGGGGCGTGTTCGGGGCGCTTGTGCTGCGCGCTGCGTTCGTGTTTGCCGGGGTCGCGCTCGTCGAGCGGTTCGAGGTGACGCTGTTCATCTTCGGTGGGTTCTTGCTGTACACCTCGGCGAAGCTGTTGATCAGCGGTGGCGAGGAGTCCGATCCAACGCAGGGCCGCTTCTATCGCGCGATCACCCGCTTCATCCCGACATCGGGCGAACTGGACGGGCAGAAGTTGTTCACGACGATCAACGCCAAGCGTGTGGCCACGCCGTTGTTCGCGGTGTTGTTGTTGGTGGAGGCCACCGACGTGCTGTTCGCGGTCGATTCGGTGCCGGCAGTTTTGGCGGTGAGCAACGAACAGTTCATCGTGTTCACGTCGAACGCCTTCGCGATCATGGGGCTTCGGTCGCTGTACTTCTTGCTGGCCGACATGCACGCGCGCTTCAGTGCGCTGCAACAGGGTCTAGCCGTGATCCTCGCGTTCGTCGGCATCAAGATGATCATCAGTCGCTGGTACCACATCGACACGGCGATCTCGTTGCTGTTCATCGCTCTGGTACTCGCTGCCTCGGTCGCGTTCTCGTTGAACCGAATCCGTAACGAGACCACGATCGGTATCGAATCGCTCTCCGACGCACATCCCGAGCCCGGAGTTGGGCCCGAAGCCGAGGACTTGCCACCGGTACACGAACGCTGATCACGGTCGAGGTCCCCCCGAGCCCTTGCGTCGGGCCGGGGTAACCTCGCTCACATGGCGATCGTCGAGGAGGATCTGGAGCGGCTGCGTTCAACGGTGTCGATTGCCGATGTCATCCAGCAGTACGTGGGGCTGAAGCGGGTGGGGCGGAACTGGATCGGGTTGTGCCCGTTTCACGGTGAGCGCACCCCGTCGTTCAACGTTCGTGAAGAGACCGGCCGCTACCGCTGCTTCGGCTGTGGTGCCTCCGGCGACGTGTTCAAGTTCGTGCAGGAGATCGACCACGTCGATTTCGTGACCGCGGTCGAGCAACTCGCGGCCAAGGTGGGGATCCAGTTGCGCTACACCACCGGCGGTGAGGGCCGCGAGCGGCAACGGCGCACCCAGTTGGTCGAGTCGATGAGGCGTGCGGTCGACTGGTACCACGAGCGGCTGCTCACCTCGGCCGACGCGCGTGAGGCGCGGGATTACTTGCGCCGGCGAGGTTTGGCCGGCGAGGTGGCACGCAGCTTCAAGCTGGGATGGGCGCCAGACCTGTGGGATTCGCTGAGCCGTGGGCTCGGCTCGGGAGCCGATGTGTTGCACGACACCGGCTTGGCGTTCACCAACAAGGCGGGTCGGCTGCAGGACTCGTTCCGGGGGCGGGTGATGTTCCCGATCTATACCGAGAATGGCGATCCGGTGGCCTTCGGCGGGCGGATCCTTCCGGGTTCTACGGACCCGGCCAAATACAAGAACTCGTCGGAAACCGCGATCTACGCGAAGTCGAAGACGCTGTACGGCCTGAACTGGGCCAAGGCCGACATCGTCGCCATGGATCAGGTGATCGTGTGCGAGGGCTACACCGACGTGATCGGCTTTCATCGTGCCGGGGTTCGTCGCGCCGTCGCCACCTGTGGCACCGCGCTCACGGAGGAACATGTCCGGATGATGAAGCGTTTCGCCAGCAAGGTGGTACTCGCATTCGACGCTGACGCGGCGGGCCAGGGGGCTGCGGCGCGGTTCTACGAATGGGAGCAGAAATACCAGGTGCAGGTGAACGTGGCCAGGTTCCCTGACGGCCAGGATCCGGGTGAGTTGAGCGTGCGCGACCCCGACGCGTTGCGTGCCGCGATCGACGACGCCGTTCCGTTCCTGGGGTTTCGGTTGCAGCGGGTTTTGTCCGGTGGCACATTGCGGTCGCCGGAGGAGAAGGCGCGCATGGCCCAGCTGGCGATGAGCGTCGTGAACGAGCACCCCAGCGTGGACGTGCGCAAGCTGTACGCAGGCCAGGTCGCCACCCACGTCGGTCTGCCGGTGAACGATCTGGTTTCGGTGGCCGCCAAAGGTGGGCGGGCGTACGTGCGGGTGGCCCCTGCGCGTCATGTCGGGTTGTCGGAGAACGCCGAGTTCGTGTCAGTCACCATGTTGCTGCAGCGATGGGACGATGTCGCCCTGTGGCTGATCGAGGCGTTGTTCGCCGACGATGTTGCCCGCCGAGCGTTCTTGGCGCTGGCAAATAGCAACGGGTCGCTCAACACTGCGCTCGAACTCGCGGACCCGGAGGCCCGCGAGATGTTGGAGCGTGCGGCGGTCGCTGATTTCGACGCCGAGCCGTTCATCGAGGCGTGCAACCTGATCGCAGCAGCGGTGCGGCGCGAGCTCGGGCGTCGAGTCCACGTGATCGATCCTGACGAGATCCGTGCCGACAGCGAGGCTCGGCGCTCGCTCGAACTGCTGGAGTCGCCCGATACATCCAAGGACGCAGCGGGCATTTTGCTAGGGTGGCTCGAGCGGCGCAACGAGGAGCGTGAGTGACCAACGGCGGATCTGAAGCGCTGAACGAACCGGCACCATTCACCGGAGTCGATTCGGACGAGTGGACCGACCTCATCGAGCGCGGTCGCACGCGAGGGGTGCTTCATGCCGAGGAGATCACCCATGTGTTGCGCAAGGTCGAGCTCAGCGGCGACGTGCTCGCCGCAGTGCAGGTCGAGTTCGCATCGCAACGGATCACCATCGACGAAACGATCGATGAGGTCGGCGACGACACGCCGCCCGAGGGCGTCACGCTCGTAACGAATGCGGTTCCGGCTGCGGCCGCCGATGACGATGCTGCTGCGGGGTTACTCGCGCAACGCCGGCGGCGACGGACATCGAAGGCTCCAGTCGGGGATGGGTCGAACTCGTCCGATCCGGTGCGGATGTATCTCAAAGAGATCGGCCGTGTCGAGCTTCTCAGCATCGACGAGGAACGACGCCTGGCGCAGGCGATCGACGAAGGCAACCGTGCCGCGGCGGCGCTCGACCAGGCGGACATCGGTATCGAGGAGCGCCGCCAGATGATCCGAGTTGTTCAAGCTGGGCAGAGCGCGAAGAGTGAACTGATCCAGGCCAACCTGCGGCTCGTGGTCAGCATCGCCAAGCGGTACACGCTGCGCGGGATGCAGTTCCTCGACCTGATTCAAGAGGGCAACCTCGGCCTGATGCGGGCCGTCGACAAGTTCGATCACACGAAGGGTTTCAAGTTCTCGACGTATGCGACGTGGTGGATTCGCCAGGCGATCACCCGCTCGATCGCCGATCAGGCCCGCACCATTCGTATCCCGGTGCACATGGTCGAGAGCATGAACCGGGTGATGCGGATGCAGCGCCAAATGCACCAGGAGCTAGAACGAGAGCCGACGCTGGAGGAGCTCAGCGACAAAGTTGGGTTGCATCCCGATCGGGTGCGCGAGATACAGCGCATCGCGCAGGACCCGTTGTCGCTCGATTCCCCCCTCGGCGAGGAGGATGATTCCAGCCTGGCCGATTTCATCCCCGACCTCAGTGCCGACACCCCGGCCGACATGGCGACCAAGAAGATGCTGGTGCAAGCGGTGGAGGAGGCGCTCGGCGAATTAAGCGAGCGCGAGCAGGAGATCGTGCGGATGCGTTTCGGGCTCGACGATGGCCAGTCGAAAACGCTTGAAGATGTGGGTCGCGAGTTCGGTGTGACGCGTGAGCGGATCCGTCAGATCGAGGCCAAGACCCTAGCCAAGCTGCGTCACCCGCTGCGCAGCCAGAAGCTCAAAGAGTTCCTCGAGACCGAGTGAGGTTCGTCACGGCTCGGGGAATTTGTGGGTGCGTCGGGGGAGCGGAGCCACTATCATTTTGGTGCTTTCCGAGGTAGCTCAGTTGGCAGAGCAGCTGACTGTTAATCAGCGGGTCGCAGGTTCGAGCCCTGCTCTCGGAGCAAGATGTGAGCGGCCCGCCTCGTGCGGGCCGTTCGCATATTCGAGTGCCGCACGGTGCCTGTTCGCCAGGTTCGGTGTGCGGCTGCGAGAGTCGGGGCGGTAGCTCAGTGGTTAGAGCAGGGGACTCATAATCCCTGGGTCGTGGGTTCGATCCCCACCCGCCCCACATAGGTCTAGCTGGGATGATCCAAGATTTCGGGCG
>JANNHO010000493.1:0-4535 GCA_031404435.1 Acidimicrobiaceae bacterium | reverse complement strand
TGCGAGTAACCGACGACCGTTGGTTGATCGAGATACTCGTACGCTCCGGTCACAATCGAGATCCATAGGTCGTGACCGGACGCGTTCGGTGTCACCACGAGATCCCCGACGCGAACGTCGTTGACGAAACGCATCAGTCGTGAGCGCAGGGCATCCACGCCCGCCTCACCCGTGGATGCGATTGCGCTCTCGATCTCCTTGGCGGTCATCGTCCGCACGTCGCCAACCGACTCGTACCGCACGCCGATCATGCCGGACGCGCGCATCGCCTCGATCTCCGTGGCGTTGTCGCCAGCACGAATTACCCACGCCCGCCTCATGGAGATCAACGTAGCGCGTGCGACCAAAGCCAGTGGCCTGACAACTCGTGACGCGCAGACGGCGCCGCTGTGGGAAACATCGGCGTCGTGGACAGCAATGGATCGATCGGTGAAGCTACATCGGCGGCACGTCGACCTCGACGGCCGCGCATTCATTTGCTCAATCTCCGACCGTCGATCGCATGCCGGTCTTCGACGAATACTTCCACGAGACCGGGCGCGTACTCACCGACGTTGCCGGGGCTCGGCTGTTCGGTCGGCTGCGCTGGTCGCTTGCGTTTCAGCGCCTGGCCTGGCACGATCGTGGTGATCGATCACCCTTTCCTCGTTTCAAACCCGTTCGATCCCGATGCGTTGTCTCCGATCGTGATCGCCAATCGCTGACCGTGCGCCCCTGAACCGACGAGCGATCAGTCGACGCAAGTCGTTCCTCGCCCATCGGAAGCCACCGCAAGGATCCGTGCGCCCTCGCCACCAGTGGCCTCGACCGCCTCCTCCTTGGCAATCCGTCGCGGTCGAGCTGAGCCAGCTTGGATCACGTTGGTAACGCGGGGCCGACTACACCGGACTCGACCACCCAACCACTCGGCGGGGTGACGGAAAGGTGCAGGTGTGCGAGCACCTCGCGTCCATGGTCACCCAAGCGACGGCAACGCGTCAGTGCGTGTCCCGGACGCCTTGCGTGGTCCGCTTCTGGATGACGAACGCTCGGCTGTCTGGGCAGCACTGCCCCCGGCGTGCGACACCTGACGGTTCATCACCGGCTGATCGAGCGCACGCGTTCGCTAGGCCAGCGCACTGGCGCGGACACGTTCGGCCGGAGCAGAGTGGTGCTCACAGCAGGGTGCGGGACAGCTCAAAGGCTTGTCGTGTGGCGAACACCATCCGCCGCGGTGCGAATGCGTCGCCAAGGATGTGGACGTTGCCGTGGCGGCCCTTCAGCTCGCGATGCAGCGAGTCGTCAGGGGTCGCACCCGTGCAGAGCACCACCGAATCGATCGGGCCAAGCGACCACCGCCGCTGACCATACGTCGATGCAAGTTGCACCTCGCTGTCGGTGATCCCGATGGCGCGGGCCATCGGGACGAACACCACGCCGCCGTCGATCAGCCGGGCGAGCATGCCGCCATTGGAGTACTTGCCGACGAGCGGTGCCGGCGCGGTCGACTGGAAGACCAGCGTTACCTGATGGCCGAGTCCTGCGAGGTGATCCGACACTGACAGCGGTGCCGGCCCGTCGTCTTCGGCGATCACCACTACCCGGTGGCCCAGCGTCGCCGTGGCGTGCAACGCGGCGGCAGCCGTATGCACGTGCGCGGCCTCGACTCCGGGGATTGGCGGGATGCGCGGCGTCGCACCGGTTGCTACCAGCACGACATCGGCGGATGTCGCGATCACGTCATCGGCTGTCGCCGTGCGCCCAAGGTGCACATCAACACCAGCGTGCGTCAGCCGATCGGCCTGCCAGTCGATCCACCGCCGGTAGGTCGCGTTGCCGCGGGCGAGCGCGGCCACGGCGATCGCCCCGCCGATCGCCTCGCTGCGTTCCCACAGCTGCGCGGTGTGGCCCTGCTCGGCGCAGAGCGCAGCGAACTCAGTGCCGCCCGGCCCGCCGCCGATCACCAGGATCGAACGCGGGTTGGCCGTGCGCACCTGGGTGTCGGCCAGTTCGTGCTCGCGGGCAAACGTGGTGCTCACCCCGCACGCGTACTTCAACCCGTCGACTAGGCGGCGGTGGATGCACTCGTTGAGACCGATGCACGGGCGGATCGGGCTTGCGTCAATGCCGCGAGCCTTGTTCACCAGAGCGGGATCAGCCATCGATGCTCGGGCCGTCGCCACGAGATCGGCGTGGCCTGCGACGAGGATGGCTTCGGCCTGCTCCGGCGAGGTCACCCGTCCTGCGTACACCACGGGGAGATGCGTGGCCTCCTTCGCTCGGCCGCACAGCTCGGCCCACTGGGCGTCGTCGTACCACGGGATCGGGATGTAGCTGGGCGCATCCCAGTTGCCGCTGACGTCGAAGCTGAAGTAGTCGACCGTACCGTCGGCAGTGAACGCCTCGACCAGCCGTTGGCACCCGTCGATGCCGTACCCACCGTCGATCATCTCGTCGAGGTTGAGCCTCAGCCCGAACGTGAATGGCCTCGGCGACAGCGTGCGGATCGACTCGGCGATCTCGCGCAGGAATCGGCGGCGGTTGTCGAAGCTTCCGCCGTAGGCATCGGTGCGCAAGTTCGTCGCCGGTGACAGGAACCACTGCACGACGTCGTCGTGGTTGGCGTGGATTTCGATCGCGTCGACGCCGGCATCGACCGCGATCGCAGCCGACTCGCCGTACTCACGCACCAGCCCGCGCACCTCGTCGAGATCAAGCGCGTGGGCGATGCGGTGGTCGGCATATCCGCTGAAGGTTGCCGATGGCCCGTTCGGCATGCCGCCTTGCTGCACCATCTGGACCGACACGAACGCGCCGGCGGCGTGGATTCGCCGGGCGAACTCACCGATGCGCTCCGGGTACAGCGCGTTGCGGAAGAAGCCGGGTCCGTGCGCGCCGACGCCGGTCGGTTCGAAGCCAACCGGCAGCGGGTTCTTCACGAAGTTCGGCCCTCCGCCCAGCCACTGCATGCCGCCGGTGGCCTTGGACAGCCACAGTGCGCAGTGCTGCTCGAACTCGGCGTCGGTGCCCAACAGGTTGCCGTTACCGCCGCCGTGGGGAGGGACCACGAGGCGGTGATCGAGCGACAGCGTCCCGACACGGATCGGGCTGAACACCGCCGGCAGCTCCTCGGCGCTCATGGCCGACGAACCGACGTCCGACGAACCGACGCCCGACGAACCGACGCCCGACGAACCGACGCCCGACGAACGGCTGTCGCCAGCGTTGGTGGTGATCGGCGATGGGCGCAGCAACTTCGTTCGTTCATGGATTCGGCGTTCCCGTTCTGCTCCCCGCCCGAACGGACGTGGGGGCCAACTCTGCCACCCCCGGTGCGCCAACGACGAGAACGCATGCGCGAAGCTCGTGCAGTGGTGTTGTTTCACTTCAGTGAGAATCCGACGATCCACGAGTTCGTTCCCCACGTGCCGCGCACGAACCCGTCCCACCCGCCGGCTGTGTGGGCGATCGACGAGGACCACGCCCCGCTGTACTGGTTCCCGCGCGAGTGCCCGCGTGTGACCGCCTGGCCGCGAAACCAGGACGAGCAAGCCGCATTCCGAGACGCGTTCGCCACCGAAGCGACACGCGTGCACGCGATCGAACTCGGTTGGCTCGAACGGATGCGGTCGACGCAGGTGTACCGGTACGCGTTCGACGCCGCGGCGTTCGATCCGTGGGCCGATGCCAGCGGGCAGTGGATCTGTACGCACGCTGTCGAGCCGCTCACCGTCGAGCCCGTTGGTGATCTGCTCGCCGCGCACGCTCACGCCGCGATCGAGTTGCGTCTCGTCCTGTCGCTGAGGCCGATCCGCGATCTGGCGGTGCGCGGACCCTGGGATTTCAGCCTCGCCCGCATGCCCAATGCCGCGCTGCGTGTCAGCGGATGGCCTGGCGTTGTGGCGACCCGGTCAAGTGAGGGACCGCTAGGTTCGAGGTGATGGTGATCGAGTTCCTGACGTTCACGGTCGATCCGGCCGGCCTGGGCGAGTGGCTTGCCACCGACGAGCAGGTCTGGAGCCGGTTCCTTGAACGCCAGCCCGGCTTCGTCGGCAAGCAGGTGTGGGTCGAGCGGGCTCGACCCCACGAGGTGCACGCCGTGATCACCTGGGCCGACGAGGGGTCGTGGCGCGCCATCCCCCAGAATGAGATCGATGCGCTCGATGCCGAGATGGGGTCGTCGATGCGCATCCCCGCCTGCCGCACTTTCGACGTGATCCGCCACGGCTAACCGAGGTGTGATCGTGTTCAACGTGCGCAGTGGGCGCATGCGGGACACGATGGCCGGCGGTGTTCGTGGCTGCGTGGGTTGACCGGGGAGCGCAGCGGGTACTTGCGTCCCGTGACGACGATGACGGCGGGCTGCCATGAAGCGGATTGATGTCGACCGGGCCCAACAGCTGATCAAGCGCGGTGCAGTGCTGGTCGATGTGCTTCCAGCGAGCGTGTACACGCTGGAGCACCTGCCCGGGGCGATCAACGTGCCGCTCGACACCATGGATCGCCGGGCGATGGGAGACATCGAGCAGAACCGGACGATTGTCGTGTACTGCTTC
>JANNHO010000492.1:0-19024 GCA_031404435.1 Acidimicrobiaceae bacterium | reverse complement strand
CGATGTCACCCTCGGGCGGCCGTACGGCGAGGCGCTCGGGCTCACGCTCGACGTGCTGATCGACGCCGATGTCACCCGCAATCGCCCCGACTGTTGGGGCTACGTGGGTGTCGCCCGCGATCTCGCCGCCAAGCTCGGTGTCGAGTTCCGTCCGCCCGCGCCGGGTTCGACCGTGACCGGCGACGAGCGCGTCGCGCCCGTCGAGATCATCGACGGCGATCGCTGTGCCCGATTCACGTCGACCGTGATCTCCGGCATCGAGGTGAAGCAGTCGGCCGAGTGGATGGCTCGCCGGCTCACTGTGGCCGGCATGCGTCCCATCAGCAACGTGGTCGATGTCAGCAACTACGTGATGCTGGAACTCAACCAGCCCAACCACGCGTACGACCTCGACACCCTTGGCGGGGGCGGCTTCCGCGTCCGTTTGGCTGCCGACGGTGAAGCGCTCACGACGCTCGACGGCGAGGAGCGGACGTTCACGGCCGACGACCTCTTCATCTGTGACGCCAACGATGTGGCGATCGGCGTCGGTGGGATCATGGGTGGACTCGACACCGAGATCAACGACTCGACGACCACGGTGGCGCTGGAGATGGCCTGGTTCTCACTCGTCGGCATCGGCCGGACCGTTGCCCGTACGAACCTGCGCTCCGAAGCATCGGCACGCTTCGAGCGCGGCGTCGACCCCTACGGCATGCCGACCGCGATCGCCCGATTCGTCGAATTGCTGTCCGAGACCTGCCCGCGATTGGTCGTGCATGCCGGCGCCGTCGACGCGCGGTCCGAGCACCTTCCCGCCGAACACCGCAGCGCCGACGTCCGCATCAGTGCCGTGAATCGGATCCTCGGCACCGACCTGGCTGCCGACGACCTGCCGTCGCTGCTGGATCCCATCGGCTACACGGTCTCGGGCACCGGCGACACCCGCTCGGTCGTACTCCCCAGCTGGCGGCTCGACTCGACCGAGGAGGTCGACGTGATCGAGGAGGTCGCCCGGCACCACGGCTACGACCGCATCGGCAAGACCGTCCCGAAGTCGGTCGTCCACGGTGAGCTGAGCGTTCGGCAACACCGCCGCCGCCTCGCCCGTGAGGTGCTGCTCGGACTCGGCATCTCCGAGGCCATGCCCAATCCCTTCCTGGCTCCCGACACCTTGGCCAAGGCCGGCCTGCCACCCGAGGCGCTGCGGATCACGAACCCGCTGGTCGCCGAGGAGAGCGTGTTACGCACCTCCTTGCGGCCCGGTCTGCTGCGGGCGATTGCGTACAACGAGTCGCACCGTCGTTCCGGCGTCGCGCTGTTCGAGATCGGTCACGTGTACCCGCCCGCAGAAGGCGAACTGCCGGGGGAGTACGAGGCACTGGCCGTTGTGCTCGCGGGGGCTGACGCACCAGCGGTCGTCGCGGTGTGGCGCGAACTCGCGGCCGCGCTCGGCACCGGCGCACGGCTCGACCAGTCGAAGGTGCCCGACGGTCTGCACGCGACTCGTTCGGCGACGTTGCAGGCGGGGCGCGATCCGCTCGGCGCCGTCGGCGAGGTGGCGCCCGATGTGCTCGAGGCGTTCGAGGTGACCGAGCGGGTGGCGATCCTCGAACTCGACCTCGACCAGATCCTCGATCGCGAACCCAAGCCGTCCCAGTGGAAGCCGACCAGCCGGTATCCGTCGAGTGACCTCGACCTGTCGGAGAACCACCGCAGTACACGCGTCACCGAAGATGAAGTGGAAGTCGCGCAGTTCGAAGTTGTTGTGCCCACTGGTGATCTCGGGGTTGACCACCACGACGCAGTTCGCCGAGCCGCTGCGCAAGCCATCGACGGCAGCCTGCATCGAGAATGTCGCCGACGAGCACGCGACGTTCATGTCGTAGGCCCACCCACCGGCACCAAGCTCGTTTTGAATCTCGATCGACACGGCGGGGTAGGCGCGCTGCAGGTTCGAGCAGCCCACGATCACCGCATCGACATCGGACGGGGCGCGACCCGCCATCGCCAACGCGTCACGGACCGCAGGCATCGCCATCTCGGCCTGCAACCCGAGCTGGTCCTCGTTGCGCAACTCCAGGCGCGGCCGCAGACGATCGGGGTCGAGCACGCCAACCTTGTCCATCACATAGCGCGAGCGGATGCCCGACGCTTTGAGGATGAACTCCTCGTCTGGCGTCGCCCGTGCGGTCAGCTCGCCGCTGGCGATCTCGGCGGAGTGATCGGCGTTCCACCGGGTCACCGCTTCCGTCAACGAGGCAACGAGCTCGGCATTGCTGATGCTCTCGGGCGGAGTGAACAGCCCAGTCCCCGTGATGACGACCTGATTCATCCCCCGAGTATTGCCCACCCAAAACATCTGGGCAGGATTCCTCTCGGTTTCCGAAGCGAATCCTGCCCAGATCGGTGGAGATGGCGGATTGTCAGGAGCGGATTCTGGTGTTCGTGGGGTCGTAGAACGGTGAGAGGGAGGTGGTTGCGGGGTAGTGGCGGCCGGAGATCTCGATGGTCCACTCGGCGGCGGGGTCTGCGAGATAGGCGGCGGTAACGGGTTCATCGGCGGTGATCATTGCCAGCCCGACTGCGCCGCCGACGGTGTGGCCGTAGCTTGCGGAACGGATGTAGCCGACGGGGACACCGTTGCGGCGGACGATCTCGGCGTGGAACAGCATCGGCTCGGGATCGCCGACGAGCACGTGCACCATCCGCCGAGGTAGCGGGCCGGCGGCCTTGCGTGCTGCGACGGCGGCGTGACCGGTGAAGCCCCCGGACTTGTCGAGCGCCACGGCGAAGCCGAGCCCCGCTTCGAGCACACCGTCGGTGTTGTCGATGTCGTGGCCGTAGTCGCGATAGCCCTTCTCCATCCGCAGGCTGTTCAACGCGTGTAGCCCGGCGTGGCGCAATCCGAACGCCGCCCCCGCGTCGAGGACACGGTCGTACACGTGGACCGCCTGCTCGGTCGGCACGTACAACTCGTAGCCGAGCTCGCCGAGGTACGTGATCCGTACGCACAGCACGCGGGCGAAGCCGATGTCGATCTCGCGGGCGGAGCGAAACGGGAACGCCGTGTTCGACACGTCGAAGGAGGTGAGCGCGTGCAGTACGTCGCGCGACAGCGGACCCTGCAGATTGATCTGGGCGAGCCCTGAGGTGACGTCGGTGACGAATGCGTGGTGCGCTTCGGTAGCACGTCGCAACATGGCCTCGACGTGACGGTGCGCGGTGTCAGTGGCGACTACGAGGAACGAATCGTCGGCCAGCTTGGTGACGGTGAGGTCGGCCTCGATGCAGCCGGCGTCGTTGAGCCACTGGGTGTAGGTGATCGTGTCGCTTTGTCCGTCGACCGCGTTGGCCGACAGACGATCGAGCACCCGCCCGGCGTCGCGGCCCTGCACGCGGAACTTCGACATGAACGACATGTCCATCACGATCGCGGCGGTCCGAGCGGCGATGTGCTCGTCGCGCCAGTGCGGCCAGAACGCCGGCCGGCCCCATGTGAGCGCGCCGGGATCTGGAGTCTCGCCGGGACCGGCGAACCAGTCAGCACCCTCCCATCCGCTGACGTCTTTGAAGTGTGCGCCGTGTGCCGCCAGGCGGTCGTGGAGTGGCGAGCGCTTGGCGTCGCGCGCCGTCAACATCGAGCGGTTCGGGAGATGGCATTGGTACACCATTCCGAGCGACTCAACGGTGCGTGTGCGCCGGTATTCGGGGTTCGACTGGTACGGGTGCAGGCGGTCGATGTTCATCCCGGTCACATCCACGTCGGGCCGGCCATCGATGATCCACTGCGCCACCAACCGACCGAGGCCGCCACCGGTGAGAATGCCGATCGAGTTGAGCCCTGCAGCGACGAAGTAGTTGCGCACCTCCGGCGATTCGCCGACGATCGGCTCGAGGTCGGGGGTGAAGCTCTCCGGCCCGCAGAAGAACGTCCGGATCCCCGTCTCGGTCGAGATCGGGACCCGGCTCATCGCCCGCTCCACGTACGGCCCCATGCGGTCCCAGTCGGGCTGTAACGAGGCGAACGACACGTCGTTGGGAATCCCGCCGACGTTCCACGGAGCACACACCGGCTCGAACAGCCCGATCATCAGCCCGCCGACCTCCTCGCGGTAGTAGCCGTAGTTGGCCGGGTCCTCGATCACCGGCCACGAACCATTCATGCCCTCGATCTGCTCGGTGATCAGGTAGTAGTGCTCGGCCGCTTGCAGCGGCACGTTCACGCCGCTCAGCGCGCCGATTTGGCGTGCCCACATCCCGGCACAGTTGACCACGTACTCAGCCTCGATCGTGCCCTGGTCGGTCGCGACCGATTCCACGGCACCGTCGCGCGTGGTCACGCCGGTGACGGTGACGCCCTGGATGATCGTGGCGCCCTGCTGGCGGGCTCCGCGGGCCAGCGACATGGTGACATCGACCGGGTTGACCCGCCCGTCGCCCTCCACGTAGAACCCGGCGAGCAGGTCGTCGGTGCGTGCCAGCGGGAACAGATCGGCCACCTCGCTGGGTCCGATCTCGTGCACGTCGATGCCGCAGAAGCGGTTGAACGCGGCGACACGGCGGTACTCCTCCAGCCGGTCAGGGTCGCTGGCCAACTCGATGAACCCGACTGGTTTGAACCCCGTGGCAAGCCCCGTCTCGGCCTCGAGGCGGGCGTAGAGGTCGCGGGTGTACGTGCGCATCTCGGTCGAAGTGGCGCTCGTGGAGCCGAACGTAACCATCAGGCCGGCCGCGTGCCAGGTGGTGCCGGAGGTGAGCTGATCGCGTTCCACCAGCACCACATCGCGCCATCCGGCGTGGGCGAGGTGGTAGGCGACCGAGCAGCCGATGATGCCCCCGCCGATCACGACCACCCGGGCACGGTCGGGGAGCGTTGGGTCCTGCGTCGTCGACATCAGCCGAGACTGTAGGCGGATGCCGTGTCGTGTCGAGCGGCTGGCGTTGGTTCTGTCCGGCGATGCCCTACCATGGAACCATGAATGTTGCGCACGCAAGTACTTCGGCTACAACGTCGTCCAGCGCGATCATCGAACGGTTCCCGATCGGCTTTCAGTGGCCCACCGTCGACCCGTTCCTGTTCTGCGTGCACCACCTCGATACGTACCCCAACGGTGACGGCTCGTTCCGCCCGGCGGCCTCGCTCGAGGGCCGCCAGCTCGGCCAGGACTTCGAGGGCAAGGACGGCTGGCGGATGTACCACGGGGCCGAAGTGCCCGGCTTCCCGCAGCACCCCCACCGCGGGTTCGAGACGGTCACGTTCGTTCGTCGTGGGCTGATCGACCACAGCGACTCACTCGGTGCTGCAGCCCGATTCGGTCGCGGCGATGTGCAGTGGCTCACCGCCGGCAGCGGCATCGTTCACTCCGAGACGTTCCCGCTGCTTGACGCCAACGGCCCGAACACACTCGAGCTGTTCCAGATCTGGGTCAACCTGCCACGCGCCGACAAGATGGCGCCCCCGCACTTCTCGATGCTATGGCACGATGACATCCCCCACGTCACCCACACCGGTCCAACCGGTGCAGTGACCGAGGTGACCGTCGTGGCGGGGGAGTACGCGGGGTTTGTGCCGCCGGTTCCGCCGCCGAACTCGTGGGCCGCCGACGCCGAACACGACGTCGCCATCTGGCACGCCCGCCTCGACGCAGGCGGATCGTGGACGCTACCCGCAGCCAAGCACGCCGACACGGTGCGGGTGCTCTACGTCTTCGACGGCGGAGCGGTCACCCTCGCCGGCGACACGCTCGCCACGGGCGAGGGTGCGGTCGTGCGATCCGTCGAACCATTCGAGATGACGAGTGCTGCCGGGGCCGAGGTGTTGGTGTTGCAGGGCCGCCCGATCGGCGAGCCGGTTGCGCAGTACGGGCCGTTCGTACTGAACGACCGGGCCGGCGTGGAGCAGGCGTTCCGCGACTACCAGGACACGCAGTTCGGTGGCTGGCCGTGGCCAAGCAACGAGCCCGTTCACGGTTTCGACCCGCAGCGTTTCGCCCGGCGCCCCGACGGCACCGTCGAACGACCCTGACCCATCTCGGTCACGAGATGTGCGGTTCGGCGCGGTACAACGGCACCGGGGTGGCGATGCCCTTCACGAACACCGAACCGAGTGAGCAGAACGAGGCTGGCTCGCGCGTGCCGGCGGCGCGCGATTCCACGCCAACTTGATCGACGAAGGCCTCCGAGACCACCACCTCGCCGGGTGCGGCGACGGCCGCGATTCGTGATGCCAGGTTGACATCTCGGCCGATGAGGTCGTCGCCGCGCTGGCGCGGAGTACCGAAGTGCGCGCCGACACGAACCCACAGCGGAAACGTGTCGACCTCGAGGTCGGTCAAGCGGCCCTGCAACCGCAGGCTTGACGACATCGCTGCGAGTGCGGAGTCGAACCACAACAGCATGCCGTCGCCCAGTTCCTTGACGATTCGCGACCCCTCGCCGAGAATGGAGCGCACCGCAACCTCGTGCGCGTCGACCAGCTTCAGCGCAACCTCGTCACCGTGCAGTTCGGTCAGCTCGGTGAACCCGACGATGTCGGTGAACACGATCGCTCCGCAGACCTGCGCACTCACCCTGTACGGATCTCGATCGCTCCCGAGATGCTGCTCACCTCGATGTGTGCTCCATCACCCGCAGCGAGCTCTCCCGACACACGGCCAGTCACCGATCGCAGCGCCATCGTGCCCGTCGCCGACGCGGGGAGCTCGACAGCCACCTTGCCGCTGACGGTGTGGACTTCAAGTTGGGCGTCGATATCGGCATCGACGCTCACCGCGCCTGTGACCGTGCGGATCGCACCACGGCTGCGCAATTGGCCCACATCGACCCGGCCTGACACGGTGGAGATCTGGACGTCAGCGGAGCTGTCCAACTCGATCCGTCCGCTCCCGGTGACCACCCGGCAGCAGCCGTCGCAGTCGCCGATCTTCATCCGTCCCGACGCACTTCGCGCCTCGACATCGCTGGCGAGTTCGAGCCGGACGGTTCCACTGACCGTCATCACCCGTACCGACCCCAGTCGTCCTCGTGTGGTGATCGAGCCCGACGCGGTGCTGACCGAGACGGCGCAGCCTTCCGGGCACTCGACGTGCAGCTTGCCGGATGTACCGATCAACTCGTAGACCGACGGACTCGTCGGCCGGACCGCGACACCATTCAGCATTACCTCGGTGGTGGCTGCCGACGCGCTGATGGTCACCGTGCTGGAACGCCCACACACCCGGATCTCGATCGGAGCCACATACGCACGATACGTCACGACGGCCGGAGGCGAGCGTGTCGTCGGGCACCTCCCGCATGACCGGCCCAGATCATTGCGCCAGATCACTCCGCCCAGATCATGCGGTTGCGGTGGGCGTCAGGGCGGCGCGGACCAACCGTTCGCCGAGGAACTCTCTGGCGATGGCGGCCGACGCGTCGGGGGACCAGTGCACGCCGTCGGGGCGGGCGTCGTGGTCAACGTCGAGGCCGCTGTCACTCAGCCACCGAGGAAGGTCGACCACGCTCACCCTGCCGTCGGATTCGCCGGCGAGGCGATCCATCGAGTCGTAGAGCACCGCGTGACGTCGAGGGTCCTCCTGGGTCTGGCCGGAGTCCCACCAGAACACGTTTGGTACCGGTTCGCGGACCCACACAACGTGACCCGCGCCGGCCTCGAGCAGTGTGGAGGTCAGCATGGCGAAATCGGTGTCGATCCGGTCGGCGAACTCGCGATCGAATGGAGTCCGGGCCTCATCTGCGCTCCACCGCCGGTCGAGCACATCCCACGAGGTGGTCAGCAACATCACCACGTCGGGTTGCAACGAGCGTACGGACGCGAGCAACCGCTGATCGAGCCACTCGTTGCAGCGAGCGGGCACCGGCTCCCACGCCTGCACCAATCGCTCGCCGTTGCGGACGAATCCGCAGCCCTTCTCGGTGTCGATCGACACCTGTGCCAACTGCGGCTGCTCGATCGCCCACACCGCAAGCCCGTATCCGGTGGCCTCAGCAGTCGAGTCGCCCGCGACGAGGACGCGCACTGGCCGCTCCAGCGTCGGCATCGGAGGCTCCGTCGATGATGGCGCGACCTCCGTCGATGACGGCACGACCGTGTTGACGGTATTGCCTGTGTTGACGGTGGTGCCTGTGCCCGGAGATGGTGTGTCAACGGGCGTGGCGGCGGTTGTTCCCGCCGCGGCAGGCATCGCTGGCGACGTCGATGCGGGGCCGCCGGCGGTGAGTGGGGCCAGGGTGCCGGCGCCGGTTGGCTGAATGGCGGCGGCGGTGGCAGCGTCGCCCGCCACCCGCCAGTAGTCGCTGGTTGGTCCCGGGATCGCCACCGCAACTCCGAGCGCCACCGCGGCCGACCCCGCGAGAGCCGTGGTGCCCACCATCGCCGGACGCCACGACAGCCCGGTGCGGATCGGTCGTTCGACGAGCACGAACGAAACTTGCGCGAGCGCGAGCGTGGCGGCGAGGCGCAGCGCCAGCAGCGGGCCAACGGCGAGGTGGACGCGGGGTTCGTCGAGGATGAGGAAGATCGGCCAATGGAACAAGTACACGCCGTAGCTGATCCGGCCCAACCACGCCAGCACGGGGTGCGACAGGGCGACCGCAGCGGCCCCCGGTACCTGCAGGCCGATCACCACTGCGGCACTGGCCACCCCCACAAGTGGCAGGCCTCCCGAGTAGGCGGGGCCCCCGGCAGCGGGAAACATGACAACTGCCGCGGCCAGCGCGGCGAGACCGATGGGAGCGAGCCAGCGGACCACGTCAGGCAGCGCCGAGGCCGGTGGCCGGGACGCGACCGGGGACTCGCGCAGGGACGCACACAGGAACGCGCACAGGGCGCCGACAAGGATCTCTGCCGCCCGCGCCGGGGTCGCCCAGTACGCAGCGTCGGCGCCCCACACTGCCGCGATCAATGGTGCCGCAGCTGCGAAGCACGCCGTCACAACGCTGACCGTGACCAGTTGGCCTCGAGCTGAGCGAGCAGCTCGACACAGCAGCACGAACATCAGCGGCCACAGCCAGTAGAACTGTTCCTCGATCGCCAGCGACCAATAGTGCTCGACAGGCGAGGCCTGCCCAGCACTACGCGCCAGCAGTTCCTGATACGAACCACCGCCGGCGAGCGACACCCAGTTGGCCACCTGCAGCGTGGCTCCCAGCAGGTCGCGTCGCATCGTGGTGACCGCGTCGAACCAGTCCGTGGCGAGCGCCGCGAGCGCGATCAAGCCGATGCATGCGAGGCTGGCCGGGAGCAGCCGCTTGGCACGGCGCACGTAGAACGTGCCGACACCAACGGTGCCGGTGCCGCGTTGCTCGGCGATCAACAAGCTGGTGATCAGAAACCCCGACAGGGTGAAGAACACCGACACACCGAGGTAGCCGCCGCCGAAGCCGGGTACGTCGGCGTGGAACAACAGCACGACAGCCACCGCCAGAGCACGGAGCCCGTCGAGCGCAGGCTGATGTGCAATGCCCGGACGCGCCATGGTGCCAGCAGCTTACGGGACCCGCCCTGTGGGCCTCAGCTATGGTCGGCGGATGGCGGCGATGAGACGACACGACGTGAACATGGGTCGGCGATCGGGCGTCACCCGACTGGTGAGGTGGGCCTCGGCGGCCGTTGTGGCCTCAGTCGTCTCGTTCGTTCCTGGGGTGCCGCTGGCACCTGGGGTACCGGTGGCCTCGGCGGCCGCTACGCAGATCGACCTCGCCACCCCCGGACCGCTCGGTGCGATCACCGTCATCGGCGATTCGGTCCTCGTCGGTGCCAGCTACGATCCGTCGCTGCCCACGTTGCTCGCCGAGCGCGGTTGGGGGCCGGTGCGGTTCCGTGCCGATCTCGGATACTCGGCGGGCAACTTCCAGTCGGCGACGAGCCAGTTCTCCACCGCGAACTGGATCAGGTGGTGGCGCGAGGGGGGCTGGGACGCGCCGAACGTGGCGGTCAACCTGGGAAACAACGATGTCGGATTCTGCGCGGCCAATGTGACCTGCAACGCCGGCACGATCCGGTACATGCTCGACGCGATCGGCCCCGATCGGCAGGTGTGGTGGAGCAAGATCACACGGATCTTTACGCTCACTGCGGAGGCCCAGGCCTACAACGAGGCCCTCGATCTGGTGGCCTCCGAGCGCCGGAACCTTCACGTCTGGGATTGGCCGGCGGCGCAGGCCGCGACCGGGATCGCGCTGGGTTGGGACGGCATCCACCTCCGTGACACCATCGCCTACCGCCAACGTTCGGTGCTGTTGGGGGCCGACATCACCGCGCAGTTGGCCGTCGCCCGGCGGACCGGTGTCGACGCGGCGCTGCCTGTAGCCAGCGGGCCGGCAAGCGACTACCTGCCGCTGGCACCGCAACGCGTGCTCGACACGCGCGACACGGCGGGAGCGCGACTGGCAGTCGGGCAGGTGCGCACCGTCGACCTCACCGCATGGGTACCGGTCGGCACCACCGCCGTGGCCGTCAACCTCACCAGCGCCGGTCCCGCGGGAGCAGGCTTCCTGACCGGGTATGCGTGCGGTCCGCAGCGCCCGTTCGTGTCGAGTGTGAACTATCCGGCCGGGTTCGACCGCGGCTCGTTGGCTGTGCTTCCGGTGTCGGCCGAGCGGACGTTGTGCGTGTTCACATCCGCGGCGACAGACCTGATCGTCGACGTACAGGGGGCGTTCGTCCCGGTCGGCACCCGCTTCACACCGGTCGTGCCGGCCCGGCTGCTCGACACGCGCGACACCGGCCGCGCCACGATGCTCACGGTTGCTGCGCCGACTGGCGTGGCCGCTGTTGCGCTCAACCTCACGGTGACTGCGGCAACCGCAGCCGGATTCCTCACCGCGTACCCGTGCGGGGATGCGATGCCAACGGTGTCCAACGTGAACTTCCGTGCGGCCGAGACCGTTGCCGGCGCAGCGTTCGTGCCGGTCGGTGCCGGGGGAGCGGTGTGCATCTTCACCAACGTGTCAGCCGATGTCGTCGTCGACCTCACGGGAACATTTTCCGCAACAGGCTCGCTGCGGTTCACCCCGGCGGTGCCCGTGCGCACCTATGACACGCGTGACGGCACCGGCGGCTGGACGCCGGTGCACGGGGCGGGCCAGACCGTCGACGTTCGTGTCGCCCCTCCCGAAGCGGCGGCGGTGACCGGCACGCTGACGATCGTCGGACCCGCCCGGGACGGTTTCCTCACTGCCCACGGTTGCGCGCAGGCGCCGCCCACATCGAACGTGAACGCGGCCGCGAACACGGTGATGGCCAACTCGGTCACCGTTGGCACTGCGGCGGGCGGGCGGCTGTGCATCGCCGCGCTGGCGGTGACCAACGTCGTGTTCGATACCACCGGATGGTGGACCGCAGCGGTACCCGCGCCAACGCCGCAAGCACTGCGGATCGAGGCTCCTGGCGATCCGCTCCCGCCGCCGGCCAAACGGGTCTACGTGGTCGCCGAATCCGTCGGGCTGGGCGCCAAGGCTGCGCTGCCGCTCGCGTTCCCAGCGGATTGGCTCGTGACCGTCGACGGCACCCCGGCACTGTTCGTCGAACAACTTGAGTCCCAGCACGTGCGCGCGCGGATGGCCACCACACCGTCGGTGTTCGGGGACGTCGCCGTTGTCGCCGGTGGGCACAACTACCCGTACTGGGACCCTGCCCGTTTCGACCGCTCGATCGACTCGATGATGGCCGCGCTCCGCGAGGCGGGGGTCAAGCACATCTTGTGGGTGACGTTGCGCGAGGTGAAGCCCGAGTACATCTCGGCGGGGGCATGGAAACAGGTGCAGCCGTACTACTGGTACTTCCCGACGGTGAACGACCACCTCGAACGCGCTCTCCAGCGACACCCCGATCTCACCTTGGTCGATTGGGCGGCGATCGCCGACCGACCCGGCATCACCTACGACGCAATCCACCTCAACTCCACGGGTGCCGCGCTCTACAGCGGCCTCATCGCCGAAACCGCAAGGAACGTGCTGTCGCGGCCCGCCACGGGTGCAACCACGGTCGTACCTGTCAGTGGTGTCGCCGGTGCCGGTGCGGCGGCGGTGGCGGTCAACCTGACCGCTGTTGGGCCACGCGCTGCGGGGTACCTCACCGCGTTTCCCTGTACCTCGCACCCGCCTCTGGTGAGCAACGCCAACTACGTCCGTGATCAGGTTGTGGCCGCCGCGGCGATCGTCCCGGTCGGTGCCGATGGCCGCATCTGCGTGTTCGACAGCCAGTCGGCGCATGTCGTGGTCGATGTGGGCGGGTCGTTCCCGACGGGTGCCGGGTTCGTTCCGGTCACGCCGAGCAGGTTGCTTGATACACGCGAGCGAGTGCCGGCGGGCCGACCCGCCGGCGGCGAAACACTGGTCGTGCCGGTGCGCGGCCGGGCAGGGGTCACCGCTGACGCCGCAGCCGTGGCGGTGAGTGTCACCGCCACCGAGCCGGCTGCGGCCGGGTTTGTCGCCATCACGCCGTGCGGTCAGGCGCCGAGTGGGACGAGCAACGTGAACTTTGCCGCGGGCGCCACCGCAGCCAACCTCGTGGTGGTCGCCCCAGGCAGCGATGGGAGCATCTGTGTCACGTCGAACGTGGCGACCCACGTGGTCGTCGACGTCTTCGGAGCGTTCACTCCAGCCGCATCGCTCGGGCTGGTCGTTCCGGCGCGTCTGGTCGACACGCGTCTCGAACCTGCTCGCCGTCCGGGCCCCGGGGGTGGCACGGTGATCCTGCAGGTGCGCAGCCGGACCGATGTTGCCGACGACGCGACCGGGGTGATGCTCAATCTCACCGCTGTCGATGCCACCGGCGACGGGTTCCTCACGGCCTATCCATGCAGCACCGGGTTGCCCACCGCGTCGAACCTCAACGTGGTGCGTGGCGGGACGCGGGCCAACTTTGTGCTCGTGCGCCCCGACGCGAGTGGTGACGTGTGCGTGTTCAGTTCGACCGGCACCGATGTGGTGGTCGACCTCCTCGGCTGGACCGGGTCGGTGTTCGCCGGAATCACCCCCACCCGTGCCGTCGACACTCGCTGAGGAACAGGACCTGGGTGTGCGTGTTCAGCCGTCGATGCTGAGTGGGGTGAGGGTGAGCTCGGGTTCATCGGCGAGTAGACGCTGTAAGCGGTACTTGTTCTCGAATAGCGCGACGGTTGCGCCGTCAGTGCCACGGGTCAGGATGCGGATGCCGCCGATGGCCCGAAGACGGTCAGCGCTTTGTGCATCGGTGCCGCGGATGGCCTGGTACGGCGAGCCGGTCAGCTCGACCGGGGCATTGAACTCGCTGTCGAGGCGGTGAGCGAAGACCTCGAACTGCAGTTGCCCAACGGCGGCAAGCACCAGCGAACTGTCGCCCATGTCGGGGTCGCGCAGCACCTGGACGACGCCTTCCTCCTCGAGCACTTCGAGGCCGCGTCGGAACTGCTTGGAACGGCTCGTATCGAGTGGTCGTGCACCCGTGAACAACTCCGGGGCGAACGACGGCAATCCGGGGTAGGTCACGGGTTCGCCATCGTACAGCGTGTCGCCGATGCGCAGGTCGGTGGCGTTGACGAGGCCGACGACATCGCCCGGGAATGCTTCTTCGACCGTGGACCGCTCGGCGCCGAACACCGTGGAAGCGTACTTGGTGGCGAAGGGCCGACCGGTGCGCGAGATTGTGAGCGTCATGCCCCGTTCGAAGTGTCCGCTGCAGATCCGGGCGAACGCGAGGCGGTCGCGATGCGACTTGTCCATGTTGGCCTGCACCTTGAACACGAACGCGCTGCACCCGGCGTCGATCGAGCGGTGGCCACCGGCCTGGTCGATTCGCTGCACCGGCGATGGCACCAGCTCGACCACCGCGTCGAGCAGGTGGCGGACTCCGAAATCCGTGAGCGCCGACCCGGCGAACACTGGCGTCGAGGTGCCGGCGAGAAATGACTCGAGATCGATGTCGGCGCCAACGGCGTCGAGTAGGTGACAGCCGTCGATCGCCCGCACCCAACCGCGGCCCTCTTCTGCGGCGGCCTGGTCGAAGCTGACCAGCTCCTCCGGGGCCAAGGTGGCGCCGCGGGCGGTCCGCGTGAACCGGCTGAAGACGCCTCGTCGGCGGTCGATCACACCGCGGAAGTCCTCGCCGTCGCCGACGGGCCACGTGGCCGGTGTGGGGCGGAGGTCGATCTGGGTCTCGATCTCGTCGAGCAGCTCGAGCGGGTCACGACTGGGTCGGTCGAATTTGTTGAGGAACGTGATCACCGGCAGGTTGCGTGAGCGACACACCTCGAACAGCTTGCGGGTTTGTGGTTCGATGCCCTTTGCCGCATCGAGCACCATCACGACCGCATCGACCGCAGCGAGGACCCGGTAGGTGTCTTCGCTGAAGTCCTTGTGGCCGGGCGTGTCGAGCAGGTTGAACACATGGTTGCGGAACGTGAACTGCATCGCTGCCGAGGTGATCGAGATGCCTCGGGTCTGTTCCAGTTCCATCCAGTCGCTGGTCGCCGCGCGCCCACCCGCTTTGGCCTTCACCGACCCTGCCGTGACCACGGCCCCGGCATTGAGGAGGAACTTCTCGGTGAGGGTGGTTTTGCCCGCGTCTGGGTGGCTGATGATGGCGAACGTGCGCCGGCGCGCCGTTTCGGACAGCAGATCGAGGTTCTTCACCGGAGTCGAGCCTACGGCCGCCGCAACGCGAGCAGCCGGGTACGTGGCAGCCGGTTACGTGGCAGCGCCGGAGACACGCGCCGCAGCAGTCGTCACCAGATTCAGCCCGGCGAGCCCCGGCAGGCGATCAATCCGCCGGTCGATCCGCCGCAGCATCGTGGCGCCCTCGTCGCCGCCGAACAGATGGCCGATGAGGTGGCGCACCTCCGGCTCTGGCATCACATCGGACCCGACCGGGCGCCACATCCGTTTCAGTGCGAAGCGGGTCAACCGCTGTGCCCGCGCATCTGTGGCGAGGCGCTCCGTGGCTTGCGTAGCGTAGAAGTCGATGTGGCGGCCTTCCTGCTTCATGATCCGCTGCAGCAACTCGGTCAACACCGGGTGCGACGAGGTGGCCGCAAGGCGCGCGTACCCGGCTTGGGTGGTCCATTCGTTCACCGCTCCCCAGGTCATGTGGACTGCCGACATCGCCGGTCCGATGATCGCCGAACCGGCGATGTGCCGCAGCGGTGCGGTCGCTTCGGCCAGCCGACGCCGTCCGCGCAGCCTGGCCACCCTGGGTCGGCCGGCCTCTTCGCCGTGGGCGCGCAACACGGTGGCGATCGCATCTCCGTGCCAGAACTCCTCGTACGCCCACATCGTGAGGAACGTGGTGATCTCCGGGTCGCGGTGTGCGGACGTGACGAGCAGGTCACGGAGATAGCACACGGTGTGCAGCTCGATGTCGTGCATGTAGCGCAGGCAGCGCAGATCCGGCTCGGGCAGTGGCGTGGCGAAGGCGCGCTCAAGATCGAGGTCGCTGACGGCCACGGGGGCCACGATGCGCTGGTAGTGATCGATCGAGAACTTCATGTCGGCCGTTCGTTGCCGACCGCTGTTGGGATTGGCGGGCGATGGATTGGGGGCGAGGATCGTGCCTGAATCGGGCCGCTGGCGGGTCCCACCGCAAATGGGGGTTCTGGGCCTGTACCACGGCGTGGATCATTGCAAACATGACAGTTATGTGACAGAATGATGTCGCGGTGTAGTCGACGAAGGGATCTACCGATGAATCAGGCGATGAAAGACAAATTGATGACACGGCGGAAACGTTCGGCAAAGGTGCTCGCGATGCTGGCTATCGTCGGGCTCACACTCGGCGCCTGCACGGGCACCGAGGAGACTTCGAACCTCACCGATCTCAACGAGGTCCGGGCAAGTGCAGGGCTCTCTGAGCTGGTACAAGTAGCCGACCTGAACATCAAGGCCGAGGCGCAGGCCGAACGGATGGCCAACCGCGGCACCATCTTCCACTCCCAGAACCTGGCCGCCGGTGTCGGCGCTGGATGGTCTTCGATCGGCGAGAACGTCGCCCTCGCCGGTTCGGTGAGCGAGGCCCAGATCGCCCTCGAGGCGTCCCCCAGTCATTACGCGAACATGACAAATCCGGTATACAACCAAGTCGGCCTCGGCGTGGTGTCACGCAACGGCATCGTCTACGTAGTCCAGGTGTTCGTCGGCCGCTGAGTCGATCACGTCGGCTTCTTGGCCCGGCTCGGTGCAACCCGCGGCGGTTCCCTGGGCATCTTTGGATACACCGGCGGCCACGGTGCATCGGGCAGTCCGGCGTCGGTATCGGCGCGGACCATGTCGAGGAGCGGTTCCAGCGACTGCGGGTGGAGATCCATGTCCGCCCAGGGGTCGCCCGCAGCCGCGATACGTGCCGGCACGGTGGCAATGGTGAGCGCATTCGGGTCGATGCCGGCCAGTTCGTCCCAGGCAAACCCGCATGACACCGGACCATGCGGCCGGGCGCGCACCGACCACGGCGCGAACACGGTCTTATGCGGTGCGTTCTGGTTGAAGTCCACGAAGATCCGCTCGCCTCGCTCTTCCTTCCACCACGAATCGGTGATCAGGTCCGGTCGGCGGCGAGCAAGCTCACGGGCCACCGCGACGGCCGCCGAACGCACCGCCACGCTGTCCCAACGACGCAGCAGCCGCACGTACACGTGCAGCCCACGGTTGCCGGTGGTCTTGATGTAGCCGCGAACACCGACGTCGTCGAACAGCCGGTGAACCTCGACCGCGGTTTCCTGAGCCATGGCAAAGGTGGTGCCGGGGCCTGGGTCCAGATCGATGCGCAGCTCGTCGCAGTGTTCCGGATCGGCGGCGTGCGTCGGCCAGGAATGGAAGCCGAGACAGCCGAGGTTCACCGCCCAGATCAGGTGCCCCAGATCGGCGATGACCAGCGCATTCGATGTGGTGCCGTTCGGGGTGGTGACGACCGTGGTGGTCAGCCACTCGGGCGCCCCATCGGGAATCCGCTTCTGGAAGAATGACGAACCCTCGGCACCGTTCGGGAACCGCTGCAGCAGCACCGGCCGATCACGCATCGCCCGCATCACCGCCGGCTCCATCGCCAGGTAGTACTGGATCAGGTCGGCTTTGGTGGCCCCACGGCCGGTGCCATCGGCGGACGGTGCTGCCGACGGCGCTGCTGAGAAGAACACCTTGTCGGGATTCGACACGGAGATCTCGTGACCCGACACCTGCACCATGATCGATTCGCCATGCTTGGCGGCCATGGGCACTGACCGTATCGCAGCGCAGCCGTCTCCCGGCACTACGGTCGTCGGACGTGGACCGCGTCACCATCTCGTCGCCGCTGCAGGGGACCATCGTCAGCATCGATGTGACCGTGGGCGAACGGGTGCGCCGGGGGGGCCAGATGCTGTTGATCGAGTCGATGAAGATGCATCATGGCGTCGATGCCGAGGCGGACGGGGTGGTCACGGCGCTGCTGGTGGCAGCTGGACAGACCGTGATGGCCGGCGACGCACTCGCCTGGTTCGAGCCCGCTGCCGTCGGCTCAGATGGGCCATCGTCCGCGTCCGGGCCCGTGCCGCCGGTCGCGCCGCCAATTGTCGACCTCGAGCGGATTCGCCCCGATTTAGCCGAGTCGCTCCATCGTCACTCGATCGGCCTCGATGATGCCCGTCCCGACGCCGTCGCCAAGCGGCGTGCGCTGCTGCGCCGAACGGCACGCGAGAACGTGGCAGACCTGGTCGACTCCGGCTCGTTCGTTGAGTACGGCGCGCTGGCAATTGCCGCGCAGCGCCGCCGACGCAGCCTTGACGACCTGATCGCCCGCACACCCGCCGACGGCATGATCGGCGGGATCGGGCGGGTGAACGGCGATCTGTTCGCCGGGCACGCAGCGCAATGCGTGGCCGTCAGCTACGACTACACCGTCCTGGCCGGTACACAGGGCCTGCAGAACCATCGCAAGAAGGACCGCCTGTTCGATGTCGCCGAGGCGCTCCGGCTGCCCGTGGTGTTCTTCACCGAAGGCGGCGGTGGACGTCCCGGCGACACCGATGGCACAGGGGTGAGCGGCCTCGACTGCTGGGCCTTCCACGATTTCGCCCGGCTCAGTGGGCTGGTGCCCCTCGTCGGCGTCAACGCCGGGTACTGCTTTGCCGGCAACGCGGCGATCCTCGGATGCTGTGATGTGGTCATCGCCACCGTCGATTCCAACATCGGCATGGGTGGCCCGGCGATGATCGAAGGCGGCGGACTCGGGGTGGTGGCACCCACCGCGATCGGACCGATCGAGGTGCAGCGCGCCAACGGGGTGGTCGACATCGTGGTCGCCGACGAAGCCGAGGCGGTGCGGGTGGCCAAGCAGTACCTGTCGTACTTCCAAGGTGCGGTGGACCACGGAGACGAACCGGATCAGCGCCTGCTGCGCCACGCCGTCCCCGAGCATCGCCAGCGCAGCTATGACGTGCGCGCTGTCATCGACGGGATGTTCGACGTGGGTTCGGTGCTGGAACTGCGGCGCGACTTCGGGCTCGGCATGGTGACGGTACTGGCCCGGGTGGATGGCCGCCCGCTCGGGGTGATCGCCAACAACCCCAACCACCTGGCAGGGGCCATCGACAGCGATGGCGCCGACAAGGCCGCCAGGTTCATGCAGCTCTGCGACGCGTTCGACCTACCGATCGTCACACTCGTCGACACGCCCGGGATGATGGTCGGCCCCGAAGTGGAGCAGACCGCTTTGGTGCGACACTGCAGCCGACTGTTCGTCACGGGTGTGAACGTCTCGGTGCCCCTGATCAGCATCGTGTTGCGTAAGTCGTACGGGCTCGGGGCGCAGGCGATGATGGGTGGCAGCACGAAGGCTCCGCTCGCCTGCGTGGCCTGGCCCACCGGCGAGTTCGGGGGGATGGGCCTCGAGGGAGCCGTTCGTCTGGGCTACCGCAACGAGTTGGCGGCGATCGACGACCCGGCCGAACGGGAGGATACCTATCAGCAGATGGTCGAGCGGATGTACGAACACGGCAAGGCGCTCAATGCGGCCTCGCACTTCGAGATCGATGACGTGATCGATCCCGCCGACTCGCGACGATGGATCACCACGATCGTCACGTCCGTGCCGGCA
>JANNHO010000491.1:0-8452 GCA_031404435.1 Acidimicrobiaceae bacterium | reverse complement strand
CGCGTCGAGATCGCCACCCTCGTCGCCCAGGCAGCAACGCAGCGCCGCACGAGTGGCACGTCTCGCGAGATGGACGTACCGCTCACCAAGCTCGGCTACGCCCAGCTCAACTGGGATCTCGCCGAGTACGCCGTCACCATGCAGGGCGTGTACGGCCTTCTCTCCACCGACTCACCCGATGCTCTCGACGGCGGGCATTGGCAAGACGAACTGCTCTACGCCAAGGCGTACACAATCTCGGGCGGCAGCAATCAGATCATGCAGAACCTGCTCGGCGAACGAGCCCTCGGCCTCCCCCGCGAACCAAAACCCGCCTGACCGCCGGTCACAGGCGCGGGTCAGGCGGCTTTCCAGCCTCCGTCGGCTGGCATGACGATGCCGTTGACGTTGGTGGCTTCATCGGAGGCGAGCCACGAGATGACTGCGGCGATCTCGTCGGGTTCAGCGGTGCGCTCACCGAGGGCGATCGACAGCATCTGGCGTTCGAACGCCCACGGCACCGTCGGCGCTGCGGTGGTACCGATGTTGGTGGCAACGCCGCCGGGGCACACCGCATTGCAACGAATCTGCTGCGGGCCATAGGTGTAGGCGATGTGCTTGGTGAGGCCGATGAGCCCATGCTTGCTGGCGATGTAACCGGCACCAGCACCCGACCCGCCAAGCCCGGCGACCGAGGCGACATTGACGATCCGCCCGTCACCGCGAGCGGCCATCAGCGGGACAAGCCTGCGGCACAACCGCATCGGCGCGGTCAGGTTGACCCCCAGCACGCTGTCCCACAATTCGTCGTCGAGCTCGCCGACGGGCACGAAGTGATCCATGATCCCGGCCACGTTGGCCAGGATCTGCACCGGTCCGACCGCCTCGGCTGCCTCCACCAGTTGATCGATGAACGACCCGTCGCGCAGATCCCCGGTGACCGTGTGGATCGTTGCACTCTCGGCAACGAGCGCAGCCAGCCCATCGTGATTGCCATCGGTAGCGAGGACCAACGCCCCCTCGGCGGTGAGGCGCAGCGCCGTGGCCCGTCCGATACCTGATGCTGCGCCGGTGACGAGTGCCACCCGGCCACTGTGTCGTGAGGTGTCCATCGGGCGGGCCTCAGACATCCCACTCGATCGGCAGGTTGTCGAGGCCGATCTGTCCACCGTGCTCACGAAGCTCGACACCGGGCTGGAGGCGGTAGTTCGGTACCCGCTCGTGCCACATCTCCATCGCGACCCGCAGTTCGGCCCTGGCAAGGTGCGAACCGAGGCAGCGGTGCGGTCCGGCGCCGAACGCGATGTGACGGTTGTTCTCCCGGTCGATGATGACCTGATCGGCGTTGGGGAACTCACGCGGGTCGCGGTTGGCCGACACGATCGGCAGGTACACCATCGAGCCGGCCTTGACCGGGCAGCCGGCAATCACGGTGTCGGACATCACTTTGCGTCCGGGCGTGACGAACGCGTAGAAGCGCAGGAACTCCTCGATCGCGCCAGGGATCAGCGTCGGCTGGGCCACGATGCGACTGCGGTCGCCGTCGTGGGTGGCCAGGTGCCAGAAGCTGAACGAGAGCTGTGCGGCAACGGTGTCGAGGCCGGCCATGAACATCAGCAGGCAGAAATCGAGCAGCTCCTGATCGGGGATCGACTCGCCATCGATCTTCCAGCCGAGCGCAATGCTGAGCAGATCGTCCTTGGGGTCGGCGCGGCGCTCGGCAATGAGCTCCGAGAAGTAGCCGATCACGGCCATCATCGCCGCGAACTGGCGCTGCTGGTCCTCCGGCGACACCCGTCCACCGTGAAGGATTTCGACCTCCCACTTCTGGAACAACGCAGCATCGGCACGCGGCAACCCCATGATGTCCATGAAGATCGTGTTCGGGAACACCAGCGCGACCTCGTGCACGAAATCGCACGAGCCGCGCCCGGCCACGTTGTCGAGGATTTCACCGAAGCGCTGGCGCAGCTTCGGCTCGAGATCGCCTGCCGCAGCCGGCGTGAACAACGGACCGAGCAGCTGGCGCCACTTGGTGTGAACCGGGGGGTCGAGCATCTCGGGGATCCACTTGTACGGCGGACTCGGATCGGATGGGGTGACGGAGCTGTTCGAGAACACCCCGTGGTTCTGGAACGTGGCGCGGATGTCGGCCAGACGGGTGACGAGGAAGTACTCGTGCCCCCCGGCGAGGCCCTGGTGAACGGGTGCTTCCTCGCGCTTGGCGTCAAAGTTGTCGAAGTGCCAGCCGGGCGCGGCAGAGGCCACGTTGATGGTGTCGTAGTGCGTGACCGGACACACTTGGCCGACATTGTTGGATTCATCCAGTGCTGTCATTTCTTCCCCCGAGAAGTCGTCGTCGAAACAAATAGTAACCTCTTTCTACGAAGGGCCGGGCATCCGCCGCGCAGCCGACATCAGGGGGAACCATGGGACAGCATCTCGACAACAAGGTCGTCGTCGTCGTCGGCGCATCTGCCGGGATCGGCTGTGCCGCGGCTAGCGCATGTGCCGCGGCCGGAGCAAACGTGGTCATGCTGGCCCGAGGCGAGGAACGCCTGAACGCAGCCGCCGCCGAGATCGGTGCCGCGGCAACACCGATCGTGTGCGACATCACCCAGCCCGACAGCGTGCGGCGCGCTTTTGCTGAGGTTGCCGACAAGTTCGGACACGTCGACGTGTTGTTGAACGTGGCCGGGGTGGCCCGTATCCGCAAGATCGAAGACGCGAGCGACGACGACATCGCGTTCGTGATGGGCGTCAACCTGCTCGGCCCGATCTACACCACCCGCGCTGCCATCCCGCTGATGCGCGTCGCCGGCGGGGGTGACATCGTCAACGTGTCGTCGGAGATCGTTGGCGAGTACATGCCCCAGATGGTGCTGTACGGCGCGTCGAAGGGCGGCCTCGACACGTTCAGCGAGATGATGGTGCACGAGCTCAAAGCCGACAACATCCGCGTCACCCGCTACACCAGCGGCTCGGTGGCCGACACCGCGTTCGGCGACAACTTCGCGCCTAGCGATGTCGAACGGGTCTGGGCGGATTGGGATGCCAGCGGCTACCTCACGCGCGTGGCCGGGCCGGGCATGGATCCGGCGTGGATGGCCGACGCGATCGTGTTCGCGATCACCCGCCCACGAGGGCAGATGATCGACGTGATCCACGTCCGCTCGTTTGCCCCTGGCGCGCCGCAGCAGCCCGCCTGACCAGCCAGCCTGAGCGTTACTCGCGGCGGCCGGTCCACTCGGGCGGGCGCTTGTCGAAGAAGGCGCGTACCCCTTCCACCTGATCAGGTGTTCCCTGTATCGACGCCAATGCCTGAGCGGTCGCGGCCCAACCAGCCGGCGCATCGGCGTCGAGTAACCCGTTCACCGCCGCCAGGCATGCCTGCACCGACAGGGGCGCGTTGCGACAGATGCGCTGGGCGAGCAGCACGGCCGCATCTACGGCCCCACCCGGTTCGCACACCACGTTGACGAAGCCCGCCGCGTGCGCTCGCTCGGCACCGATCGGCTCGCCGGTGAGGATCAGTTCTCGGGCCAGGTTGAGCGGTAGCGACTGCGGAGCGCGGAACAACCCAGCGCACGTGGGGATGAGGCCGATCGAGACTTCCGGCAGACCGAACCGCGCCGCAGTCGAGGCGACGACCAGGTCACAGGCGAGCACGATCTCCATGCCGCCTCCGAGTGCCGGGCCTTCGACCGCCGCGATCAGCGGCTTGCGCCGTACACGCCGGATGATGCCGTACTGGCCGCCCCGCTCGGTGTTGTAATCGCCGCCCGAGTTGAGATCGCTTCCGGCACTGAAGAACGTCTTCGATCCCGTGAGCACTCCGGCCCACAACGAGTCGTCATCGTCCAGGGTGTTCAACGCTGCGTCGATCGCGTCGGCCAAGGCACGGTCGACCGCGTTTCGCTTGGCGTCGCGCTGCAGCGTGATGACCAGCACGTGTCCGTCACGATGCCGGGCAACCAGATCAGACCCGCCCATCACACGACCACACTGGCGGCACGAAGCGCGGCGATCTGCTCGTTGGACAATCCGATCTCGCGCATCACCTCATCGGTGTGCTGCCCGTAGCCAGGGCTGGCCCGCAGCGGACCGATCGGCTGCTCGTCGAACTGGCCGGGCGACGCCGCGGCGAGGTACGTGTCGCCGTCATCGTCGGTAACCGGGATGACGAAGCTGTTGACGAGCGCCTGCTCGTCGGCGATCACCTCGGCGGGACTGAGCAGCGGTGCCCACACGCCCGTCAAGGTCGCCAAGATCACCCTCCACTCGGCAAAGGTTTTTGAGGCGAACGCGGCGTCGAGCTCGGCGATCAATACTGCGGCATTCACGAACTTTGCCTCCTCGCCAATGAACCGCGGATCGTCGATCAGGTCGTCACGACCGAGATGACGCGCCAGGTCGGGAAACCAACTGTCCTGCAGGAAACACAACGAGATCCAGCGACCATCGCTGGTCTGGTAGAGGCGTACCAGCGGGATCAGTGGAAAGCCCGGCGCCGAGCCCGAGGGTGTTGCGGTTGCAGGCATGGGCGGCGCTTCGGCCGCCAGGCTGGCACCGGCCAGCGACTGGGTCATGATGTAGGCGCCGACCATGTACAACGCGCTGTCGACGATGGCCCCTTGGCCGGTTCGTTCCCGCCGGAACAATGCGGCCGAGATCGCCCCGGCCAGTGTGGCCCCGCCCATCAGATCGCCGACCGAACCGGGCTGTGCTGGAGGGCGGGTGCCATCAGGCGGTGTCTGCACGAATCCCGAACCGCTGCGGCACCATGACGACGGGTAGTCGAAACCGCCGTCGTTGGCCATCGCGCCGTGCAGCCCGTAGCCGGTACCGCGGGCATAGATGATCCGCGGGTTGATCTTCATCACGTCGGCCGGCTCGATACCCATCTTGCTACGGGCATCGGCACGCAGGTTGGTGATGAACACGTCGGCATTCTCGAGCAGTTTGTGCAGCTGCGCACGCCCCTCGGCCTTGGTGAGATCGAGCCCGATCGAGCGTTTGCCGCGGTTGGCGACCTCAAAGAAGGCGTTGTACTTCTGGCCCGGCCGTTGCAGGATCTTCATGTGCCGGGCGACATCGCCGCCGGCGCGTTCGATCTTGATCACATCGGCACCCCAGTCGGCCAACACCATCGACGCGGCCGGCACAAACGTGTGCTCGGCCACCTCGATCACCCGAACACCTTGCATGACGTCGTACATGAATCGTTCCCCCTTGAACTGCGCACACCTAGAGTTGACGATGATGTCAGGTTCGAGCACGACGGTCCACCACTCCAGCGCGATGCGCTCCCCGGTTGAATCCACGGTGTCGCGGCGGCCACCGTCGATCCGGCGCACCAGCCATGTCGACATCGGGACGCGAGCAGGGCAGCTGCAACTGATCGGCGGCGCACGCGACCTGATCACGCTGGACCGCACGGCCGAGGTGGCCGACGAAGCATCGGCCCACGCGGTGATCGGCGGCGACCGCACGCTGCTCCAGCTGCACACCACGCCGGCGAGGCCCGCTGCCGAGCTGCTCATCGGGCGCACCGTTGCCGTCGGCTTCCGCGACGCAGTACGCGACGCGCTGCCCGACGATGTCGCCACCGGCACCTCGCTCGCGCTCCTGCTCGACGACCTGCCCGTCGCCGCGCTCATCTCGGGCTACGCACTGCTGTACAGCGGCAGCCTCGAATCGAGCGACGGCATCGCGAGCCAGCACGACATCTGCTCGGGATGGCGCACCGGTGGCACGATGCTCACGTCCGTGCACCACGGCGACGGCGTCCCCGTCACGGTCGGTCCGCGCGCTCCCGAGCTCTCGGGGGACGACCCACTGGCGTGGCACGAGATGGCTCCGATGCAGATGGGCTGGATGCGCCGCCGCCGCGTTGTCGACATCGCCCTCGCCGACACCGCCGACATCGCCGACATCAGCCTGGCGATCACGGCGATGTTCCGCGACAGCCATGTCGGTCCTGACGGCACCGAGACGGTGCTGCACGAGTATTCCTTGACGGCTCGTGTCGACCAGACCACCCAAACGTTCACCTCGTGCGCTGCGGTCCCCCGGGTCCTGCCCTTCGTCGAATGCCCCGTGGCCGCGGCGAGCGCCGACCGGATGGTCGGCACGCATGTCGATTCCGTCCGGCAGTTCGTCCGGGCCGATCTGCGCGGTGTGTCGACGTGCACCCATCTCAACGATCTGCTCCGTTCGCTGGGCGACATCGGCACCCTTGCGGCAACGTTGCACACACGCCTCAGAGGCTGACCCAGCCTCGTCCGGCCGAGCTCTGCCGTGCGGCATCGACGATGCGCTGCACCCGGTGGCCGTCGTGCAGGGTGGGGGCCACCGTCGGTTGACCCGACAGAGCCGGAAGCCAGGCATCAGCATCAGCGCCAGCGACACGATCGCTGCCGCAGCGCGGCGCCTCGATGCCCCGATCCCGCTGCGCGGGACTGTTCGGCTACACGGTCGAGAGCACGCCGGCGATGTTCAGCGGAAACTCCGTCCTGATCCCCAGTCCGTCGATATGACCTGCTGAACATGATTTGCTGAAAACGAAGTGACCCCGGCACCGTTACAAGCGGCCCGGGATCTGGCCGATCCCTGTGGAGGTCTCGACCCTCGCCACGGTACCAACGGTCGGCATCGTTCGCTCCGGCGGCGCTCAGTCGGCGAAGACGTCGCGGCTGAGCTGGATGAAGAACGTGTGGTCGTGGCCGGTGCTCGGATCGGTGGAGTTGTACTTCGCCCTCGGCGAGCCATCAGGCACAACCTCCTCGGAGTAGATCGCCCCAACCGGGCACACATCGGGTTGGTAGCACGCCGTACACGAGGTGCACTCGTCGAGGTTCACGTACAGGATCGTGTCGGCGAAGATGCCGATCGCATCGGCGCCGGGTGTGTGCGTGTTCTCGATCGTTCCGCTGCCCGCCTCGACTTCGGAGAACAACTGGTTGGTCGCCGGGTCGAACTCGTAGATGCATTGCACCGGGCAGACATCGACACAGGCCCGGTCCTTGGTACCGATACACGCTTCGGTGATGATGGCGACACCCGACATTCGTAGCTCCTCGCTTGTTTTTGCTGATGTGGCCGCGTCGAGACGCGAATCGGTTCAATTGGTCACGGTGCTCGACTGGGTTCGTTGGTCGTCGCGGCCTGGGCGAGGCGTCGCAATACGGCAGCATCTTCCGGTGGGGTGTCCGGCCCGAATGCGGCGCTGTACAGGCCTCTGCATCCGGACGAGCACACCAGCGCGAGCAGGATCGCCTCGTCATCAGGATTCGAGTTACCTTCGAACCGGACCCGGTGTTCGATCCGCATGCTGGCCGGATCGAAGACCGCGTCACATGCCCGACAGAGGAGGCGACCGTCGGCCGTGGCGGCGAAATCCGATCCGTACCCCTCGCCGCGCAACCGAGCAATGGCTTCGACCAAGGTCTCTTCGCTCGCTGATGCAGTCGTCACGCGGATCTACTACCCATCCCCGTCATGCTCGAAACGGCGCGCCGCACCCCTCAGCCGGCGGATGGGTTCCCGTTGTCGCAGATGCAGAACTCGTTGCCCTCGGGATCGGCCATCATGATCCACGTGCTGCCGTGTTCGCTCATCTGCCCGCCGGATGAGGCGTCGCTCAGACGTCGTGCGCCGAGCGCGATCAGGCGGTCGGCTTCGGCATGGATGTCGGGAATCTCGATGTCGAGGTGCATCCGGTTCTTGGCAACCTTCGGCTCGGCGACGCGCTGCAACAACAGCTTCGGACCATCCCCGGCACGCGGGTACAGCGCCACGTACGCGCCGGCCGAGCCAACGTTGGTGTAGCCCAAGGCCTCGGACCAGAACGCGGCGAGGCATGCGGGATCAGCGCAGTCGAGGACCAGGCCGAAATGAGGCACCACAGCGTTGTTGTCCATCGACATCAATTCTGCCTCATCGTCGGTGACCGCGGGGCACCCGCGGCCGGTGTGATCGATGACACATCCTCAAATGTGACACAAGACATGGACAGCAGCGTCGACTCGTGGTGTGATTGGCGTGGGGACAAACGGAGGGACGAAGCGGCCATGACTGCACTCGACCAACAACCAGACACATCACTCGCGGCGATGGAATGGCACGCTCCGGGGCCGGGGCCATGGGGCCAGGATCGCGCCCACTTCCCCGCCTCCATCACCGCGATGCTGCAAGCCGTGTACCCCGCCGGCTTCAGCCGCGGCTTCAACGAGACCTTCGCCGATTGGGGCGTGCTGCTCGACGGGATCACGCTCACCTTCGTCAACGGCTTTCCCTACACTCAGGTCACCCCCATCGATGCTCCGGGCCTGCACGGCCAACGCAGCCCCGACGAGATCGGCCACGAAATTGGGCGCCGCACCGGGGTCGCCGCCGCTGCGTTCCAGAACCGGATCTGGCAGGACGTGATGCGTCGTTGGGACGCCGAACTGAAGCCGGAGTCGATCGCGAC
>JANNHO010000490.1:0-6679 GCA_031404435.1 Acidimicrobiaceae bacterium | reverse complement strand
CCGGCAACGACGGTGAACTCCGCGAGCGTCTCGCCGCCGTGGGCGAGGATACGCGTTTAGCGGAAGCAACCGGCGGCCTGACCACGTGGGCACACGAGCCCGAACTGGCCCAGCAAGTCGTCAGATCCTGTCGCGACTACTTCGTTCGGAGAGCGCGCACAGAACCTGCCGCCCAGAATCACTACTGCGGTCGACCGAGCGAGCCACGCATAACGGCGCGTCGGCGCTCAGGGTACGGGCCGCCTTGGCGCCGCAATCGGTGGACGGGAGCGACCTCCAACACGGTGCAAATCGGCTCGACCCCGAACACCTTCCGGTGGACCTGCCGGCCCGTGGCGCGCGAGGGTGTTTGATTGCCGCGCGCTCAGCCAACAGATCTGCACGGATGAAAGATGTGGAACCCATTGCGCCGACCCGACGTCCAACAACAATGAGAGTCCTAGCCTTTTTCGCCGTGTTGATCCTGACCGTCGCCTCGTGCGGCAGCAACGACACCCCCGTATCCAGCAGATCCGCAGTGTCGACGAGCACCGACTCGGTGCCCGAGACAACCCTGACGTCCCCGCCGCCGCCCAATTCGGACCCCACAGACTCGGTCGCGACGACACCGCCACCGGACAACTCGGAACCCGACACGACAACCGCGACGACGACACCACCACCACCGGCGGCGATCGCGTGGACAGACGTCGATGCGTATCCGTCCGGATTCGAAGCCGGATGCTGCGGCGCCAACTCTGCCGGGCCGACATCGCCGGAACTCACGGAGGCTCCCGCGCCGCTCGCCGACGGCACCTACTCCCTGGAGGTCGTGGGCTGGTCACCCGATGATCCGACCCTGCTCCAGATCTCGGTGCGGGCATTCGTGCCGTGCGCCGACGGTGTCAAGGAGTGCTCACCGTCGGAGGACGGAACCTACGGCTCAAGCGAGATCGGCTTCTCCGAGACGTCGCGGGAGATCGAGTTCGTGCTCGACGACTCGGTCGTCGTTTACCTCGCCGGCGACGATGCCAGCGGACGGCTCGAAGACGGGCTCTCGTCAATCCTGCGATCGACCAACGGCAACGGCCTCGCAGCCCTCATGACCGCTATCGCCGACGCATATGACATGGCCATCGCTGCACCGCTGAGCTCCGGCACGCCGATCGACGACATCGTGGCCGACCTCCAGGCAAACCCCGCGCACGGCTTCACGTCAGCAGCCGAGCAGCTGACCGGCCAGCTCTACTTCACGTTCGACGACGCACCGCCGGTCCTGTTCCAAGCCGCCGCGGAACAGGGGGCTCCGCTCGTGCGGTCCGGTACGAGCGCGCTGATCCCGAGAACGTTCACCCTCGATGATGGGACCATCAGCTTGGAGTTTTTCGCCGGCTTCCGTTCATAGCACGACCAAGCAGCGCACCCTGGCGTAACGCTGAACTGCTCGGCGTAGAGCTCTCGCCCGCGAGCGATCACCTCGTGCGGACAGTCGGACTGTACAAAGTCCTCCCCCGCGACCTCACGGCTTCCGTGATCTCACTGCGGTTGCAGTTCGACCAGTTCGGACTCGACGGCGTCCACGACGAGCAACGCACCCGACCGGCGAAGCCGCCCAGTAGAACTGTGCCGTCCGTCGCGGAGCAACTGGTTCGCGTCGCGGCGGATCGCTGCCGCCCGCGTTATCGAGAGGGCAACTGGCGGATGCGAACGATGCGTCCAGGATCGTCCTTGTGTCCGGACCGCACCGTTTCGTCGGCGCTCCAGGGACCGGTGCTTGGCGAAGCGACAGCTGCTGGTTCGTCGGGCACAGCGGCGGGTTCGGCCGCCGGCGCAGTCTTCTTGCGACGCCCTGGCTGTGGCTGAGCGTCCTCGGGTGCAGCGTCGGGCCGGGCGACGACGAAGCGGGGCTGCTCGGTGACCGGCGGGCCGGCTGGCAACAGCCTGCCGGTTTCCATCGGAGCGACGATCGACAGGTCGAGTGACGGTTTGAGTTCACCACCGAGAGCCGACCACACCTCGGAGATCTGCTTCTCCTGACCGATCGGGATCGCCACCGACGAGATCACGACTCGCCCAGCATCACGCAACGAACCGACGAGCAGATCAGGTGGCAGGTAGTCCTGCTTGAGGAAGCATGCCAGCAGGTCCGACAGCAGGCGATGCTCGTCCTCGGGTCGCTGGGTCCACGCGGTCATCAGGTAGGTCAACCGGAACTGGCGTGACGGCTGGCGTCGCTCAATCACCTTGCCGGCGTCGTCGCGCACGAGTTCGAAGAAGACCTGCCGGCGCGTCACGTCTTCACGGATGTCGTACAGGTACACGCTGATCGTGGGATTGGTGCGCTTGGCGGCCCACTCGCGCGTCGGCGCCTCGAAGCTGATCTCCACCGGCGAGCTGTTCACGACGTCGCGCGTGATCAGCGATCGAAGCGTCTCGTCAACTTCGTGGATCATGACGCGGTCAGATCAGCCCGGACTTCACCGCGTAGGCGACGGCATGGCTTCGGTTACGGAGGTTGAGCCGTGCGGTGACGTCATGAATGATGTTCTTGATCGTCCGCTCCGAGTACGCCAACGTGTGGGCGATCGCCGCCGTGTCCTGACCATCGGCAAGCATCTTCAACACCTCGACCTCACGGTTCGACAACCCGGCCGGGCCAATGCCGCGTGGCGCCAGGACCTCTCGCTGCAACCGGCCGAATTGCGTCATCAGGCGTCCGAGCAGATCAGGGGCCAACGTGCCGTCGCCACCGGCGGCAGCGATGACCGCAGCGCACACCCGCTCCGAGGTGGCTTCGCGGCGGCGCAACACGCCACACGCGCCGAGCTCGACCGCGACCATCAAGCTGGTGTCGTCAAGCGCGCCGACCACCAGCACCACCCGAGGGCACCCGTTTCGCTGGATCGCCCGGATCGTTCGGCAGGCAGCGTCGTCCACGGAATCGACGATCACCACGGCGACCTCGGCATCATCGATCATCGTCTCGTCGCACACGGTGACGTCGGGCTGGCCGCGCAGCTGTGTCTGCATGCCCGCTTGCGAGATGGCGTCATCGCTGTACACGAAGACTCGAATCTTGGATCCCATCATCACCCCTGACTGCGAGCCGATTCACATTCCGGCCACCGGAAGTCTCCACGTCCGGCGGTACAGACGGCTCCACAACATCTCCACAACATCTCCACGCTGCGGATCCCGCCCCGACGGGTTAGCCAGGATGCCCGTTCGGGCAGTTCGGACCGCCCCGGCCGAGGGTCGGTTTCCTATGGCCCTCGCAGGGGGCTGCGGCGTAGCGTGGCTGAAATGGGAGCTAGCACCAGCCTGTCAGTTCACGAGCTCATCGTCGTCCCTGGGGCCGATGCACGCACACAGCTGCGCGTGCGGAACACCGGCGGAGTCGTCGATCAGTTCGACCTGCAAGTCCTGGGCAACGCGTCCTCCTGGGCGGCCGTTGAGCCACCGTCGATCTCGTTGTTCCCAGGTGCCGAGCAAACCGTCGACGTCGTCTTCCGCCCAGCCAAGATCTCCTCGATCCCCGCTGGCCGCGCCACGTTCGCGGTCCGGGCCAGTTCGCATGAGGACCCGCACGGATCGTCGGTCGAAGAAGGCGTGATCGACGTGTTGCCCTACGACGACCGTTCGGCAGAACTGATCCCGCGGACCTCGAAGGGCAAGCGTTCGGCGACCCACGACCTTGCCGTCGACAATCGCGGCAACGGTCCGATCAACGTTGCCCTCTCCGGTCTCGATCCCGAGGGGACCCTGGGGTTCGAGTTCGTACCGGCCCATCTGACGGTCGATCCGGGGACGGCGCAGTTCGTCAAGGTCAAGGTGCGGCCCGCCCGATACTTCTGGAGGGGTCCGAACAAGACGCTGCCATTCAGCGTCTGCGCCGACGAGCCGGGGCACCCGCCGGTGATGGTTGACGCGACGATGGTCCAGGTGCCAGTGCTGCCGAAGTGGTTCTGGAAAGCGGTGCTGGCCATCCTTGCGGTGCTCTTGCTCCTCGTCATCTTGTGGTTCGCACTGGTCAAGCCGGAGATCAAGTCGTCGGCGCGCGAGGCCATCCAGCCGATCGACAGCCGTCTCGATGCCGCAAGCATTCCCGAGCTCGCCGCACCCGGAGAAACCGGTGGTGGTGGTGGCGGTGGAGGCGGCGGTCCGACAACCACGACCACTACACCCGCCCCGACCACTGGGACGACGGTGCCCGGCGCTGCGACTGGCACCGGTGCCGGCACGAGCGCGTCGCCGTTCGGTGAGCCATTCGACATCCGACTGGAAGTCCAGACGGGAACGGCGCCGAGCGCGAGCTACACCGTTCCCACCGATCAGACCTTCGCGCTGACGGATGTCGTGTTCCAGAACCCGCAGGGCGACACCGGGCGACTGACCGTGTCGAGGGGCACCACGGTGCTGTGGGAGCTCAGCCTCGAGAACTTCCGCCTACACGACCTGCACACCATCTCCCCGGTGATCGTCAAAGGAGGCGAGCAGTTGACGGTGACGATCACCTGCACCCTCCCCGGACCCGGTGCCGCGCAGTGTGTCGATGCAGTGTCACTGGCCGGTTTCCAGCAATAGGGGACCAGCTGTAGGGAACGGCGGAACTGTCCGGCGTCAGCCGCGAACGATCAGCGACGGGAAGTTCGGAAGCGCCGGGTTCTGCCCGGCGGAGGGCTGCATGCTGGTGTCGACGATGAGACATGGTGTCGTCACCCCCGAGTACGCGCCAGGCTGATCGACGGCGTTCATCGTGCGCGGTCCGGTCTGTTCGTCCAGGCGCACCGGAACTTGAATCGCAAAGTTGCCGGCTGCATCGGCTGCGCCAGTGAACGTTCTCGTGGCGTCGAGCGCCCACTGCAGTTGCACCGGCTGATTGGGTGGAAACCCGGCACCAACAGCTGTGGTCACCGCTCCGAGCGCAACGACGTTCGGCAACAGGCGGAGGTTCGGCTGGTCGTTGCCGGTCCCGTCAAGGTCGGAGGTTGCGGTGCCGACCGGCGACCCAGCGGAGAGCACTGCGGTGCGCACGCCGACGTCGCTTGGGGTGAACGTCACGAACACACCGCAACTTCCCCCGGGTGGGAGGTTGGCACCTGCGCAGTCGTTCGTGAGGATCGTGAAGTCTGAGGCGTTCGGTCCGGACAGCGACACGTCGGTGATCGGCGCCGAGCGGTTCCCGTTGCTCGTCACGACGAACTCGAGCACCTGGCTGGTGCCACCGACCACGGAACTACCGAACGAAGCCGGGCTCGGCGTAATCGTGAGCGCAGCTTGCCGCGGCACTGTCGTGGTGGTGGTTCTCGGCGCTGTCGTGGTGGTGACCGTCGGCGGCGCAGTCGTCACCGTGGTGGTGACTGTTGTCGTCGTGACAACCGGGACGGCGGTGCCAGTCCCGGTGAGCGGACCGGAGGCGGACATGGCTTGGAACCCGAACCCGTTCTCGGCAACCGTGAGGGTGCTGGTCCTGACGCCCACTGCGGCCGGGGTGAAACGCACCGCGACAGTGCACGTTTGACCGGGAGACAGCCAGACGTTCGAAGCGCAACTGCCGCCGGGCACGACGCTGAACTCGGTGCCGGTGGTGGTGATCGCCGCCGGTAAGAAGCTGGAGATGCCGGAGTTCGTGACGTTCACCGGCTGCACCCCCGACGGCGCGCCGATCTGCACCCCGCCGAAGTCCAGCGGAGCGATCCCGACCGAGGTCGGCCGGCCGATCACGTACACCTTGGTCGTCCTGTCGGTCGCGGTTGTCGAGGTTGCCCCGGTTTGCAGTTCGGCGTTGAACGCCGAGGTGAACGAAACCCACCTGCCATTCGACGAGATGGCCGGCTGCCCCATGAACATGCCGGCCATCCTCGGGTCAACCGGATCCCCGTTGGGTTTCAACGACACCCGGTCGAAGGCAATCGATCCGTAGAACCCAGCTGTCGAGCGGGCCACAACCAAGTCGAGTGACGTTGCGAATGTCGCGGGAACTGTGCTGTAGATCCCGCCGATTCCCGGTGTCATCAGATCGGTGGCCGTGGTGCCAAACACGATCTGGGTGCCGTCAGCGCTGATCGACGGAGAGATGGAACGCCCATTTCCTCTGACTCCGGCCGCATTCCGGCTGACCACAGCGGTGCGGTTGGCGGCCGCATCGCGTACCAAAATGTGGTCGGTGGCGGCCACCGAGCCTGCTCCGCCGACAAACGCGGCGGTCGAGGAGACGAACGCCACGTACCGTCCGTCAGGGGTCATCGACGGGGTGAACGACGCCACGCCGGTGAGGGGGGTCGTCGTACCGTCATTGGCGCTCACGAGCGTGAGTGCCGCTGGGTCACCCGTTGCGCGGGTGGGATCCCACAGGTACACCTGGGCCACGGTGTTCCCTGGTGCGACCGCCGAGATGGCGGCCAGATGCGTGACTGTCTCGTCGCCGAGCGACGCAGTGAACGCGGCGAAACCAGTTGACACGACACCGAGTGCTGAGTCGTCGAGCACGGCGTTTCCGTTGGTATCGCGGTCGAGGCGCACGATCGTGTTGGTCGACGAGTCGTGCAGGGCGACGTATCGACCGTGCGCGGAGATGACGAGATCGCTGAACCGACCGGCCGACTGCGCCCTCGACTGCGAGAAGATCCGGAGCTCCGGCGATCCGGTGCAGCGGTCGGTCACGACGACGCTTTCGCCGGAGTAGTCCAGGCCGTCGTTC
>JANNHO010000489.1:0-2029 GCA_031404435.1 Acidimicrobiaceae bacterium | reverse complement strand
GCACTCGCCCGAGTTGGAGATCGTGTTCACCGGGTTGCGTCCTGGCGAGAAGCTCCACGAAGACCTGTTCGGCCTCTCCGAGTCCGACCGCCGCCCGGTTCACTCACTGATCAGTCATGTTCCGGTTCCACCACTGTCGTTCGACGTGGTGGTCGAAGCCGACGGCTGGATGGCCGATGTGTCCGGTGATCTGATCTCACGCCTGGCCACCGATCGCATCCGGCGGCGCGTGGTGGCATGACCATCACGTGAGGATCTACCTCTCGCCACCCGATGTCGGCGAGGCCGAACGGGCGCTGATCAACGACGCAATCACCGGCGGGTGGATCGCCCCGGTGGGGCCCGATCTCGATGCGTTCGAGGCCGATGTCGTCGCGCTCACCGGGTGGTCGGGTGCGGTGGCATTGACGAGCGGCACGGCGGCGTTGCACCTAGCGCTCCTCGCGGTGGGTGTGCAGCCGGGCGATGAGGTGCTCGTGTCGAGCTTCACCTTCGCGGCCAGCGCGAATGCAGTGCGCTACTGCGGAGCGGAACCCGTGTTCATCGACAGCGACGCGACCAGTTGGAACATGAGCCCCGGACTGTTGGCCGATGAGCTGGCTACGGCGCGGCGCCGCAACCGGTTGCCGGCAGCGGTGATGGTGGTCGACCTGTACGGCCAGTGCGCCGACTTCGATCCGATCATGGCCGAGTGCCGCCAGATGGGCATCCCCGTCGTGGAGGATTCGGCCGAGGCGATCGGCGCAACCTACCGGGGTCGCCCGGCCGGCACGCTGGCCGACATCGGGGTGTTCTCGTTCAACGGGAACAAGATCATCACAACCAGCGGCGGCGGGATGCTGGTCACCCCGTCGAGCGAGGTCGCCGATCGTGTTCGCTACCTGTCCACGCAGGCACGCCGGCCGGCAGCCCACTACGAGCATTCCGAGGTCGGCTACAACTACCGCCTGTCGAACCTGCTCGCTGCGCTCGGCCGCGGTCAACTCGCCCGGCTGCCGGGGTTCGTCAAGCGGCGGCGGGCGATCAACGATCTCTACCGCGAGCTGCTGGCGGGCGTGTGCACGTTCATGCCGGTGCCCGAGTGGAGCGAATGGAACGGCTGGCTCACCTGCGTGCAGTTCGCCGATTCGTCCACTCCAACGATGGTGCGTGAGGCTCTCGCTGCTGAGGGCATCGAGAGCCGTCCATTGTGGAAGCCAATGCATCGTCAACCGGCGTTCGCCTCGTGCCGCAGCCGGGCCGATGGCACGAGTGATGCGATCTTCGCCACCGGTCTGTGCCTGCCGAGCGGCAGCGCACTCACCGACAACCAGGTCGCCGAGATCGCGTCGATCGTCACCGCTGTCGTCGGCAGAACGGTTGGTGCGTGACCGACGAGGCATCGCGCTAAAAGACCTGCGCCGGCGCGACCGAAGCGACGGTCGACCGGCAGTGTCTTCTTTGCGGAACGACAACTACAGCTGTCATCGCGCCAAAGAAGACTGCACCGGCGCATTGCCGACGGCGCATTCGATCCGGGCGTGTTCGCCCAACAAACAGTTGCGGGTACGATTTCTGCGGAGGTCGGTGATGACGAGTCCGATGCTGCGGCAGACGCGCCGCCCCTGGGCTGGGCGGGGTGTCGCTCGTCGAGTTCCCGCGCAGCGGTGGAACGAACGCTGTCGTGGTCATGTGCCGCAAGATGTTTGCGTTCGAGGCAACAGCCACTTGACGACGGTCGGAGCCGCGAGAGCGTGAGCGTGGACCGCTGGCGTAGAGTTTCTGCACTCTCCCAAAGGTCGTCTCAGCTTGGAACCCGCTTCGATACTCTCTGCAGCCCGCCGGCGTTGGTGGGTGATCGTGTTGTTGGCCGCCCTCGGCGGCCTCGTCGGCGCGATCCCGTCGTCGCAGCGCAGTGTCGACGCGACCACCACCTGGACTGCCAGCCATACGTTGCTGCTGTCGAGCACGTCGGTAAGGGAGAGCGTGTTCAGCGATCCGGTGGCGTTCAACCAGTTGCAGTTGTTCGCAGTGACAGGCGAGGTGCCCC
>JANNHO010000488.1:0-6441 GCA_031404435.1 Acidimicrobiaceae bacterium | reverse complement strand
GGAGCGAGATCGAGTTGTTGCCTGCGCCGCGCACTGGCCGAGGGCTCGGCGGTGGGTGCTGGACGTGGACCCCCGACGGCAGCGGGATTGTGTACGCCGCCGTCGATGGTGATCTGTGGTGGGTCGACTGTGTCGCCGACGGCTCCGTGAGCGGCCGGGATGCCCCGACGCGACTCACGCAGCACGGCCCCGACCGCAGCGCGCAGGCGCCGGCGATGGCCCGCTTCGGCCGGGCGATCGCCTACGTCGTCGACCAAGCAGAGGTCTGGGTGACACACCTCGGCGCGGTGTCGGGCGGCGCGGTGTCGGGGCGGCTTGACGACGGGACCGCCGACTTCTGCTTTGATCCCGTACTCGGCCCGGCGATGGTGTTCACCGAGACCGGGCCCGACACACGCGCACCAGCGGGCGGGGCCTGCCCGACGCTCGACATCGTGTGGCAGGCGTGGAACGTGCCGGACATGGCGTGGGACCGCTCGCGTCTCGAACGGGTGGCCCTCGATGGTAGCCGCCGGGCCGGGGGATGCGGAGCCCCCACGCACGCGGCAAGCGCGCAACAACCGAGCTTCGCCCCGGATGGGACGCTGCTGGCCGTGCGCGACAACGACGGGTGGAACAACGTGTGCATCGGTGATCGCGTGGTGGCAGCCGAGCCGTTCGAGCACGCCGGACCCGGTTGGGGGCTCGGGCAGCGTTCCTACGCGTTGTCGCCGGATGGGTCGTCGGTCGCGTTCACCCGTAACCAAGCCGGATTCGGCCGGCTCTGCGTGGCCGATGTCACCGGATGCGAGGTTCGTGAGATCGGCCGCGGGGTGCATGGGCAACTGTCGTGGCGCGGCCGGTACCTCGCCGCGCTGCGGACCGGGGCGCAGACCCCGACGGAGGTGGTGGTCTACGACATGGCCGTGCCGCAGCCGACGCGCACGGTTGTCGCGACGAGCGTCGCCGCCGATGCGGCACAGCGCTGGACAGCGACGCTTGTCGAGCCGGAAGCGGTGACGTTCCCGGCGGCCGACGGTTCGGCGATCCATGCACGGATCTATCGGCGCGACGTCGAAACTGCCGGGCCGCCGCGGTTGCTGTGTTGGCTCCACGGTGGCCCCACCGACCAGTGGCAGGTGACGTTCATGCCCCGCATCGCGTACTGGCGTCGCTGCGGCTGGAACGTGATCGTGCCCGATCATCGCGGCTCCACCGGCCACGGGCGCGCCTACCAGCAAGCGCTGCGCGGTCGATGGGGCGAGCTTGACGTGTCCGACACGGTCGATTCGATCGTGTACGCGCACTCGGCCGGGCTCGGATCCTCTGATACCACCGCGTTGATCGGCGGGTCGGCCGGTGGGTTCACCGTGCTCGGCACGTTGCGCGCCGCGCCACATCTGGTCGCCGCTGCGGTCGTTGCCTACCCGGTCAGCGACCTTGCCGATCTCGCCGAGCGCAGCCACCGCTTCGAGCGTCACTACAGCGACACGCTTGTCGGAGACTTCTGCACCACCGCCGGGCGTGTGCTGGCCCGCGACCGGTCGCCGCTGTGGTTCGCCGACCGGATCGCCACGCCGCTACTGGTGTTCCACGGCACCGATGACCCTGTCGTTCCGGTGCAGCAATCCGTTTCGTTGTGCGAGCGGATCCGTGCTGCCGGGGGCGAGGTGGAGATGTGCCTGTACGAAGGTGAAGGGCACGGCTTCCGCCAGGCTGCGAACCAACTCGACGAGTATCGGCGAACCGCTGCCTTCCTTGGCCGACACGTTGCCGTCGCTCACGGATAGCGTCGCCTCGGGCATCCCCACGACACGATCGGACCCGCCATGACCGACTGGAACCCAGAAGATCCCGACGCCACCCGCGTCTACTACGACTTGAACAAGTGGACCTTCGATCAGCAGGCCGAGCTCGCCTCGGCAATGGCTGATGCCGAGATCCCTCATGGCTGGATCGAGGGTGAGCTGGTCGTTCCGGAAGCCGACGAGCAGCGCACCGATCTGGTGATCGCCGACGTCGAAGGCCGTCTCGGCATCGTTACCAGCGACGAGCCCGACGGTTCCGGTGAATCGTTGGGCGACCAGGCGTTCGGCGACCAGGTGTTCGATGCCGCCGGCGAGTTCGAGGAGGGCCAGGTACTGGAGTTGGATGCGGCGACGCCGAGCACCGAGTACGACCTCGACGAGTGGGAGGATTCCGAACGCGTCGTGCTGACACACGCGCTGGCCGACGCCCGCATCGCGTGCCGCTGGGAAGCAGCGGTGCTGCTGGTCTCGACGGCCGACGAAGAAGTCGTCGACGCGCTGCTCGACGACATCGAAAGCGGTGAGTACATCGACCTCCGCTCCGGTGCAGCCGCACCCGACGATGGTGCCCCGGCCGGGCTGTTGACCACGTTCTTCCTCGCGGGGGAGCGGTTGCGCAAGGACCCGCTCGACGCCGACGGGCTCGAGCAGCTCCTCGCCGCGACCGATGTTGCCGAAGCCGACTCGCCTCCCTTCGGCGTGCAACCCCGCCTGTGGGCCCAAACCTGTGAAGCCGCCGACCGAGTTGCCGATGCCCTCACCGTCGACGGTGGTCCAGACCTCAACGACGTGATGGATGCTGCGGCAGCATTGCACGACCTGCTCCGCCCCCACGTCTGAGATTTCGCGCCAACCCGCCCCGCCATGCTGCTCGCTGAACTCGAGGTCTGGCACTCGCGTCCGGTCACGCCCACCCGTCGCGTCGCGCTCGGCCACCTCGTGCTCCCCGTCGAACCGGCGCCGGGCTTCGGGGGACTGCTGCTCGCCGCTGTCGTCGCCGCGCATCTTCCCGACGTCGACACCGACCTCGTGCCCGACGTCCACCGCCTGCTCGATCAGGTGCGGCGTGGCGACCGCATCACCCAGCCTCGGCTGCGTCACCGCTACCAGGTCGACCGGCACGGCCTTGCCGTGAGCGTGCACCGATTGGTGGGCGAAGGCGACAACGTCCGCTTTGATCTGCGGCCGAATGGCAGCCCACTGGTGCAGGTGCTCGGCGCGGTCTATGCCGTCGAACGACTCGAGAGTGGATCGCGCGAGCTGCTCGTTCCCTTGCTGCACAAGGCGATGCGCTGGCGCGCGCCGATCGGTCCGTCGTTCATTGCCAACTTGGCCGGCACCGGTGTCACCTCGCTGGCCGCGCTCGCCGACCCCCGCGCCTGGGCGCTCGACCTGCTCGGTTTCCCTGTCGGCACCGGCAAGGTCTCCAAACGTGACGTCACCGTCCGCTACCGCACCGGTGTGCGCCGGGTGCACCCCGACCACGGCGGTGACGAAGACATCGCCTACAAAGCCATCGCCGATCTCGCCGAAGCCCGCAAGATCCTCACACCATGAGCCGCCGGCGAACTCCCGCGCCCTTGTCGTGTCGATCCAGCGGGTCGTTCCGGTGAACCGGTCGTTCCGGTGAGCAAGTTGCAGTTGCTGATGTTCCCCGGTGCCGGGTCGAGCAGCGAGCATTCGTCGTTGATTGCGATCGAGCGGGCTGTCGCTCCGGTTGCGTGCCGCCGGGCCGATTTCGCCTACCGCCTCGCCGGCCGCCGCGCCCCCGATCGCGCGCCGGTGCTGCTGCAAACTGTCGCCACCGAAGCCGCCGCCCTCATCGCCACGGCCGAAGGCCAGCACGGTGGGCCGGCCGCGCTGGTGCTTGGGGGTCGTTCGATGGGTGGGCGGATGTGCTCGGTGGCGGTCGCCGACGGGCTGGTCGCGGCAGTGGGACTGATCCTGATCTCGTACCCGTTGCACCCGCCGGGCAAGCCCGACAAGCTGCGCGTCGAACACCTGCCCCGGTTACAGATTCCGTGCCTGTTCATCCACGGAACCAACGATCCGTTCGGCACACCCGCCGAGCTGACCTCGTTCACCGCCACGATCCCCGGCCAGGTCAGCCATGTCTGGATCGAGCGCGGTCGTCACGACCTGAAAGGTGCCGACGACCTGATCGCCGCTGCGGTGGTCGAGTGGCTTGCAACCCTTACGCGTCCTCGGGATTGAGTTCCTCGAGCGAGCGGTGCGCAGTCTCCGGATAGGTGGTGAACACGATGAGCGCGGCGAACACTTGGGCAATCGCGAGGGTGGCCATCACCGTGCCGTAGCTCCAGCCCCGGTCGAGTAGCTCGCCCGCCAGTAGCAGCCCGATGCTGCCGCCGATCAAGGCCATCGCGGCGATCAGCCCGCCGGCCTGGGCGCGCCGCGCTGTCGGGAACAGTTCGGTCCGGTACACCGAGAACGCCGGGTAGGCCATGCCGCCGACCAACCCCCCGCCGAATGCGGCGACCCACATCGGCCAGCCCCCGGTCGTGAATGAGGCCACCAACAGTGCGGTCGCGATCGGCAGCGAGAGCGCTAGCAGCCGCCGCCGTCCGGTGGTGTCGGCAACCCGGCCGCCGAGCACGAACCCGATCGACGCAGGCGTGGCTGTTGCGATCGTGAACAGCGCGATTCCCGAACCGCTGTAGCCGCGGACATCGTCGAGATATCGGTTCTGAAAGTACGACGCCGGGGCGACGAACAGGTTGGCCATGAACGCGACGGAGGTGATGATCGCCAGCCGGTGCCGGTCGATGTGAGTGTGCCCGACACCGTGGATCTCGATGACGTGTTCGAACCGCGGTGTCTCGGTGAGTCGGCGCGACACATCGAGCGCGGCGATGAGCCACACCAATGACACGACGTACACGAGCCGCCAAGCGCTCGGGCCGATGTCGGCCAGCGGCAACGTCATTACCGCGACACCGGCACCGAGCCCGCTGGCCATGGCCAGCACGCTCACGGCGTAGGCGCGGCTGTTCCTCGGCATCTCCTCGGCGGCGGCGACGGCGATCAACAGGTCGAGGGCGATGCCGAGCGGCCGGGCCACGGTTTGGCTGGCGGTGAGCGCCCAGAAGTTCGGGGCGAGCGCACCGAGCGAGGCCAGCGTGGGTGCCAGCCACGCCAACAGGTTGATCATCCGGCGCCGGCCGACGCGGTCGGCGAGGATCGTGAACGGCAACGCCAACACGATCCCGAAACGCACGATCACGCCGGCGAAGCTCTGCCCCTGCTCGGAGATGCCGAAATCGTCGGCGGCGAAGTTGACGGTCTGGGTGAACAGGGTGTTGACGAACGCCGAGCTCATCGACACCGCGGCGAGCAGCCCAAGGATCTTCACCTGGTGCGCGTTCAGTCGGTCGGGTGGGGCCCAGCGCGGTTGGGTGCCGTTGCCGACGTGGTGACTGCGCAGCGTCGCCCGCACCGGCCAGCGGAACAGCCAGCCGAACCATGGCACGACCATGCGGAACGTGGTGACGTCGCGGATCTCGTCGCCATGACGTTCGACCGTGCGACGGTACTCGGTGAACGGCCCCTCGCGTTGGGCGAACTCGCGCTGGACGAACTCGCCCTGGATCGCAGTGTCGTCGATGTGCGCCGGGTCGGCGGCCGTTTCGGCCAGGAGGGTGTCACGCGCGAGATAGGCGTCCGAGGCAGCTTCCGCCGACCAGACCCGTACGACGCGTCGGGTGGGGGTGCGCACGTGGCGACAGTAATCGCAGGCATACTGGTTGCCCATGTCGCCCTCTTCGTCGCCGGTGCCGGGCCTGCTGTCGCCCCAGGCGGGATCGGCACCTGAGGCCGATGGCGCGGCCGAATCCCAGATCGTCGTTCGTCGCTCGGGGCCGTTGTCGGGCGAGGTTGTGGTCCCCGGGGCGAAGAACTCGGTGCTCAAGTTGATGGCGGCGACGCTGATGGCCGAGGGCGAGTACCGGTTGTCGAACGTGCCCGACATCGCCGACGTGGCGATCATGGCCGACCTGCTCGCGGCGATCGGGGTGACGACGGTTGCATCTGCACCCAACGAGTTGACGCTGTGCAACGCCGGCACCATCGAACCGGTGGCACCCTATGAACTGGTCGAGCGGATCCGGGCCTCGATCAACGTGCTCGGCCCGCTGCTCGGCCGCTACGGCCAGGTTCGCCTCTCGCTTCCCGGCGGCGACGACTTCGGGTCGCGCCCCATCGATATGCACGTCGCCGGGCTGGAGGCGATGGGAGCCACGTTCGAGTTCGCCCACGGCGAGGTCGTTGCCAGCGCCGAGCGTTTGCACGGGGCCGAGGTCACCTTCGAGTTCCCCAGCGTCGGGGCGACCGAGAACATCCTCACCGCGGCCGTGCACGCCAAGGGAACCACGGTGATCGACAACGCCGCTCGCGAGCCCGAGATCGGTGACCTGTGCACGATGCTCACCTCGATGGGGGCCGACATCGAAGGCATCGGTTCATCCACCCTCGTGGTGCACGGGGTCGAGCCAGGCACGTTGCGGGCCACCGACCACCGCACAATCACCGACCGGATCCAAGCAGCCACCTACATTGCTGCAGCAGCGGTGGCCGGCGGCGAACTACACCTGCGTGGTGCTCGGCGCGGCGACATGGACATGGTGTTGCGGCGCTTTGC
>JANNHO010000487.1:0-2577 GCA_031404435.1 Acidimicrobiaceae bacterium | reverse complement strand
GCTCGACCGGAGCCAGATGCCGCCCCGGTGGTCACGGTGGCCACGGTGAGGACCCGGTCGCGCGGGATGTCGGTGACGAACTCGCGCACGTAGTCGGTGGCCGGCGACAGCACCAACTCAGCCGGTGTGCCGATCTGGTCGAGCTCACCGTCTTTCATGATCGCGATCCGGTCGCCCAGCCGGACGGCCTCGGCGAAGTCGTGGGTGATGAAGATGATCGTTCGCTGTTCCTCGCGCTGGAGCCGTATCAGTTCGTCTTGCATGTCGCGGCGGATCAACGGGTCGAGAGCCGAGAACGGCTCGTCGAAGAAGAGCACGTCGGGGTCCAACGCGAGTGCTCGGGCCAAGCCAACTCGTTGCTGCATGCCGCCCGACAGTTGCTGGGGAAAATGCGTGGCCCAATCGGTGAGCCCGACCTTGTCGAGGACCGCCATAGCCCGTGCGCGACGTTGCGCCTTCGGCACTTTTTGCACCTCGAGCCCGTACGCCACGTTGTCGATCACCCGCCGGTGAGGGAACAAACCGAAGTGCTGGAACACCATCGACATGCGGGTCCGGCGCACGGTGCGTAGTTCCTCAGGATTCATCGCCAGCAGATCGTGGCCGTCGAGCAGCACGCTGCCTGCGGTTGGTTCGATCAGGCGTGACAGGCAACGAACCAGCGTCGACTTGCCGCTGCCGGAAAGGCCCATCACCACGAAGGTCTCGCCGGGGGCTACCGAGAAGCTGACGTCTCGAACCCCGATGGTGCATCCGGTCGCAGCGAGGACCTCGCTGCGAGGTGCCTGGGCGCGCGACATCGCCAACGCCTCAGCGGGCTTGGCTCCGAACACCTTCCAGAGCTCACGGACCTCGAGCGCGGGTTGGACACCGTCGTGGCTGCTCACTGGACTCTCCCCCTGAACCGGTTGCACCGATCGCTTCGACAGTAGCCGAGGGGAGCGCCCGTGACGATGCTTGGGCCACCCAGACGCACTAGGCTTTTGCGCGGTCGTCCTGCCATGGGGCAGGCAAGTTACGACAGACCTGCATGGGGGAAGATCAATGGGTTCCACAAGGCGAATGACTGCTGCAGCGTTTGTACTGGCGGCGCTGACCGTCGCCGCGTGCGGCGGGAGCGACGAGGCCGATCCCGCTGCCGCCGGGCCCGGCGCAGCGACCTGCGACGGGCTGAAGGGCGACACGATCAAAATTGTCCAGAACGCCTGGACCGCATCGGCGGTCGAGGCCGAGATCATGAAGCAGGTGATTGAGGGCCAGTTGTGTACCCCGGCCGAGATCGTTGCGATGGACGAGAACTCGCAGTTCGCCGGCATGTCCGATGGCACGGTCGACTTCGTCACCGAGTTGTGGATGTCGGGTGTCGTCGCCGAGGAACAGGCGTTCATCGACGACGGGTCGGTCAAGATCCTCGGCGAACTCGGTACGACTGGTCAGATCGGCTGGTTTGTGCCCGACTACGTGGTCAAGGACCATCCGGAGCTGGCAACGTGGGAGGGACTCAAGGATCCCGAGATCGCCAAGTTGTTCGCCACCGCACAGACGGGAGACAAGGGTCGCTTCCTCGGAACCGATCCGAGCTACTCACAGTTCGACGAGCCCATCCTGACCAACCTCGACTTGCCGTTCGATTTGCAGATGTCGGGTTCCGAAGCGGCCACGGTCGCCGAAGTCGACAGTGCAGTGGCAGCCAAGAAGCCGATCCTGTTGTACTGGTGGACACCGACCGCTGCTGCCGGCAAGTACGGCCTGGTCGAGGTCAAGCTGCCCGAATACACCGATGGTTGCTACGACGATATCGCCAAGGTGGCCTGCGGGTATCCGGCAGACCCGCTGCTGAAGATGGCGAGCGCCAAGCTCGAGGCCAAGAACCCAGCGGTGTGGGCTCTGCTCGGAAAGGTCACGCTGACCAACGAACAGCAGTTGGAACTGCTGCCGCAGGTGGAGATCGATGGGCAGCCCGCAGCCGACGTCGCCGAAGCCTGGCTGGCCGCCAACGAGAGCGTGTGGAAGGCCTGGTTGGCCTGATCGTGCTCCAACCCGGGGTGCACCGTGCAGATACACGGTGCACCCCGGGCGGCCTAGCCGTCGAGGCGGGGGAAGTTGAAGAGGCGGCGAGCGTTGGTTTCGGCGATCTTGCGGGCACGGTCGTCGGGAACGTTCGCCAGGGTCTCCTCGAGCAGTTTGCGGGCGTTGGGCCAGTTGCTATCGGAGTGCGGGTAGTCGCTTTCGAACATGACGTTGTCTTCACCGATGAGATCTGTCGGGAGTTTACCCCACATGTCTCCCAGCGCAAGTGGAATGGTTTTGGTGAACAAAAAAATTCTGCGATCGATCGTGCCACATCGGACTGGGTGTTTATTTTGGATGCCGATGAGCGCGTGAGTGTCGATCTTCGCGCAGAAATCCAACGTGTACTAGAGGCATCCGATCAAGCTGGTCCGGTGGCCTATTCGCTTCCGAGAAAGAATTACTACTATGGGAAGTGGATTCGATGGGGAGGGGTGTATCCGGACTATCAGCTCAGATTGTTCCGACGTGGCGTGGGTCGGTTAGACGATAGCGAGCCTCACAACC
>JANNHO010000486.1:0-3825 GCA_031404435.1 Acidimicrobiaceae bacterium | reverse complement strand
GCGTGGTTGTTGACGATCGACTGCAGGAGCGCTGCACCCTTGGTGAGAACGTCGGGGTATGCGTCCTGTCCGAAGGCGGTCGTTTGTGGTCGAGCTGCGGCGGAGCCGAGCAGGCCGAGGTCGCGGATCGGTGGCGGGTCTCCAAGCAGATTGCGAGCAAGGTCGACGATGTCGTCGATGTCGAGGTACTCGATCGGCTCGGTCACTCGCCGAGGCGTCGCAGGGCGTCGGCATGCGTGTTCACGATGAGCGCTGCCGCGACGCCAACCCGGTCGCGGTGTTGGTTGCGACCGACGAACTCTCGGACGGCTCGACGGGCAGCTTCCTGCATGGAGATGCCTTCCGCCTCGGCACGCTCACGGAGTGCCGCTTTTTCGCTGTCTGTGAGGCGGAGTGTCATAGCCATGAAGCAACGGTATCAGTCCGATACCATCCAACCGCCGAGCCGTCCACGTCAGCGTTCACCAGCGAGGCTCGGCTGATCGGCTGTGCTGTCGACATCCCCGAAGCCAGCTGAGTGAGCATGCAACGCCGAGTCGGCCAAGGGCAGACGTGTGACCCGCGTGAGCGTCACGACTTCAACTCCGGTGATCTCGGCCGCGCGGCCAGATAGTCAGTGAGATCCAGGTAGACGATGCTCACTTGGTCAGAGGCTCGAGCAGCTCCCGGTCCTGTTCGATGGAGCGACAGACCGGACCGGCGTGCCGTTCAAACGGGAACAACCCCGACCTGCCCAGCCGACAGCCGCAAAGACCTTGCATCACATCCACTGACAGGGCAGCCTGGGCGGGTGTCCTGGGAACTTGATGAGGTGCCGTCACTCGTTGAGCAGCTCGGTGCGGAGGAAGTGGGGAGGCTCTACGCAATCCGAAAACGGGAGCGACTTCGGGCGATCCGCGCGGGGACCGGTCCCACCGCTGACGAAGAGGACAACGACCCGTCGGTTGGGTTGAGGATGCTGCTGCACTCAACGATGACGTTGATCCAGAGCTGCGACTCCGGATCGTGATTGCTGCGACCAACGAGGCCGAACACGACGACGTGCTCTGGTGCATCGGCGATCAACCCGCCGCTCACCTCGCAGCGGTGCCTGGATTTGCTCGTCGCTTGCACCAATCGCGCACGACCAACCCAAACGTCGAGCGCCTTTTCCGCTTGATGCAGAACTACTGCCGAAACGTCGAGGGTTCCCCCGACGCTGGATGGTGGGATGACGGATGGTGGGATGACGGCTGCATCTCCCAGGCCGAGTAGACCACTCGACGACGAAGCGCGCCGAATTGCAGACGACAACCACCAGAGGCGTGTTGCGCCTAGGCGGTCGGCTGATCTTTTAGCGTGGTTCATCCAATCATCACTTCTCCAAGCGGTACAGCCACTGGCGATGACCAGTAGGTGCAGGTTGCAAGGCGTCGTCTCGTTCGGGCGCTTGGCGAGGTGTTCGGCGACGTGCGCGTTGGTGCCTCGGCGTCAGGCGGTCGCCGTCGAGATCGCGACAGACGAGTGCACAGAGCTCGGATCGGCGGGCGCTGGTGATCGCTGCAAGGCGGAAGGCGAGGCCGGCGGCGGGGTCGAAGCGCTCGCCGGCCTCGATGACGGCCCGCACGTCGGCCGCCGTCATCGCCGCTCGCGGCTTGGTCGTGCGCCGGCCGAGGGTAGCCAGTGCGGCAAGGAGGTACCGCGGTGAGCTCGGCGGCTACACCCTGCGCCTCGTGCCGGAACTGGGCAACACAAGGCAACACCCGATGGAAAGAAAAGGCTAGCCAAGCAGCTTCTTGGCGATCACCATGCGTTGGATCTGGTTGGTGCCTTCGTAGATCTGGGTGGTCTGGCACGACCGTCCGCCTGGTGCTGCATCGTTCTGCACAGTGCCGCTGAGCTGCGACGACTGTCCATGCCGTGCTGGGCCGTGTTGGCGTGTGTCGTCGAATACTAGGGATGAAACTAGGGGTGAGCAACAACGTCACCGGTGTCGCATGCACGCCCGGGCGAGGTCAAGTGTCCGAGTCGCCGCGAATATGTGCGGCCGCGAACAGTTGCAAATTGCGCTCGGAGCGGGGGCAATACGAGCGCTCGCGACAGCAAGCAGGGGCAGCCGAATCATGGCGATGCGAAGGTCACGGCCTCAACCTCGTTCGGGCTCGGTCCCCGCTCGTATGGGCCGTTACCGAGTGGTCGATCCTGAGATCGGGTCGGCTTACCGTGCGGCGTTACCGTGTGCCATCGGCCCGGCACACGGAGGATCCTTTCGAAAGGTTGTCGAGCGCGCCCGGAATGGGCGGCGGCTTCGTTCGGAGCGCGTTGTCAACACGTTGACGTGCGTCGTTCCACGCTTGCACCTCGGAGCGTGCGGTGTGGGCAAATCGCGTATCTCAGCGGGAACGCGGCAGATCTGGCGCGGGATGGCGGGATTGGTGGCTCGGCGGCATCGTAGTAGGTAGTGGATAGCCGCGACGAGGAGATCTATCGCAACCATGCCGATGAGCTGATTCGCTTCGCAACAACTCTCGTCGGGACCGGATCGGCTGAGGACGTGTTCTCAGGGGCGATTCTCAAGGCGATGACGTCGCACTCATGGCAGACGGTTACCGAACACCGCGCCTACCTGTTCCGAGCCGTGTTCAACGAAGCCCTCGGCACCAAGCGATCGGACCGCCGTCGAGGTCTGCGCGAGACAACCGCGGCACCGCATGAAGATGTGGAGACAGCACATGACTGTGTTGAAGTGGCCGACGCGATGAGCCGACTCTCGGTGCAACAACGCTCGGTTCTCTATCTCGCCTACTGGCTTGATCTCACCGTCGAGGAGATTGCCAGAACCTTGACGCTGTCCCGCCGAAGCACCGAACGCGCCCTCACGACCGCGCGCAGCCAGCTCGAGGAGCAGCTCAGATGAACCATCAATGGCCACCCGAAGTGACCCGCGCAATGCACCAGTTCTCCGACGCCGCGCCGGCCGCTCCGAGTCTGACCTCGGTGCTTGAACACCGCCCGACAGTGACTTCGAGCCGGCCACCCGCCGCTCGTCTCGAACCCCCACAGCACATCGTTCCAACAGAGGAGATCTACGTGACCGTCAACACACCCAACAGCGAAACCAGTAACCCTCGGCGTCTCTTGATGGTTTCCGCGGCCGTCGTTGTCGTCATCGGAGTCGCCGGCATCGCACTCGTCAACAACGGGGCCGACGACGATCGGACTCCGGCAGCCACCGCGGTGCCCACCGTCGCGCCGACGACCGTCGCACCAACGACGACCGTCGCACCAACGACGACCGTCGCAACAAAGACCGTTAGCTTCGCCGTGGACAGTGCGAACGACATTCCGGTGACGTTCACCGTGCCGGAGACCTGGGGCAAAATCGAGGGGTGGTCGGCCTACTCGGGGAACCGGCTCGACGACGGCGCCTTTGTGCTTTTCGACGGCAGCATCACCAACATCTACACCGACGGCTGCCAATGGACACTGCTCGACCCGCCGGTTGGCCCGACCGTTGATGACCTTGTCGCGGCGTGGGCGGACGTGCCCGAACTCGCCGCCACCGCAGCGGTCGACATCACCGTCGACGGGTACGCCGGCAAACGGATCGAGTTCACCGTCCCCGACTACACCCCAAGCGAATGCAAAGAACAAATGTTCGGCATCTACATGCTGGACGGCGCCGTTCCTCCCGGCCAGTGGGCGCTGGGCCCCGGCCCCAACGAACACTTCCAGATGTGGGTCCTCGACGTCGACGGCACCCGGCTCCTGATCGCCGCGAGCACTTTCCCGAGCACATCGCCGCAGGACCGAGCCGCCCTCGAGGAGGTACTGGCCTCCATCCAG
>JANNHO010000485.1:0-4407 GCA_031404435.1 Acidimicrobiaceae bacterium | reverse complement strand
TCGGCAAGCTTGTGGACGAAGACGCGGCCAGCATGCTCACCGGCACGACCAGCCATAGAACCGCTCCCAGAAATCCGCGTAGCCCCAGCCAAAAGTAATACGGCAGTTGCAAGCTGACGACGAAGTCCCAGACCGCATCGCGGGTCCGGCTATACACATCGCGGCGAAATAGCTGCCGCACTAGCAGGATGGGCCTCGGCACCAGAAAGCTGCGCAATCGCCCCCCGCGCAAGCAGGCGCCGATCACGTGCAGGGCGATCACCACGCTTAGCGCGATCAATAGCAGACGCCACTGCCGGGCCACCGGGCCGTCCGGATCGATCAGCCTCGCCTGCGTCCACATCGACGTGGCAAACCGCAGCGGCCGACGTCTTGGAACTCCGGAACACCGACGTACTGCACGCCGGGCAGGCCCGGGCGCTTCGTGGTGCCAGGGTTGTCGATCGGAGCTGCAGCCATTGCGTCGAGCGTCGCCCCGGCGAATGCGGCCGCGGCCTCCTGATACTCGGGGATCTCGTAGGTCGAAGCGCGGGTTCCGGGCGGGATGCCTGCCCAGCCACCGTCGATGAGCGTGCCGGCCTGCTTGAGGTAGTCGGGGCCGGTGGCAAAGGACACGTACTGCCATGCCGCATCGAGGTCGGAAGTGGTCGTCGGAATCGCCAGTGCCCAACTCCACAGCCAGCCAGATGCTTCGGTGACCTTCGTCGGCGCAAGGGCGTAGCCAAGCTTGCCCTTGATCGGGCTGTCGTCACCTTCGAGGTTCGAAGCCGCAACCGTTGCGTCGTACCACATGGCCGCCTTGCCGTCTTGCATCGCCTTGGTGCACTCGTTGTAGGAGGCATTCGCCGCATCGTCTTCGCCGGCCGAGTTGACCAGGTCGACGTAGAAGCTCAGCGCCTCCTTGAACTCGGGCTGGTCGACTTGCGATGCGCCGATCGAGCCGTCGTCGTTGGCTGCCCACCAGGTGCCACCGAAGGTGTTGAGCACCGTGGTGAACGATGCACCGAGGTCTCCCCATCCAGGCTTGCCGCGCAGGCAGATACCGGCCATGTCAGGCGAGTCGACAGCTTTGGCGATCTCGGCGACCTCGTCCCACGTCGGGGCGGCCGGCATTTCCAGCCCGGCTTCTTCGAGAATGTCCTTGCGGTACATCAGGAACGACGACTCGGCGTAAAACGGTGCTGCGTACAGCGAGCCGTCGACGGACAGACCGCCGCGAACCGATGGGATGAGGTCGTCGATGTTGTATGTCGCGTCGGCAGTAGCGAGCGGCGTGAGGTCTTCCAACAGCCCTGCCGAGCCGAACTGCGGTGCCTCGAACATGCCGATCATCATGACGTCGAACTGCGATCCGCCGCTGGCGACGTCGCGTGTGGTGACTTCGCGCAGATCGCCCTCACCGAGGATCGAGTAGTTCACGGTGATGCCTGTCTTGGCCGTGAACAGTTCCGGGGTCAACTTGGCGATGTCTTCCATCTGCGGGTTCCCGACGATGGCGACATTGATCTCACGTGCCTCTGCGGGAGGCGTCGTAACGTCGCCGGCCGGCTCGGCAGCGGGTTCGGTTCCGCCTGATTCTGGAGCCACGGTGACCGGCGGGGCGGGCGTACTTGTTGCTTCGTCACTGCCGCAGGCGGCGAGCACGAGTGAGATTGCGGTTGCACCGACGACGAGCGCTCGGATGCGCCGACGTCGGCGGTTCGCGGATGAAAGCATGGGTCCCCCTAGAAATTCTGACCGTTCGGCGGGCCACTCCCCCCGAACCCTTGCAAGTATGATGTGGTTTTATCTTCAAATGCAAGTACAAAACAAAATAAATCTCCACTTGTCCTGTTGCTTTGCGTGGGTTTAACCTGATGCCCGTGCATCACGCAACCCCGACGATTTCCGTGGCGAACGCCTCACTGCGGGCGATTGCCCAGCGTGGGGTAGCGGTCCCAACGTACGACCGCTCGAAGCTCGAGCCTCGGATCGTGCACATCGGTGTGGGCGGGTTCCATCGTGCGCACATGGCCTTGTACACCGACGACGTCGCCGCCGTCTCGAACTGGGGGATCCGCGGGCTCGGACTCCTCCCCGGCGACGAAGCCATGGCTGTGGCCTTAGGCCCACAGGACCACCTGTACTCGCTCACCGAACGCGGGTCCGATTCGTCGACCACACGGGTCATCGGAAGCATCGTCGACTTCGTCGTTGATTCCACCGATTCCGGCGTCGCACGCCGAGCACTGGCAGATCCACTGACGTCGATCCTGTCGCTAACGATCACCGAATCGGGCTACGGCGAGCCGAACGAGGCGGCGCCACGAACCACCTTCGACGTCATCGCCGCGTGCCTCGAAGCCCGACGCTTGGCCGGCAGCGGCCCAATCACGATCCTCAGTTGCGACAACCTGCCAGGCAACGGCGACGTTGCCCGACGGGCGATGAACGCGGCGGCCGCTCGTCATTCGGCACAGCTCCACGACTGGGTGCGCGCCTGCTGTAGCTTCCCCAACTCGATGGTCGACCGGATCACCCCGGCCGCCGGCAGTGCCGATCGGCAGTGGTTGGTCGACGAGTTCGGCATCGATGACCGGTGGCCCGTCATCGCCGAACCCTTCAAGCAATGGGTAGTCGAGGATCAATTCGTCGCCGGTCGCCCACCATGGGAGCGCGCCGGGGTGCTGTTCGCCGACGACGTTCACGCATGGGAGCTGTACAAGCTGCGCCTGTTGAACGCCGGCCACTCGTCCATCGCCTATCTGAGCGCGCTTGCCGGCATCGTCCACGTCGACGAGGCGATGGCCACCAACGAGGTGCGCACATACCTCGAGACATTTCTGCACTCCGAGGCACTCCCGACGCTCACGGAGATTCCCGGGCACCCTCGCGAGGACTACATCGCCATGGTCCTCGGCCGATTTGCAAGCCGCGGAATTCGCGACCAGATCGCCCGCTTGTGCATCGACGGAACCGCCAAGTTTCCAACGTTTCTGATTCCCACCATCGTGCGCCAGCTTGAACTTGGCGGGCCGGTGCACCTCAGCGCGCTCGCGCTCGCTGGATGGGCCCGGTATCTCGCCACCGTTCCAGCGAGCGAGCAAGCATTCGACGCATCGGGTGATGCGACACGACCACTCGCACGCGAATCCATGGACGAACCGTTGCGCTTCCTCGAATTCACCGAGGTGTTCCCTGAGTCGCTCCGATCAAACGACCGGTTCCGCGAGGCCTTCGATGATGCCGCCCGCCGGCTCGCGCACGATGGTCCGTTGCGCGCCATGATGAGCTGAACACTTTGACGGCCGAGGAGCGAGGCATCAACCCGATCACGAACGACCCAGCCCGAATTTCGCGTATCCCCCACTTCCGCCAGCAGGAGATCTATCTAATGGCCCTGAGGAACGGTTCGGTCGACGTCACCGCTCTGTCCCGGCACTTCGATGTCACGACCGAAACGATCCGCCGCGACCTCAGCGACCTTCAGGACCGCAACCAGGTCAGGCGGGTGCATGGTGGCGCTGTACCCGTGCAGCGCCAGGCATTCGAACCGATGATCGAAGCGCGTGACGCTCTCAACACGGCCGAAAAGCACGACATCGCCAAGCTCGCCGTCAGTCAGGTGCCTGAGCGAGGTTCGGTCATCGTCGACTCGGGTTCGACGGGTCGGCGGCTCGCCGAGATCTTCCCGGCGGAAACCAACGTTCAGGTGATCACGAACTCGCTGATGACCGGGGTCGCCCTGGCCCAACGAGGAGTGAAAGAGCTCACCGTCCTCGGCGGAACAGTGCGGACCAACACGTTCGCCATGGTCGATGCGTCAGTCGTTGAAGCGGTCCGCAGGCTCAAGGTGGATGTGTTGTTCATCAGCTGCGACGGGTTGTCGCTCGATCGTGGGCTGACCACGCCCTACCGCGAGGAGAGCCTCGTGAAGCGAGCGATGATCGAATCGGCACGATGGGTCGTGGTGCTCGTCGATGCAAGCAAGTTCGGCAACGATCAGACCTTCGGGTACGCCGGTTTCGACGACATCGACGTGTTGATCACCGATTCCCGTGCCTCCGACGACCATGTGCGACACATCGAGTCGACGGGTGTCGAGGTACAGCGTGCCCAATGACCGGGCCCGCTTCGTCCACCTCGCAGAGGTGGCCAGCGACGTCTGCCAGAGCGCAGCAGAAAGCGTCCGCCAGAGCACCGGGTGGGCGGTGGAGCTGGGCCGGAAAAGCTCGCCAAGTGACGTCGTCACCCAGACCGATGTCGACACGGAACGTCACATCCGCATCCGCCTCCACGAGCTGGTGCCTGGCAGCACCGTGATTGGCGAAGAACACGGCGTGACGGGCCTGGACAGCGATGAGGTCGTGTGGATCGTCGATCCGCTGGACGGCACGGTCAACTTCACCTACAACCTTCCGATCGTCG
>JANNHO010000484.1:0-2721 GCA_031404435.1 Acidimicrobiaceae bacterium | reverse complement strand
TCGTGCTCGCCAGCCAACACCAGCACCGCCTCGAGTAGCGTCCGAACCTTGAGTGGCCAACCGGCAGCACCGCCTTCGAAGTCCTGTGTCGTTGTCGGTGGCAGCACCGACACAGTGTAGTAGTACCTGATGTTGCGGGAGCACCACATCGCCACTCCGTGATAGGTCCCGATGACACGATCGTTGTCCACCGTCACTATGGGAGAGCGAGCCCAGCCGATCTCGCCCCGCGATACCGCCATGAGTCGGATAGGAAGCCAACGATGCATCAACTCGGTCCTCTTCCAAAGCCTTCGAGGCGGCGAATCCTGTTGCCGATCCTCGGCCTCGCAGCCGGAGCCGCTGCAGTTTCAGTAGCAGTGCAGAGTGCACGCACGCGAACGGTTCGGCGGCGCATCTCCTGGGCGCGTGGCGGGGGAGCGTCGCACGACGGAGCATTGCATGCCCGCAGCCTCGGTGACGGCCCGGCTGGTGTGTTGCTGCTTCATGGCTTGGGCGGGTCGAACGCGTACTGGGGGGCCGCCTACGACACCCTCGCAAGGACCGGGCGGCTCATCGTGCCCGACCTGCTCGGCTTCGGATCGTCGCCCCGTCCGTCGTCGGGTTACACCGCCACCGACCACGTCGACGCGCTCACGGCTCTTCTGGGCGAACTCGGTATCACGGGGCCGATCGTCGTCGGCGCCCACTCCTTCGGCTGTCTCGTGGCGCTCGCGCTCGCGGAGCAGCGCCCGGATCTGGTTGTGGGAGTCGTCGCGTTCTGCCCGCCGCTGTACCCCGACGAGGCCACCGCACGCGAACGCGTTGCCGGTCTCGGCTGGCTCGAACACCAACTCGCGAGCGATGGGCCGTGGGCTGAGATCACGTGCCGGTGGGTGTGCAAGCACCGTGGCGCCGCCGCGGTCGTCGCCTCACTCGTGCGTCCGGGCTTGCCCGCTGTCATCCGTCGCGACGGGGTCCAGCACAGCTGGGCGTCGTATTCACAGTCGTTTCGGCACGTACTTGCTTCAGCCGAGGGCAGCCGATGGCTGGCGAACATCCACGTTCCGGTCGAGCTCGTCGCCGGCACCGAAGATGCCGTCACAGACCTCACCTATCTGCGGCAGTTGGCCGAGAAACTTCCGCACGTCACACTCATTATTCGGCCCGGTGCCGACCACGACCTGCCCCTGACCAATCCGGGCGACGCCGTCACTGTGATCACCCGCGCCGCAGACGTACTCGGTCGCTTCCGCGCTGCGGGCCACCCGAAGCCAGGTTCCGTAGCGGGTACCGATGGTGACAGGCCTCGTCCGGACCACGATTGTGGGCATGAGCTGTAGCGCCCGCGACGCGCCCTTGCCGCAGGAGGACCGATGACCCACGCCACCAAGACTGTCCACGACCACCACCACGATGCTGGCGGTGGCAGCGTAGTGACCGCCGTGATGCACGTCGGCAACGTGCATTGGGGGTCCGAGAAGGCTGTGGTCGAGTCGTTCCTCCGACGCCTCCCCGGTGTCACGCTGGTCGAGGCCAACCCCGTGGCTCAGACCGCAACCGTCACGTACGACCCGAGCGAAACGTCGGTCGCTGGTCTTCAGGGATGGATCGAGGACTGCGGCTACCAATGCGCCGGTCAGTCCGTGCCCGGCCATGTGTGTATGCCGATGCAGGAGCCGGGTCAGGAAGCGAAGCCGGGATCGGGCGACGCTCATGGATCCGAGTCAGCCAATCCGGCTGGCCACGGTGAGTCGTCGGCGACGCGGTCGCCGCACGACGCGATGGGCCACGGTGGGCACGCGGGTATGTCGATGGCGTCGATGGTCGCCGACATGCGCCGACGCTTCCTCGTCGCAGCCGTACTGTCGATCCCGATTCTGTTGTGGTCACCGATCGGTCGTGACGTTCTCAACTTCAACGTCAGCGCGCCGTTCGGGCTCCGTGACGACATCTTCCAGCTGATCTTGAGCGTGCCGGTCGTGTTCTGGGCGGGTTGGATTTTCTTCGATGGTGCGGCGCGGGCGTTGCGGGCGCGCACGTTGGACATGATGGTCCTGGTCGCGGTCGCCGTCGCGGCTGGTTGGTTGTACTCGCTCGTGGTCACTCTCACCGGTGGCGGTGAGGTGTTCTATGAGGCCGCCTCGGTGTTGGCGACGTTCGTTCTGCTCGGCCACTGGTTCGAGATGCGCGCTCGCGGCGGCGCCAACGAAGCAATCCGGGCGCTCATCGATCTCGCACCTCCCAAGGCCACCGTTGTGCGTGACGGCAAAGAGGTCGAGATACCAACTGCGGAGGTCGCTGTCGGCGATCTGCTGTTGATCCGTCCGGGCGCGAAGGTGGCCGTTGACGGGGTGGTCGAAGACGGTGACAGCGACCTCGACGAGTCGATGGTGACCGGCGAAAGTCTCCCAGTCCACAAGACGTCCGGCGACCCTGTCATCGGCGCGACGCTCAACACGACCGGCACGCTCCGCGTGCGCGCCACCAAGGTCGGCGCAGACACGGCGCTGGCTCAGATCGTCAAGTTGGTCCAGGAGGCACAGAACTCCAAAGCCCCCGGCCAACGCCTTGCTGACCGGGCGGCGTTCTGGCTCGTGTTCGTCGCCTTGCTCGGCGGCGCTGCCACGTTCGCGGTGTGGTACCTGCTGGCCGAACGTTCGGTCGGAGAGGCAATGCTGTTCGCGATCACCGTGGTCGTCATCACCTGCCCCGACGCGCTGGGCTTGGCGACCCCGACGG
>JANNHO010000483.1:0-4235 GCA_031404435.1 Acidimicrobiaceae bacterium | reverse complement strand
CAACACTCACTCGCTGGTAAGCCTCGCGGTATTCGGGGAGCCTGGATCCCACGATCCCGCAGCCGTGCTCGCCGACCACAAGACGGATTTGATCTCCGCTGACCTCCTCGAATGGATGGTCTACGACTACGGGTTTGAGATTATTCCAGCCGCATCTTTGCCATAACTGGCGGTGGGACCCCGATTCGCCGGGCCCCCTGAGCATCCGCGAGTTGCTCCCGCTTCGTGACGCGGGGGTGATGGATGTTGGGATACCACTCGTCTCGTAGACGAGTCTCGCCGAGGTACGCGCGTTGTGGCAGATGATGCGAGCGGTCGAGTACTTGATGCCTGTTGCGTTCTCGATCTCGTCACGCGCTCCGTCAACCTGCCGTCGATGCCATTCCACACGACCGCAGGGCCAGCGTGCCTTATCGAGCAACTCGGCTGAGTCACCACCGAGTGAGCCGGCCAGCAGCGGTTGGGTCGGCCGTCGCTCGAGGCGTACGGTGTCAACGTGATCGACGCTCGAATGCTCGCGGAAGGACAGCGACTCTTAGCCGAGGCCGAATCGGCATTGCCAATTGTTGAGTACCTGCGAGTACACGCCGGAGCGGACTCCGCCATTTACCAATCGGTGGAGCACACGAAGGGGGACCCTCGTGACCGAGGTTGGCTCTTTGAAGCGAAGGACGGGTTGAAGTCGTGGCTCATGCTTGCGGAGAGGGGTCGTCGGCGCACGCGGAGGATTCTTGGGCGCGAGGCTCGACGCTGCGACTGACCTCATGGAGCAAGTCCAGAGGCTGCTCGACGACCCGGGGATGCATCCAGCAGCACCAGTGATGCTGGCGGGAGCGGCACTCGAGCAGGCTTTGCGTGGTCTGTTAGAGGGCGCGCAGCTCGGTGTCACGGGTCGGCCTGGCATTGGCGCCTATGCGGACTCCCTCCGTACCGCGGAGATCATCTCCCGCCAGGCGCGCAAAGACATCGAGTCCTGGGCTGGGCTGAGAAACTCGGCGGCCCACGGTGACTTCAGCGCATTGACGCGCGACATCGCCCAACTGATGGCGCTCGGCGTCAACCTGTTTCTGCAGAAGGTGAACGAGGGCTAGCGCAAGGCCTTGCCCGCATTGCACCACCACTCGCTCTCAACTCTGAGCACGTGTATTTCACTAAACGGCAAGTCGCCAGTGGCCGGTACCCGCATCGGTTGCTCGGACCTTCGACACTGCATCGTCCCTGGTCAGGGGCCTGTGACAGCCCCGTCAGGGCTCCGTGGTCACAGAATGGTCACAATGTGCGCGGCGAACAGTTCATCGATTCGTCGTTGCAGATGTTGCCCTCGACACCAGAAGCAGTGAGAGGCCTGCCCCAGCAGAACGTGCGACCCCGACGTACTCACCGTCCCTCATGACCACCGCAGCAATCCGGGGGATCGAGTGGTCGCCGGGCCTCGGCCCGCATCAGGGCGGCCTCCCCGACGCTGGCGATCAGATTCCGGGCCCGCTCAATCATGGCCCAACAGAATCGCACACGAGCTCGGAAGCGGCCCCTGTTGTGCGTCCGGCGTCGGCACGGCATGGACGGGCTCACCGGTCTGCAGGCGAAGGAGGCACGCGATGGGCCTCGCTGCCATGTTCCGGTCCTCTCCATCTCAAAGGGGTTGGAGCAGTCAACCGATCCGGGGCGAATCGGAAGGGCTCGAGCGGAGGATCGCGTCCTGTTCAGGGTCGTGGATCGAGTTGGTGTGTACGGGCGTTGCTGTCGTGGTTGAGCTTGACCTCGTGGATCAAGCCGTCGGTCACGTCGTACACGAAGCCGCGGATGTGTTCCTTGTGGGGGATGAACGGGGTCATGTAGAGCCGCTGGATGGACTGGCGAACGTCGTCGTAGGTGTCGACGAAGGTCTCGAGCGACCACCATGGCTTGACCCCCAGCTCGGCTTCGAGCTCGCGGCGGAACGAGGTCTCGTCAACCTTCTGCAGGCCGCAGTCGGTGTGGTGGATCAGGACGATCTCGCGGGTGCCGAGGAAGCGCTGTGACAGGCACAGCGATCTGATCACGTCGTCGGTGATCACCCCGCCTGCGTTGCGGATGATGTGTGCCTCGCCGTGGTCGAGCCCGAGCACGGCAAAGGTGTCGATTCGCGAGTCCATGCAGGCAACGACGGCGAGATGCCTGGTCGGTTGGACCTGAAGGTCGTGATCGTGGAAGTCGCGGGCGTACTCAGCGTTGCGCGTGAGCAGTTCGTCGGTGCTCGGGCTGAAGGGTTGGTTCATTCAGTGCTCCAGGTGTTCTCTCGGATGCGGGCCGTCAGTGGCCGTGGTCGCTGTGGGGGAGCTCAGCCTGCGGTCCGCCGACCTGTTTGGTGCGGTGCACGCCGGACACGATCGCGGCGATGAGCATCGTAACGACGATCGCGAGCGAGAGCCCGAGAACCGGGGACGCGTTACCGACGTCCCGCTGGCGTGGTTCGGGAGTCGGCGTCAGCATCCGGTGCAGCGTCGCGCCCGCTGTCGAGCGCTGGGAGGTGGGCGGGGTCGGAGAGGGGATCGGGTGCTGTCGGGGCATTGCTGTCTCGCTTGTCTGCGTGGAGCGATGCCATCACCGCTGCGGCGATGACGATGGCGATGACGCTGAGCGACACGTAGGTGGGCATGTGCAGCTCGAACGGCTTGCCGATGAGGAGCATCTTGATGCCGACGAAGGCGAGGATGACGCCGAGGCCGATGTTGAGGTAGCAGAACTTGCCTTGCATTCCGCCGAGGAGGAAGTAGAGCGAACGCAGGCCGAGGATGGCAAAGGCGTTTGCGGCGAACACGATGAACGGTTCGCGGCTGACGGCGAGGATGGCCGGCACCGAGTCGACTGCGAAGACGACGTCGGTCGCTTCGATGAGGACGACGACGGCGAACAGTGGTGTCGCCACCCGCTTGCCGTTCTCTCGGGTGAAGAGTTTTTGGCCGTCGAAGCGGCTGGTGGTTGGGACGAGGCGCCGCACGAGGCGCATGGCGACGTTGTTGTTGTAGTCGACCTTCGTGGACTCGTCGTGGCGGGCGATCTTGAGCGCGGTGTAGAGCAGGAAGGCGCCGAAGATGTTGAGGATCCATTCGAAGCGCTCGATGAGCGATACACCGGCGAAGATGAAGATGCCTCGCAGGACGAGTGCCCCGAAGATCCCCCAGAACAGAACGCGGAACTGGTACTCGCGGCGCACAGCGAAGAACGAGAAGATGACGGCCCACACGAAGACGTTGTCGATGGAGAGGCTTTTCTCGATGAGGAAGCCGGCGAAGTATTCGCCGCCGGCTTGCCCGCCCTGCCACATCAGCAGGATCAGGCCGAACGCGAGGCCGAGGGAGATCCACACCGCGGACTCGATGGCCGCCTCTTTGATGCTGATGACGTGCGCCGTGCGGTGCACGAGCAGCAGGTCGGCAACGACCATGACAATGATGACGCTCACGAGGGCGAACCACGCCCAGGTGGGTACGTCGAAGCTGGCGAAGCTCTTGTCAGCGCCGGTTGCGGCGGTGCTGAGAGGGGCGGCGATGACGCTATGCATGAGCGCTCCTGCGATCAGCGGACGCGAGGATTGCGATTCTCTCTGTGGCGGTCGGATCGGTGGTGTGGGGCGGTGGGCGGAACTGACCTCTCGGTCCTGAGGGCGGTTGTCGATGTCGTCCAGGGCAGGGCGAGCTGCGATCTCACGCAACGCCCTCGAGGCCCCAAGGTCAGAGGCGGACCGGGCTCGGCGCGGAGCGTCAGCGCGGCCGCTGCGCGCCCGTCGCGAGCGGTAGATGACCTTGCGCCGGGACCAAGAGCGCCACCAATGGGAGGCGATCAGGAGCGCAATGGCGCCGGCAGCCGGCAGCCATGCAGCGGTGCCGTTCATCTGCTGCCCGCGGGCACAGCTGGGACGTCGCGACGAGGAACCGCGATGACGGTGCGCGGGCCGTTGAAGTCGAAGCGCACGAGGTGCAGGCGGAGGGACGGGAACTGCTCCGCGACGACCTCTCCGGCGATGGCCAACGCGGTTTCGAGCGTAGCGATCTCGGCTCGGGGTCCTGCGAAACAGGCGGAGCCGCCGAGCCGGCCGCAGTCGTGGTGGGCGACGAGCACGATCTCGGCCGGATTGTGCAGCTCGCAGGCCATGCGGATTGCGTCGACGACGGCGTCACGGTCGGGGGTGGCGAGCGCGGCGGCGCCACCGGGCCAGGCGATGATGTCGACGGCGCCGGTGAGTCCGCGCCCGG
>JANNHO010000482.1:0-21255 GCA_031404435.1 Acidimicrobiaceae bacterium | reverse complement strand
GCTCAGCTTCATCAACGCCATCGCGGCGATCTGTGAAGGCGTCGGCGCCGACGTGAACGACGTCGTCGTCGGCATGGGCTACGACAAGCGAATCGGCACCGAGTTCCTCCGCCCCGGCCCGGGTTGGGGCGGCTCCTGCTTCGATGGTGCCGAGACGTTGCTGGTGCGCAACGACCACGGCACACGGATGATCCGCTTCGATCAGCTCGCCGACGAATCGCTCGATCGTCTGGAGGTGCTCAGCTGGTTCGAGGGCCAGATCGTTCCCGAATTCCAGCCAGCGCTCGCGATCACATCGCGGCCGTACTCGGGGCGGATGGTGAGCGTGCGCACGAAAATGGGCCGTCGCCTGACAGTGACCGCCGATCACCCGATGGTGACGCGATCGACAGACGGCATGGTGCAAGTCAAGACCGCCGACCAACTGACGACCGACGATTGGCTCCCCATCTCCCTCGGTTCCCCCCTCACCGACACAGTCATTGAACACGCTCCGATGATCGAAGCCATCGCTCCCGCCGACCTTCGCTGGAGCAACGTAATTCTCCGGTTGACCGACCGCCAATCGGCCATCTCCCGTACGGTCGACGCCGTGTTGCCGGCGAACCGTCGCTATGACTCACGCCGCAGCCACACACTTCGGCTCACGGAGGCGGCACTGATGCGCCTTCCCCTCGGCGGCGCGCTACTCGGTACGACGACCAACGGCACCTATGTGCCGATGCACATCGAGTTAACCGACGATTGCTGGGAGATGATCGGACTATTTCTCGCAGAAGGACATATCGGGGCTGACGGTGCCCGCCGTCGAGTTTGTTGGTCGTTCCATCCACGCGACGAACAGCACCTCGTTGATTTCGTCGCGACCTTTTGGCGGAACCTCGGCGTCAAGGTGACCGTTCGGCAGCGGGCAACGACGATGCAGGTTTCAATCTCGTCTCGCCTGCTTGCGTCCTGGTTTGAACACGTTCTCGGGGCGGGCACGAACTGCTACGAGCATCGTGTACCTGAGGCGATTTGGAGTGCTTCGAACGATGCGAAACAGGCGGTGCTTCGCGGATTGTGGGCAGGCGATGGATCGTGGTCGCTGCTCAACGGGGGGCCTTCGGTGGCACTCGAGTACGGCACCGTTTCGGCTTCCCTTGCTGATGCCATGCTGAGGTTGCTCGGCGAAATGGGGATCGTTGCACGACAGAAGGTGGCCCGCACGTCGCGGAGCACCGTCGACACGCACTGGCTCGTCATCTCGGGCGCCGACCAGATCGAGGACGCACTCTGGTTGCTTGAGCCCCATGAACGCGAGACGGTGATGGGACACATCGGCCGCCAGACCAAGCGGATCGCCCCGACCGGCTTTCGGCGCGACCGAAAGGGAACTGCGTGGGTGCGCGTTGTCGACCTCCGGACCACGAACGTCGATCAAACCGTCTACTCGGTCGAGGTCGATCGCAACCACACGGTGGTCACCACGGGCGGCCTTGTCGCGCACAACTGCTTTCCGAAGGATTCGCGGGCGTTGTTGAAGATCGCCAACGAGGCCGGATACCGGTTCGATCTGCTGGCCGGGGTCATCGCGGTGAACGACGAACAACTCGACCGCGTGGCCGCCAAGATCGCCGCTGGTGCAGGTGTCGGCTCTGGCGGATCCCTCAACGGCACGACCGTGGCGGTGTGGGGGCTCACGTTCAAGGCCCGCACCGACGACCTGCGCGACTCCCCATCGATCGCGATCATCAACCGGCTACTGGCCCAGGGCGCGACAGTCAAGGCGTTCGACCCCACGGTCGCCGCGGCCAAGCCCGGCGTGCCAGCCGGTGTGCAGGTGTGCACCGACCCATTCGAGGCCACCGCCGGCGCCGATGTGCTGGCGGTCCTGACCGAGTGGGACGACTTCCGCTGGCTCGAACCCGAAAAGGTCGCGGCGGTCATGACCGGCAGGCACGTGGTGGACGGACGCAACCTGCTCGACCGCTCCGACTGGCACCGCGCCGGGTTCACGACCGAGGGCATCGGCCGGTGACCCGCCACCTCATCGCCGGCGGCGGCGGGTTCATCGGTTCGCACATGGCCGACGTGTTCCTCGGCCGCGGCGACACCGTCACCATCGTCGACAACTTCGTCACCGGTCGGCGCGCCAACATCGCCCACCTCACCGGCAACGAGCGCGTCACCGTGATCGAACACGACATCACCACCTCGCTTCCTGCCTCGATCACAACCGGCGCGTACGACACCGTGCTCGACCTCGCCAGCCCCGCATCGCCGCTCGACTTCGCGACGATGCCGCTGGAGATCCTCGCCGTCGGCTCGACCGGAACCCGCAACCTGCTCGACCTCGCCGTCGCCCAGCAGGCTCGCTTCTTCCTCGCCTCCACCAGCGAGGTGTACGGCGACCCGCTGGTGCACCCGCAACCCGAGACGTACCTCGGCAACGTCAGCTGCACCGGGCCGCGCAGCTGCTACGACGAGGCCAAGCGGTTCAGCGAAGCGATCACCATGGCCTATCACCGGGTCCACGGGCTCGACGTGCGGATCGTGCGGATCTTCAACACCTACGGCGAACGGATGCGACCCGAGGACGGCCGCGTGGTCAACACCTTCGTCGTGCAGGCGTTGCGCGGCGAAGCACTCACCCTCCACGGCGACGGCTCGCAGACGCGCAGCTTCGCCCACGTCAGCGAAGAGGTGCGCGGCCTGATCTCCGTGCTCGACGGCCACCTCACCGGGCCGATCAACGTCGGCAACCCCGGCGAGTTCACCATGCGCGAACTGGCCGAGACCGTGATCGAGCTGTGCGGCGCGAACAACGACATCATCTGCATCCCGCTGCCGGCCGAACGCGAGGGCGACCCCCATCAGCGCAAGCCCGACATCACCCTCATCGAAGGCGCGTACGGGTGGCAGCCGACGATTGATCTGCGTGACGGCCTGGCCCGGATGATCGAGCATTTCCGCAACCACGAAACGATCTGAGCTGGTGCTCACACGCGGCACCACACACGCCAATAGGGAGACCACACCATGACCATCCTCGTCACCGGCGGTGCCGGTTACATCGGGTCGCACACCGTACGCATGCTGCGCGCCCAGGACCGTCCCGTGGTGGTGCTCGACTCGATGGAACTCGGCCACCGCGCCGCGGTCCTCGACGCCGAGCTCGTGGTCGGCGACATCCGCGACCGCGCCCTCGTGACTGAAGTGTGCCGCAGCCACGGCGTCACCCAGGTCGTGCACTTTGCCGCCTACAAGAACGTCGGTGAGTCGATGCTGGCTCCCGAGAAGTACTGGCTCAACAACGTGGCCGGCACGGTCGATCTGGTGGAGGCGGTCCTCGCCGCCGACGTGCGCCAGTTCGTGTTCTCGTCCAGCTGTTCGGTGTACGGCACCCCAGATTCGGTGCCCGTCGACGAGAGCGCGCCGCTGCACCCCGAAAGCGTCTACGCCGAATCGAAGGCCACAGTCGAGCGGATCCTCGGCTGGTACGGCACAACCCACGGCCTCAATGCGGTGAACCTGCGCTACTTCAATGCCGCTGGCGCAAGCCTCGATTCGGTGATCGGCGAGGACTGGACCTCCACCCAGAATCTCGTGCCTTTGGTGATGAAGGCCACGCTCGGCCGCCGCGGCGCGGTGCAGGTGTTCGGCAACGACTACCCCACCCCCGACGGCACCTGCATCCGCGACTACATCCACGTGGACGATCTCGCCGAGGCGCACATCCGTGCCCTCGACCACCTCACCGGGGGCGGCCCAACTGTGTCGCTGAACGTTGGCACCGGGGTGGGCAGCAGCGTGCTCGACGTGATCACCGCGACCGAACGGATCTCGGGCCGCAAGGTCCCCCACGAGATCATCGGCCGACGCGCCGGCGACCCGGTGTCCACCTTCGCCGATCCAACGCTCGTGCACGCCACCCTCGGTTGGAGCGCAAAGTACGGCCTCGACCAGATCGTCGAGAGCGCCTGGAACTGGCACAGCACCCACCTCAGCTGAATTCCGGCGCCAACTGCGTTCTGGTCACGTCATCCCGCCTCTACGGCGGGATCGCATGACCAGAACGAATCTGGAACGTCAGACCAGGAGCGACTTCTGGCGGTCGAGCCAGCCGAGCAGGACGGCGATGGCCCGCGGATCGTGGCGCAGCCGGTGGCCGGCCCCGGTGACGAGGCGCAGCTCGGCGCTGCCGTGCGCATCGGCCAGCCGACGGGCATCGACGGTGGGCACACTGTCGTCGTCGTCGCCGTGCATCACCAGCAGCGGCCGCGGCCCGAACCGGCGGGCCGCATCAATCGGGCGGAACCGGCGCAACTCGCGCGCCCACTCGTCGAACGCCTTCGGGTAGCCGGGGGTCCGTATTGCGCCGATCTCGCGAGCATGTTCGAGGAACCGCCGCGGCTGCGCAGCCCAGTCATCGAAATCGGCACGCGGGCTGAGCAACGCTGCACCCCGGATGCGTGGGTCGTCTGCGGCAACGCACGTCGCAATCGATCCGCCGGTGTTGGTGCCGACCAGCCAGATCCCGACGGGGTTGGCCTCGGTGATGAGATGGTCGATCGCGGAACGCAGATCGTCGACCCATCCCTGCAACGAGAAATCGCCCTCGCTCGTGCCGCACCCGCTGAACGTGAACGTCATCGCCGCCCACCGTTGCTCGTAGGCGATCCGGTCGATCAGCTCGGGAAACGTGATCGCGCTCTGGCGTGCATCGAGCGGTCCGATCGGGAACCCGTGACACAGAATCAGCCCCGGCAACGCGTCGGTCTTGCCGGCGGGCATCGCCAAATAACGCGCCAACTCCAAACCGCGGGAGGTGAAGCTGCCGTTCATGACCCGCCGTCAGGCGCGGTGCAGGCGATGGCGGCGGCGCTTCCCCGGAGCGGCCAGCGTGTACCCGCGGTTGCGTGCCTCGTCGAGGGTGTCGGGGCCGAAACACAAACCGGTCTCGGCGGCGACGATGCCGTCGATCACTTCGGTATCCGTCCACGCGTCGACGTCGTAGACGAGCTGCGTACGTTTGTCGCCGAGGTACCGGGTGTGTTCGAAGCGGGACGGCCGTTGCATGCCCTCGAAGCTAGCCGCGCAACGCCCGCGAACCCCCGGCCCGCGAACCCCTGCAGCGAACCCCCGGCCGCGAAAAGGGCGAGCACCGAACCGGGGGTACCGGCAGGCGCTCGCCCTTGTTCGTTGACTGGTGTGAGACTGACTGTTGTTGATCACGCCGACGGGACCAGCTTCGGCAAACGGTCAGTGGAGGTTGGCGTTGGATTCGCCAGGCGGTCCAGCCTGAAGGCCTAGCGGCCAACCACCTCCAGAGTCCCATGACATATGTCGTTCAGTTGGACCACCTCCTCTCTCTGGTTTCGTCATTGAAGCACACCCGCTGCTCGCCGTCACCCCCTTTTTCGGTACGGTCGCGCCATGACGCAGATCGAGTTCTTCTTAGACCCGATGTGCCCGTGGGCGTATCAGACCTCGGTGTGGATCCGCAGGGTCCGCGAGGCACGCCAACTCGACATCACATGGCGGTTCTTCTCGCTGGAGGAGATCAACCGGCCCGACGGCAAACGTCACCCGTGGGAACGCCCGCTCGCCTACGGGTGGACTCCGCTGCGGGTGGCCGCTTGGCTGCGACGATTCGACAACGAAATGTGCGGCGACTGGTACGAGGCCTGCGGGAAGGCGCTGCACGTCGATGGCCGCAGGTTCTACGACGAGACGATCGCCCGCGAACTTCTCGCCTCGATCGGCGCTCCCGACAATGCGTGGGATCAGGCGCTTGCCGACCCCACCACCCACGACGACGTACGCAGCGACCACGTCGAAGCGGTGGACCGCTACGGCGGCTTCGGCGTGCCGATCATCGTGTTCCCCACCGGGCGCGCCGTGTTCGGACCTGTGGTGGTACCCGCCCCCGATGGCGACGACGCCGTCGCACTGTGGGACCTGACCGAGGCCTACTCGCGCATCAATGGGCTGTACGAGATCAAGACACCAAAGACCCCCGCCGACATGCACATCATCGCCACCGCGTTCGAGCCGTACCTGACGGCGCGCGAGTGGGCCACCATCCAAACGCCAGCGCTGTGAGGAACACGCCAATGACCATTCCAACCGACCCCACCGGCCCTGCAAGTACGGTCGACAAGCTCGAACAAACCTGGGCCGCCACCAGTTCGCTGTGCGCTGACCTCACCGACGATCAATGGAACATGCCGACCGATTGTCCGGGGTGGACGGTGAAGGACAACGTGTCGCACCTGATCGGCACCGAGCGACTGCTGCACGGGTTGCCCCGGACCGACCACCGCTCCCCCACGGTCGACTATGTGAAGAACCCGATCGGTGAGATGAATGAAAACGAGGTCGACGCCCGACGCTCGTCGACCGGCGCTGATGTGCTCGCTGAGTGGAACGCGCTCGTCGATCTACGCCTGGCAACGCTGCGCGGTGGCGACGACGCATACTTCGCCGCCCCGACCATGACGCCGACGGGGCCGGGCACGGTTGCCGACTTCTTGCACATCCGCGTGCTCGACTGCTGGGCCCACGAGCAGGACATCCGCCGCGCCCTCGACCGCCCCGGGGGGTTCGACACCGCTGCCGCCGGGCACACCATCGACCGGCTGGCCAGGACCCTGCCGATCGTGATCGGCAAGCGAGCCGGAACCCCTGAAGGTTCAGCGGTCACCATCGACATCACCGGTCCGGTCGCACGCACGCTCACCTACGAAGTGACCGGCGGACGCGCCGGCCTCGTCGAGCTTCCATCGCGGCCACCGATCGCCACGGTGCAACTCGACGCCGAGACGTTCACGATCCTCGCCCTCGGACGCCGCCCGGCTGCCGAGCGCGCCCACGCGATCACCATCGAAGGTGACATCGCGCTCGGCCAACGAATCGTCGACCACCTCAACATGATGATCTGATCCGGGGCGACCTCGATCGGATCGGTTGGGTAGCGCCACCGTTGACCTGCTACGAAAGCTCAGTCGAACCAAGGAGCGCCCGTGTCAACCGCAACCTATCCAGTCATCGCCGATCGCCTGTGGGCCCCACCGAGCGCCCGAACCAAGTCGATCGCGCGCAGCGCTTCGCTCGTCGTCGGCTTCACCCTCTTCACCGCCGCGCTGGCCCAGTTCGAGATTCACCTCGGCTTCACTCCGGTGCCGATCACCGGGCAGACACTCGGTGTGCTCCTGGCCGGCGGGGCGCTCGGGTGGCGACTCGGGGCCGCGTCGATGAGCCTGTACTGGGTGACCGGGTTGATCGGACTGCCGTTCTACGCCGGTGGTGATGGCGGCTGGAGCGCCGGGACCGGGGCGACGATGGGCTACCTGGTCGGTTTCATCGTGGCGGCCGGCCTCATCGGCTACCTCGCCGAGCGCCGCCACGACCGCAACCTCGCCACCTCACTCGCCGCGATGGCGCTCGGTTCGGCCGTGATCTACGTGCTCGGCGCGCTGTGGATGGCCCACATCCTCAACATCCCGATCGACGGCGGCGAAGCAAACGCCATCGCCTACGGTGTCTCGCCGTTCCTGATCGGCGATGCACTCAAGCTCGCCATTGCCGGCGCCCTGTTGCCAGCCGCCTGGACCATCGCCGATCGCACCCCCAAGCACTGACCCCGCTCAGATGTCGAGGTCGATGGCTTTGGGGCCAACGGCTCCGATTGCTTCGAAGTAGGCGAGGTGGGCGTCGACTACATTGACCACGTCGATGTCATCGATGATCTCGATGCCGTGTTCATCGGCCGCGCCGAGCAGGTACGCGGTCAGGTCGTCTTCGCCAACCACGACGAGCGAGCCGATGTCTTGACGGCGGTCGATCACGTTCGAGGGCTGCAGGCCTTTGGCATGCAGCCAGCGCATGTGCATGGTGAGGAGCTGCTCCAGCTCCTCGGGCGTCAGACGGGCCTGCGTTTCCTGCGGGAGGTACTCGGCGACAAACTCGACGACTTCGTCGATCAGGTACACCGATCGCGGCGAGACGGCGTCGAGGCGGTGCGCCTCACGGCCGACCACCACCGCAGCGATCACGAACGTGGCGACGGCCGCCAGCGCGATGAACACCCAGGTGACAAGTTCCACCTCGTCACGCTAGCCCTGCCGCCACCAGCAACTTTGTCGGTCTCGACCGGCTCAGCATGTCGAGACCGACAAAGTTCGGATACGGCCGCCACGCCACGACGAACTTTGTCGGTCTCGACCGGTTGGGCGTGTCGAGGCCGACAAAGTTCGGATACGGGAAGTTCGGATACGGGTGGAGTGTGGGGGCGGGTCAGATGCCGATGCGCTGGGCGAGGAGCTCACGGTGGTAGGTGGGGTCGCCGAACAGCAACTCGCTGCTCTTGGCCCGCTTGAAGTACAGGTGCGCCGGGTGCTCCCAGGTGAACCCGATGCCACCGTGGATCTGGATGTTCTCGGCGGTGGCGTGGAAGTACGCCTCGCTGCAGTACGCCTTGGCCAGCGACGCCACCGACGGCAGCTCGTCGTTCATCTCCGAAGCGCACCACATGCCGTAGTAGGCCGCGCTCTTGGCCGACTCGACTTCGAGGAGCATGTCGGCGCACTTGTGCTTGATCGCCTGGAACGAGCCGATCGGACGGCCGAACTGAACACGCACCTTGGCGTATTCAACCGCCATGTCGAGCACCTTCTGGGCACCACCAACCTGCTCGGCGGCAAGGCCGATTGCGGCCAGGTCGAGCACCGTCGACAGCACGTTCCAGCCGCCCCCCTCGGTACCGATGAGCGTGGCCGGGGTACCGGCGAACTCGAGCTTGGCCTGCTTGCGGGTCTGGTCCATCGTGCTCAACGCGGTGCGGGTGAGCCCCGCTGCGTCGCCTGCCACGGTGAACAGGCTGACCCCGCTACCCGTGCGGGCGGCGACGATGATCAGGTTGGCGGTGTGTCCGTCGATGACGAACATCTTCGTGCCGGTGAGGGTGTAGCCGTCGCCGGTGGCGGTGGCCTCCATCGTGATGCCCGCTTCGTCCCACTTGCCGGACGGCTCGGTGAAGGCGAGCGTCGCGATGGTCTCACCGCTGGCGATGCCGGGCAGGTGCGCCTTCTTCGCCGCGTCGTCGCCACTGTGGATCAAGGTGTTGGCGGCGAGCACGACGGTGGAAAAGAACGGCGCGCACAGCAGCGAGCGGCCCATCTCCTCCAACACGATGCCGAGCTCGACGTAGCCGTAGCCGGAACCGCCGAACTCCTCCGGCACGATCAGCCCCTGCAGGCCCATCTGATCGCCCATCTGCGACCACACGGCAGCGTCGAAGCCCTGCTCGGTTTCCATCTGCTCGCGCACGGCAGGCTCGGCGCTCTTGGCGTCGAGAAACTGGCGCACGGTCTTGCGGAGCTCGTCTTGTTCATCGGTGAATGCAAAGTTCATGCCGACGACTCTGCCGCACCGGTACGACACGACGCCACTTCGTATGTGTACACTCGCGTACACATGATCGGGATTCGTGAGCTGCGCAGCGATCTGGCCGCCCACGTCCGGCGCGCCGCAGCCGGGGAGGCCACCGTCGTCACCGTCGACGGCCGCCCGTCGGCGCTGCTCGGGCCGGTGTCGGCGGCGGCGACCGGCGGCATCACCCGTGCCGCGCTCATCGCCTCGGGCGGGTTGTTGCAGCCGCGCCGCGGCGACGGCGCACTGCCGACGGGGACCGTTGCGGTGTGGGGCAACGCCCGTCTCGACCGGCTGCTGCGCGAGGTACGAGGGTGACCGTGTATCTCGACGCGAGTGCCATCGTGATGGCCCATCTCGATCAACCCGGCCGCAGCGTCGTCCTCGCCGCGATGGCGGCCGACGCGGAGTGGTGCAGTAGCGGGCTGACGCTGGTGGAGTCGCTCGCGCTGATCGACCGGGTGATCGACGAGCCGGTACTACGCGCCGATCTCGAAGACCTCGTTCGCCTCACGTGGGACCGCGTCGCGGTCGTACCGGTCGACCAGCGTTGCCTTGACCGTGCCGCCGCGCTGATGCGCGAGCAACCGCTGCGGCTGAGCGACGCGCTGCACCTCGCTGCTGCCGACCGACTGCCGCGACCCATCCGTTTCGTCACCGTCGATCCCGCGCAGATCCCCGTCGCCCTCGCGCTCGGTTTCGACGTCGTCTCCCCGTGATTTCTCATGCGGATCGATCTCGGCACACGAGGCGGAGTCATAGGATCGGCCGTCATGCCGACACGACGTTTCCAGCCACCTGATCGCGGCATCTACGACGCGCAGAGCGGCGAGTACTTTGGCGAGCCGGCCACAGCCAGCGTCGTCGACCTCGGATGCGCCGACGGGGTGTTCCTTCCATCGCTCAGCGCCCGGTTCGCATCACTCATCCGCGGCGTGGTGCGTCGCGACGTAGCGGCGCTCGAACAGCGATGGGACAACGACGACCATCTTGGTTTCAATCATCGCCGGCTCGAGCGGCTCCTTGGCACTGTCGGCAGCGTGGAAGTGCGTAAGAACCTCGGCTTCACCATGTTCGATGCGATCCGAATCAGCTGAGGCCCGGACGCCTCGGTCGTCGGACTGGATCGGGTGAGGTGGCAGACTTTGCCGATGACAACGCTGCATTGGGCTGACGGTCGGTTGGAGATCCACAAGGTCGTCGTGGGACCGTATGCCAACAACGTGTTCGTCCTGCGCTGCCGCACGACCGGCGAATCGGTGCTGATCGACGCGGCCAACGAACACGAACGGCTGCTCGAGCTGTGCCAACGACTGGACGTGAGGCGCGTGCTCGAAACCCACGGCCATTGGGACCACATCGGTGCCGTCCCGGCGATGCGCGAGGCGGGTTACGAGGTAGCCGTCACCGCCCTTGACGCGCCGATGCTGAAAGACGTCGGCTACGACGTGTTTCTCGACGACGCCGAGATCATCGAGGTCGGCAAGCTCCGACTGCAGGCCATTCACAACCCCGGCCATACGCCCGGATCAATCTCGTTTCTCATCGAGGGTTCGCCGGTGCTGTTCAGCGGCGACACGCTGTTCCCCGGCGGCCCTGGCAACACGAGCAACACCGGCAACACCGGCGACGACTTCGCCACCATCATCGATTCCCTCGACAACCGCCTGTTCACGCTGCCGGCCAACACGGTCGTGATGCCCGGTCACGGGGTGGACACCACGATCGGCAACGAGCGCCCGCACCTGGCCGAGTGGGTGGAGCGTGGCTGGTAGCCGCTCGGAGGCGATGACGTTTGCCGAGTTCATCGAATCACGATCGCCCGGCTTCGACGTGCTGCGGTTGCTGCTCGCGTTCGCCGTACTGGTCAGTCACACGTGGCCGCTCGGCGGGTTCGGCGGCGAGCCATCGTCGCCGCTCGCGCCCGGCTACCTCACCCTCGGCGGGTTCGCCGTCGCCGGGTTCTTTGCACTCAGCGGCCTACTCGTCGGCCGGTCCGCGCTGCAGCGATCCCCCGGCCGCTACGCGCGGGCAAGGCTCGCCCGCGTGGTACCCGGCTACTGGGTGGCGTTGGTGCTGAGCGGATTCGGGTTCGCCGCACTCGGGTTCGTTCACGAGCGCGGCTCGCTGGCCGGGTTCTTCACCCTCGACGCCGGTGGGCCGTTCGCCTTTGTCGGCCGTGCTGCGCTGTTTCCGATCGAGTTCTTCCACGCCGTGGCCGACGTGTTCCAGACCAACACCCCGTACGGTCGAGTGACAGGGACCAGCTTCGTCAACGGATCGCTGTGGACGCTCGCCTACGAGATGCGCTGCTACCTACTCGTCGGCCTGCTGGCGGTCGTCGCCAAGCGCTACGGCGGCCGCACGACGATCACCGTTGCGTGGCTCGTCACCGGCGTCGCCGGCACCGCGTACTGGGCCGCGCCCGACGACGTGAACTTCGTGATCGGCACAGTGGCCGACCGGACGATGGTGTTGTTCGCATTCATCTTCCTCGGCGGCGCGCTGGTCGGGGTGTGGGCCGACCGGATCAGGTTGTTCGGGCCCGTGCCGGTCGCCGCGCTCGTGATCGCGTTGATCATCGGGCGCACCTCGCTCACCGCGTCCGAGCACCTCGGCGGCGCGTCGCTCGCGCTCGTGCTGCCGCCGATTGCCGCACTGCTCGCGCCGATCGGGACGCAACTGCGCGGCATCGACCTCAGCTACGGCCTGTACCTGTATGCCTGGCCCGTGCAACAGGTGATGGCGATGTACGACGTAGCGCCCGGTCCGTGGCAGTTCATCGCGATCGCGACCGTCGCCACGCTGATGCTGGCGGCCGCAAGCTGGTTCCTGGTCGAGCGCCCGGCGATGCGCCGCTTCGGCACCGGGTCACGTCATCGCGCCACGTTTCCCGCCGGCGTCACCGCCGGGGCCGTGCTGACCGGACCGCGCCCGTGAACCACCCATCGATCCTCGGGCCACCAACCACACGTCAGCTGCGGGGCGTGCGGCAATGAGCAACGAGCCGCCCGAGCGGGCGCTGCGCTACGACGAACGACCCGACGACCACGCCCCGGTCCACACGACGCAGCTTCCGCCCACGCCGACGCGCGATCGCAACATCGTCGCCTCCGCGTGGATCGAAGCGCCCGCCGAACTCCTTGCCCTCGGCGACGATCTACCCGACCAACCGGTCGCAACCTACAAACGACGGATCGGATCGTGGCTGCTCTGGCGGTCCGGCCCGGCAACCGGTGGCGACGCCAGGTACTGGGCCGCCGATGCCGACGATTTGGCACAGCAGATGACGTTCCGGCTGTACCCCTCGGGCGAAGGCGGCGGCACCGGCCCGAGCGGCGCACACCACACCCGCTTCCGCGCCTGGAAAGAAGACCTCCTCGGCCGCACCGCCGGTTGAGTCGCGCACCGCGCGTTGACAGCGGGCCGCGAAGGCGATTGGCTGGAGGTGTGCCGACTTCCGTGCAGACGTCGATGGTGCCGTCGTTTCTCCCGACCGCGCACGAAACGGCCGAGCTGCGCACTGACGGACGGGCGCACCGCGAGGCACGCGACGCGCTGCGCCGCATCCCGTCGTGGCGCAACGCGTTATCCGTGCTGGGCCTCTACGTCCAGACTGCGGCGGTGCTCGTCGCTGCGGTGTGGTGGACACCGTGGGCAATCGTGCCCGCATTCATCCTGATGGGCCGCGCGCACGCCCAGTTCGCTTCGCTCATGCACGAGGCCGCCCACCGGCTGCTGTTCACCAACCGGCGGGCCAACGACCTCGTCGGACGCTGGCTGCTCGGCTACCCGAGCTTCACCCCCACCGACGCGTACCGGCGGGTCCACATGGCACACCACCGCCAGGAGTTCGGTCCCGACGAACCCGACATGGCGCTCTATGCCGATTACCCGATCACCACGGCAAGCCTGCGCCGTAAGCTGGTCCGCAACGCCACCGGGCGCACTGGCGGGAAGTTGATGCTCGGCCTGCTTCGGGGTTGGAAGGCTCCCGACCCACGGAGCCGGCGCACGTTCTGGAAGATCATCGCGGTGCAGGCGGTACTGCTGGCGGCGGCCATCGTCAGCGGTCACTGGTGGGTGTATCCGGTGTTGTGGGTCGCTCCGTACCTGACGGTGTGGCGCGTGATCAACCGGCTGCGCTCGATCGCCGAACACGGCGGAATGCAACTGTCGAGCGACCGCCGCGAAACCACCCACTCGGTGCGCCAGTCGTGGCCGGCCCGGTTCATGCTGGTGCCATACAACATCGGCTGGCACCTTCCCCACCACGTCGACTCCGGCGTACCGTTCCGCAACCTGCCCCGCTACCACCGGGCGCTCCACGTAAGCGGTTACGTCGACGACTCGATCGAGCATCCCAGCTACCACTCGTTGTGGAAGGCGCTGTCGGCCCGACCCGCCTGAACCCCGGCTCAACCCCTGGGCGGGCCCGGGCGCCCCGCTGACTGTCGAGAAACACACCGTGGCGGGGGATTTCTCGACAACCCACCGCTCCACCGACCCGACCGCTGCTCACCCGGGCCGCACCTGGCTCGCCGGTCGACGGCGCGGGCGGTACGGTCGGCGGTGATCGCTCGCACCGATCCCGACAGGAGCCACGATGCCTTCGATGCACGAATGGGACGGCACGACCGAGCTGTTCGCGCACTCCGTGATCGGCTACGCGATCGAGCGGCTGCGGCTGCCCAAGGATCCGCGCTGGGGGCAGCATCCGCGGGCCGAGCTCGATGCTGCGCTGGCCCATGCGATCACCCGCGACGGAGCCGGTGCTCACGAGGCGCTGCGGCTCGTCCGTGACGTGCTGATCCCGGCATGCCGACCGATGGACGACCCGATGAACCTCGCCTATGTCCCGACGGCACCAACGGTCGCGGCGACGATGTTCGATCTGGTGGTCAGCGCATCGTCGATCTTCGGCGGCGCGTGGGAGGGCGGTGCGGGCGCAATCGCCGCCGAGAACCAAGCACTGCGCTGGCTGGCCGACCTGGCCGGACTGCCCCCCTCGGCCGGTGGCGTGTTCTTGTCGGGCGGCTCGGCCGTCAACCTCAGCGCCCTCGTCACCGCCCGCGAGGTGCATCGCGAACGTCACGTCGGCATTGGTCGGCTCGCGTTCGCGGCCACCACGGAGGTGCACGCATCGGTACGCGCGACGGCGCGGGTGATGGATGTCGACATCGTCACCGTCGAGGTCGACCACCGCGACCGGATGACCGGCGACGCGCTGCGACGCGCGCTCGCTGTTCGTGACGACGTCGGCGTGTTCGCCGTCGTCACCTCCGCCGGCACCACCAACGCCGGAGCGATCGACCTCCTCGACGAGGTGGCCGACGTGTGCGCCGAACGGAACCTGTGGCTCCACGTCGACGGCGCCTACGGGCTGGCAGCGATGTGCTCGCCCGAAGGACGGGGCCGCTTCCCCGGCATCGAGCGGGTCGACAGCTTCGGCGTCGATCCGCACAAGTGGCTGTTCGCCCCGTATGACTGCGCCGCCCTCGTGTACCGCGATCCGGCACCTGCGGCCCGAGCCCATGCCCAGCACGGCGACTACCTCGATGCGGTCGACCGCGACGAGTGGAACCCGGCCGACTACGCCTATCACCTCTCCCGCCGGGTCCGCGGCCTGCCGCTGTGGTTCTCGCTGGCCACCTACGGCACCGACGCCTATGCAGCAGCGATGAACGCCACCCTCGACACAGCGAATGCGTTTGCCGCAGCCGTCAGCGAGCATCCGGATTTCGAGCTCCTCCTCGATCCCGAGCTGTCGATCGTGCTCTTCCGCCGGAACGGTTGGACGCCGGAGCAGTACCGCCACTGGAGCGCCACCCGCGCCCACGAAGGGGTGGCACTGGTGGTCCCCACCCGCTGGCGCGGCGAGGTGTGCTACCGGGTCTGCGTGGTCAACCCCCGGACCACCGTCGACGCCCTCCGCTCCCTACTCACCGACATGGCCGCCTACTAAAAGATCTGGGCAGGATTCCTCTCGGATACCGGGAGGAATCCTGCCCAGATCTTTGGTGGGCACGGGGGTTTCCACTATGGCGGTAGGGGAAATACACTGGCCTGCGTGAGTGACCAGCAAACCGCCGTACCCGAGCTGTTCCGAGTTGACGACCTCCACGCCCGCCCGGCCGAGACCGACACCCCCACCCCCGAGATCCTCCGTGGCGTGTCGCTCGCCGTCCAAGCCGGCGAGGTGCATGCGATCATGGGCCCCAACGGTTCTGGCAAGAGCACCCTTGCCAGCACGCTGATGGCCTCGCCCGAGTACGAGGTCACGGCCGGCACCATCACGTTCCTCGGCGACGACATCACCGAATGGCCGACCGACGTGCGTGCCAAGGCCGGCATGTTCCTGGCATTCCAGTACCCGCAAGAGATCCCCGGCGTCTCGGTCATCCAGTTCCTCCGCCAGGCGCTGTCGGCTCGCAAGGGGATCGACCTGTCCGTGCTCGAACTACGGCTCGCGTCGATGGACTGGATGAAGCGGCTCGGCATGGACAGCACGTTCGTCGACCGGTACCTGAACGAGGGCTTCAGCGGTGGCGAAAAGAAGCGCAACGAGATCATGCAGCTCGCCATCTTGGAACCCGAGCTGGCCATCCTCGACGAGACCGACTCCGGGCTCGACATCGATGCGCTGCGCATCGTCGCCAAAGGCATCCGTGAGGTCCGCACCGATCGGCCCAGCCTCGGCGTACTGCTGATCACCCACTACCAGCGGTTACTCGACGAGTTGCATCCCGACCACATTCACATCCTCGTCGACGGCAAGATCGTCGCCAGCGGCGGGATGGAGCTGGCCGAGATCCTCGAGCGGGACGGCTACGAGGCGTTCCGGAGCTGACGATGAGCATCGACGTTGCTGCCATTCGGGCCCAGTTCCCGATCCTGACGCGTGAGATCGACGGGCAGCCATTGGTGTACCTCGACTCGGCCAACACCTCACAGAAGCCGCGCAAGGTGATCGACGCGATGACTCGCTTCACCGAGTGCTCGTACGCCCCGATCAACCGCAGCGCCTACCGCCTCGCCGCCGAAGCGACCGACGCGTTCGAGGGTGCGCGCACTGCAGTGCAGCGTTTCATCAATGCCCCCAAACCGCACGAGGTGCTGTTCACCAAGAACGCCAGTGAAGCCCTCAACCTGGTGGCTCACTCGTGGGGCCGGGCCAACCTGCAGCGCGGCGACGTGGTGGTGCTCACCCACATGGAGCACCATGCCAACATCGTGCCGTGGCACATGCTGGTCGCCGAGCGGGGCATCGAGCTGCGCTGGGTACCGCTCACCACCGACGGCCAACTCGATCTCACCGACCTAGCGACGCTGCTCGACGGGGCCAAGGCATTCAGCTTCACGGCGATGAGCAACGTGCTCGGCACGATCACCCCGGTGGCCGAACTGTGCCGCGCCGCCCACGCCGCCGGCGCAATCGCCATCGTCGATGGCTGCCAGTACGTGCCCCACAACGTCACCGACGTGCAGGCATGGGACGCCGACTTCATGGCCTTCAGCAGCCACAAGATGTGCGGCCCATCGGGCATCGGCGTGCTGTGGGGTCGTGAGGCCCTACTCGATGCGATGCCGCCATTCCTCGGTGGTGGCAACATGATCGCCGACGTCCGCCTCGACGGATTCACCACCGCCGAGCTGCCCGCCAAGTTTGAAGCCGGGACCCCCCCGATCATCGAAGCGATCGGCATGGGCGCAGCGGTCGAGTTCTTGGAATGCATCGGCATGACCGCGATCCGCCAGCACGAGATGCAGGTTGCCGACTACGCGCTCCGCACGCTCACCGAACGCTTCGGCCACGACATCACCATCCACGGTCCCACCAACGTCGAAGCTCGCGGGGCAACGTTCAGCTTCGCATTCCGCGGCATCCATCCCCATGATCTCAGCCAGGTGCTCGACCAGCGCAACGTTTGCGTGCGCGCCGGCCATCACTGCGCAAAGCCGCTGATGCGCATTCTCGGTGCGCCCGCCACGGCGCGCGCCAGCTTCTACCTGTACAACGACGAAAGCGAAGTCGACGTGTTGGCCGATGCGCTCGACAGCGCCACCGATATCTTCGGTTTCTGAACGAAAGGCCCTGCCATGCCCGGCTTGGAAGACCTGTACCGAGAGATCATCCTCGATCACTACCGAACCCCGCGCAACCGCGGCGAGCTCGCACCCCCCGCCGCCCACGCGATCGGTCACAACCCGTTGTGTGGCGACGAGATCGAGGTGTACCTCGATGTCGTCGACGGCATCGTCATCGACATCAAGGTGGCCGGTCAGGGATGCTCGATCTCGCAGAGCTCGGCGTCGATGATGAGCCAGGCCGTGAAGGGCAAGCCGGTCGCCGACGTGCGCGCCCTGGTACACAAGTTCCGCTCGATGATGTCACTCGAGGAAGCCGACGAGACGGTGACCGCCGAGGTGAAGCTCGGCGACCTCGAGGCGCTGCAAGGCGTGGTCAAGTTCCCGGTGCGGATCAAGTGCGCCGTGTTGGCCTGGAACACCCTCACGCAAGCGCTCGCCGAAGCCTGACCGGCGTGGCCGCTGCGCCGGTAGCGAGCGGCCGACGGGCAGCTCCTACGCTGCGAGGCGCATGAACACCATCCCGGCACAGGTTTCCGACATCTCCACCGACTGGCTGAACGACGTGCTCGATGGGCGAACCGGGACCATCACCGGGTTCACGGCGACCCGTCTCGGCGAGGGTGTCGGCATTCTCGGCGAGTTGGCCCGGCTGGACTTCAGCTACGCCGACGGCCACAGCGGCCCGGCGACGATGATTGCCAAGTGCCAATCGGAGGCACCCGAGAACCGATTCCTCGGTCAGGTGATGGGCTTCTACCTGCGCGAGGTCAACTTCTACCGCGAGGTGGCCGGCTCGCTCGACATCCGTGTGCCCGAGGCCTATCACGTCGACTGCGCGCCCGACGGGGTGCCGTTCGTGCTACTGATCGAAGACATCGCCGAGTCCGTCTGCCCGAACCAGAGCGCCGGGATCAGTGCCGACGACGCCCGGCGCATCCTCGCTCCCGTAGCCCGTCTACATGCCCGCTACTGGGGCAGCGCCGAACTCGACGACATGGCGTGGCTGCCACCGATGAACAACGCGCTGTACCAGGGCGGCCAGGCGATGGCGCTGGAGCGGTTTCCCGCGTTCGCCGAGCGGTTCGGCGAGCGAATCGGGGCCGAGATGTTGACCACCATCGAACGTGCCTGCAACCACTACGTCGACATCCTCCACTACGTCGCCGGGCATGGGGTGAACACGTTCACCCATACGGATTGCCGGGCCGAGAACTATCTGTTCGGCGGGTCGGCCGGGCCCGACGCGGTGACCATGGTCGATTTCCAGCTGTGTACCCGCCACTTCGGCCCGTGGGACGTGGCCAACCTGATCGGCGGATCAATGACCCCAGAGGTGCGCCGCGCCTGTGAAACCGAGTTGGTCGAGAACTACCACCGCGACCTCGAATCGCTCGGCGTGTCCGGGTACAGCCTCGAACAGTGCTGGCGCGAATACCGCCTGAGCCTGCTACAGATGTGCACCGCGTCAGTGATCGTCAGCGATCTACAAGGCGGCAACGAACGCGGGGCCGAGCTACTCGAGAACCTGTTCATGCGACCGATCCTGGCCGCCGCCGACCACAACGTCGGTGAGCTGCTGGCGGAGTTCTGCTGATGGCGTTCCACCCGTCGACTGACGTGTTCGACGAGATTGCCCCGCATCCCGACGGCATCGACCCCGCCACCGAGCTCGTCCACGAACGCGCCTACGTGGTGCGCGCGTATCGCAAGGACGCGTCCACGCTGGTGCTGCGCGGCGCGGTGCGCGACCAGAAGCCGCCCGGGTTGTACATCGCCGACGACGACGAGCCGATGACCGTGCACCACATGATGGTCGATCTGCACATCGCCGTCCCCTCGATGGAGATCACCGCGGCGAAGGCCGTGCTGGCAACGCATCCCCACGCGTCGTGCCAGCGCATCGAGGACCACTACGACAACCTCCTTGGGTTGTCGATCGCGCGCGGTTTCACCCACAAGGTGCGCGAGCTGTTCGGCGGCCCGCGCGGCTGTACGCACACCACCGCGCTGCTGCAGGCAATGGCACCCGTCGCCGTGCAATCGATGTGGTCGTTCCGTTTCGCCGCGGCCCGCGACAACCCCGGTTCCCGGCCCCTCGATTCACCCGAGGCCCGCGCCCAATTGGTCGCCAACAACCTGAACACCTGTCACGTGTGGGCCGAAGATGGCGAGCACGTGGCCAGGATTCGTGCCGGTGAACCCCACGCCGTCCCCGTGTGGATCGCCAAGCGATTGGAAGCCCTCGGCCGAACCCCCGAAAACTGGCGCTCCCGCAAGTAACGCAGTCAAGTCCCCGCGCGCTGTCCGAGTGTGCCGCGAGTCATCCGAGTCCTCGCGCGTCGTCCGAGTTTGGAGAGGGGGATCCGAGTGTTGAGCGCGTACACGGGTGGGCGCTCGGCACTCGGATGGCGCCGCAGGTGCGGCGACCGCTGCGAGCTGGCCGAGATCGGGGTTTCCAGTCGTCATATCCAGCGAGTTGTCCGGCTGGCGCAAACGTCAAGTCGACGTGGCCGTAGTTCGTGACGAGATTCAACATCAGCGGCATGCTCGCGATGAAGGCAGCGTCGATGTTCGTAGCGACGGCCTCACCACCGGTTCGGAACTTGGCGCCCAGTCGCTTGAGCGCCGTGGCCAAACGCACCAGATTCTCCAACTCCCGAGATGGCACGACATCGATGTCCTCAGTCGGAAGTGCTGAGCCGTGGATGACCGCCACGAAGCCACCGAGGATGACGAACTCGACACTCTCGGCCGTCAGGACTGCGCAGATCTCGACCGGATCAAAGCTCACCCGGGTGCCGTCACATCGAGAAAGCGAACGTCGGAGCGGATCTCCATCAGCTGTTGGCGACCTCGACCATGTGCCGGACGCGTTCTTCGGTCGGCAACCGGAGCTGGCGACGGATCTGGCTGATGTTAACTCCCCGCCAATCCTCGATGTCCACGAGAGGCTCCATGCCGGGAAGCTACGAGGCAAACGCACACCACACCTCGGCGTAGCGGGTGAACGCACTCAGCCTCGCTTCACGTCTGTGACCAAGCCGCCACTCGCTTCGACCAGCTTGCGCGGCTCGATGCCGAAAACGTCGTTCCATGTTCCCGCCGCGGCCCACACCTCGGGCCACGCCAGCAGGTCGGGGTCGATGAACACGCGCAGCGTTCGGGCGTGGCCGAATGGTGGCACGCCGCCGATCGGGAAGCCTGTGGCCTCGCGCACCACATCGGCGTCGACGCGCGAGCACTTCGACCCACCGGCCGCGGCGGCCAGCTTCTTTTCGTCGAGCTGGTTCGCACCGCTCACATACGCCAGGACCACCTCGCCGTCGACCGCGAAGATGAGGCTCTTCACGATCTGGCCAACCTCGACCCCGATCGCCGCCGCAGCATCTGCGGCCGTCTTGGTGCCTTCGGGGAACCGCCGCGGCTCGACCGTCAGCCCCATGGCCGCAGCCGCGTCGACGACGCGGCGCACATTCGGGTGAAGGCCGTCAGCCGACCCATCCTCGCCACGTTGCATGCCCGTCGAACCTACCGCACCAGCATGACAACGGCGAGAGGTATCAGAGCGCGAACAGGTCGTCGAGCGCGCTCGACGCCGAAGAGGCCTCAGGCGAGTTGTCACCTGCGGTGTACGCGGCATAGCCGGTGCGCTCGAGCTCGGACGCCAGCTCGGGACCGCCGCTCGCCTTGATGCGGCCGTTGGCGAAGATGTGCACGTGGTCGGCGTGGAGCACGTCGAGCAGGCGCTGG
>JANNHO010000481.1:0-10134 GCA_031404435.1 Acidimicrobiaceae bacterium | reverse complement strand
ACCACCCCGTTGGCGATCACGGGCACCACGTGGACATACAAGATGACGCAGGGGATGAGCTGCAACGCGAATCGCTCGTCACCCACCACCACGGTGTGACCGGCGTTGTGCCCTCCTAGATATCGAACGACGAGGCCGTGTTCTTTCGACAACAGGTCGATGACCTTGGCCTTGCCCTCGTCGCCCCACTGGGCGCCGACGACGACGGTGACCGGCATGGCACGCTCCTCGTACGACAGATGTCCGGACTTCGTCACGGAACGTGTCGGAAGTGTAGTGCGGGCTGTCGCGGGTAGCGTCGGCCAGATGAGTGACGATGTTCGTGTCCAGCAGTCGATCAATGCTCCGGCCGACAAAGTGTGGTCGATGATCAGTGACGTGACCCGCATGGGTGAATGGTCGCCCGAGACCATTGCGTGCACGTGGAAAGGCGGTGCCATCGCGCCGGTGGTCGGCGCAAAGTTCTCCGGCAACAACCGAAACGGATCGAAGACGTGGTCGACCGTGTGCACCGTGACCGCCGCCGATCCCGGATCGAGGTTCGCGTTTGCGGTCGATGTGGGTCCGGTCAAGGTGTCGCACTGGGCCTTCGAGATCACACCGACCGAGACCGGTTGCACCGTTACCGAAACCTGGACCGATCGCCGCGGCAAGCTGCTCAAGAAGCTGGGCAAGCCGTTCAGCGGCGTCGCTGATCGGACTACGCACAATCGCGCCGGGATGGTCACGACGCTGCAGCGGCTCGGGGTCGCAGCCGAAGCCGCATGAGCCGGCGTTCGTCCGCCACGGCGCCCAGCGTGGTGATGCGTCAACTTCATTGGCCGTCGATGACTGACGTCGAGCGGGCGGCGTTGCTCCGGCGCGGATTGAACGACATCTTCGATCCCGCGCTGCGCACGTCGATTGGACGGATCATCGACGACGTTCAGCGCGAAGGGGACCGGGCGGTGTGCCGGGCGCTGCGTGACTTCGACGGGGTCGATCTCGATCCGTCGCAGCTTGCTGTCACCCCCGCGGAGATCGAAGCGGCAGAGGTGGGCACCGATGTCGACGCGGCAATCGACGACGCTATCGCCCATCTGCGGGCATTCAACGAGCGGCTGATGGAACGGGCTTGCGACTGGCGCTTCGAGAGCGAGCCGGGGCTGTTCGTCGGCGAGAAGATCACCCCCGATCACCTCGGCCGGGCTGTTCGTACCGAGCGGCAAGGCCTCGTACCCGAGCGTGGCGTACCAGCTCGGTGTGCCGGCTGTGGTGGCAGGCGTGACCAACATCGCACTCGTCGTTCCACCCGTGCCTGGCGGCACCGGTGCGGTCGACCCGGCGGTACTGGTGGTGTGCCGCAAGCTGGGGATCGGTCAGGTGTTCCGCGTCAACGGTCCGGCCGGTATCGCCGCACTCGGCTTCGGCACGGCCAGCATCCCGCGGGTCCGCAAGATCGTCGGGCCCGGTTCCCCCGCTGTCACCTTGGCCCAGGTCGAGATGCAACGCCATGGCGTGGCCACGATGATGCTGCTCGGCCCGACCGAGAGCGTGGTGATCGCCGACGACAGCGCCGACCCTGCCCTCGTCGCCGCCGATCTACTGATCGAGGCCGAGCACGGCGCCGATTCTGCCGTGGTACTGATCACACCATCGGCGGCGATGGCACGCGCGGTTGATGCCGAGTTGGCGGTGCAGATCGCTGATCTCCCTACCCACCGGGCAGATGCGGCTCGCGCGTCGCTCGGTGTGAACGGCGGGTGCGTACTGGTCGAGAGCCTCGACGAGGCCGCCGAGGTGAGCAACCGCTACGCACCTGAGCATCTCCAACTCGTCGTCGCCGAGGATCTGCGCCCAGCCATGCTCAATCTGCTCACCGACGCCGGCGAGATCCTGATCGGTCAACACACGCCGTTCAGCGCGGCGAACTTCGTCATCGGCTGCCCCGCCGCGCTGCCGACCAGTGGGTTCGCCCAGGTGTCGTCCGGTGTCACCGCCGAGGCGTTCCTGAAACGAACCGCAATCGCCTCCGCCAACGATGTCGCGTTACGGCGGATGGCGCCGTCGATCATCGCCCTTGCCGACCACGAGGGCTTCCCCGCCCACGCCAACGCGATCCGCCGCCGCCTCGCTCCCTGAGCGCGTCCGGCGTTCCCTCGGGCCGCCCACAGTTCAGGTGCTGAGCATGCCGTAGGCGCGCGTCGGAGTGATCCGCACCACGAGACGGCGATCGGCAACCATCGCCCGGCGGTACTCGTCCCAGTCGACGTGCTCGCCGGCCAGCCCGCTGTACAGCTCGACCAGTTCGTCGACCGCGGCGTCGTCGGCCGATGCCGCGACGACGCTCAGTTCGGCGTCCGCCTCGAGCACCACATAGGCGTAGAAGTCGTCGCGGGTGACGTGCAGCGACACGCGGGGGTCGCGCCGCAGGTTCGTGTACTTCGCCCGATCAGCTGTGATCGACACTCGGATCACGCCGTCGTCACCGAGGAGATAGGAGACGTTCGACAATTGCGGTCGACCGTCACGCTTGAGCGTGGTGAGCACACCGTGGCGGAGGGGGGCGGCGAAGGCAAGGGCATCGGAAAGTTCCATGACTGCAGCCAACCGCCGCCAACCGCCGAACGTCGCACCGTGTTCCCCCGATGCCGGACGCCTACGGTTGGCCCGATGACACGTGTGCTGTTGATCACCGGCGGACATCCATTCGAACGCAAGCCATTCCTGCAGATGTTCGCCGACAACGCCAGCTTGGATGTGGAGCACATCGAGCAGCCCGATGCGCAGCGACGGCTCCACCCCGACGGACTCAGCGAGGGGCGACTCGAGCCGGTCGAGGTGATCGTGTTCTACGACATGCCTGGCCTGCGTTTCACCCGCGGCGAACCACCGCTCGAGTTGACCGAGCCATGCCCGGACATGATCGAGGGGTTCGAGGCGTTGCTGCATGCCGGTGTGCCGATGGTGTTCCTGCACCATGCGATCGCGTCGTGGCCCACATGGCCCCGCTACGCCGAGATCGTCGGCGGCCGGTTCCACTACGCACCCGGCGACCTGTGGGGCGAGCCCTGGCCCGATTCGGGGTACCTGCTCGACGTGACCCACACCGTCGAGGTGACCGCACCCGACCACCCGGTCTGTGCCGGGCTACCACCGACGTTCGAACTGCGCGACGAGCTCTACCTGATCCCGCGAATCGCGGCCGGGGTCACCCCGCTGCTGCGCACCCGGCACCCGATGACGTCCGAGCACTTCTACTCGACCACCCATGCGATCAGCGGTCGCCGCGGCGTGAACGACGGATGGACACACCCGGTGGGACCCGACGTCATTGGTTGGGTGCACACCGTCGAGAACTCGTCGGTTGCGTATCTGCAGCCCGGCGACAGTCCCGCCTGCTACGCCGATGCCAACTACCGCCGGCTCGTCGGCAACGCGATTCGGTGGGCCATCAGTGGCCCGCGGCTCACGACGTGAAGTAGCCCATCACATCGGCGACGAGATCGACGGTGGACTGGTTGTTGTACAGCGCGATCGAACCGTTCTCGCCGAGCCGGGCGAGCACCATGTTGGGGATGATCTGCCCGGCAACCACGTTCAGGTTCGATGCCAATGGCCGAGCCCCACCGGCGGGGTACACCGTGATGAACGTGTTTCCCGTCGGGGCCACCGCGGTGAGGTTCAGCAGTACCGCCCCCACACCGTTGCCAGGGATTCCCGCGGTGCCGGTAAGGCGGAGCACCAACGGATCCTGGCCAATCCGTGCGAGGGGTGCGCCGTACCCCTCGCGCGTGTCGAGCACCCGGGCGGGTTGGATGGCGACGAACCGGCCAGGCGAGTTGTCGGCGAACGCGCCCACCACATCGGCGACTACGTGCGTCGCCCCGGTGTTGTTGTAGAAGCTGACCTTGCCGTCGGCGCCGACCCTCGCGAACACCAAGTTCGGCACCGTCTGACCGGGCACCATGTTCACACTCGATGCAAGCGGGCGCGTGTCGCCGGCCGGCCACACCGTCAAGAAGCTGGCCGCACTCGGCTCGGTGACGGTCACGTTGAGCGCAACGGCCTTCGCGTTCACGGGCACGCCGCCGCGGCCGGTCACCTTCAAACTGAGCAATTGCCCGGGCCCGAGCGCGCCGAGTGTCTCACCGGTGCCGTCGCGCGTGTCGAGCAGCCGCTCCGGCGTCAGCGGCAACAACCGAAGGTTGCTCGCCGGAGTGAAGTACCCCACCAGGTCGGCGACGAGGTTGGTCGTGCCCGTGTTGTTGAAGAAGCTCACCGATCCTGCCGGGCCGAGCTGGCCGATGGCCAGGTTCGGGACGGCCACTCCCGGAACCGGGTTGAGGGTGGCGGTGAACGGCTTGGTCGTGCCCCCCGGCCACACCGTGACAAAGCTTGTCGCCGTCGCGTCCACTGCGGTGAGGTTGAGCGCCACGGCGGTGGCATCTGCCGGGACGCCGTAGAGCCCGGCGAACGGGAAGTCCCACGACTCGCCCTGGCCGATCGGGGTGGCGCGCCCACCGGTGCCGTCACGGGTGTCGAACACGCGCAGCGGAACCATCGACACGAACCCGCTTGGCACCGACGGGCCGAGCACGATCGGGATCGTCGATGGCGATGCGGTACCCGGCCCTCCGTGGAACAGGCCGAGGTTTTCGAACCCCCCATTGACGATGCTGCTGCCACCCCCGCCGAGCCAGCCGTCGAGCAGGCTGCCGTACATCGACCGGAAGTCGACCGACGGTTTCATCCGCCCGTTGCGGTCCACGTCGGTCAGCGACGGCATCTGGCCGTACAACCCTCCGCGCACATTGGGGCCGATGACGAACGAGGTGTTCGCCGTGCCGTGATCGGTGCCACCGGAGTCGTTCGAGCGCACCGTACGACCGAACTCGGACAGCGTCACGATGGTGACCCGGTTGTGAAACGCCGGCGAGAGCGTGGCGAAGAAGGCCTGCAGCCCGGCGTTGAGGTCGACGAGGATGCCAGGAAGCGCACCGTTCTGGTTGTCGTGCGTGTCGAGTCCGCCGCGCGACACGTCGAGCACGCGGAACCCGATGTTGGCGTTGATCAACCGGGCTGCGATGGTGAGCTTTCGGGTCAATTCTCCGCCGCCTGGCAATGCCGCCCGGAACGCCGGAGCAACCTCCACGGCAAGGTCGAGCTGGCGGGTCATCGTGGATGTGAACGTGTCGTGCAGCGCACCGCGGCCGGCACCGACCGCGGCGAGTTCGCGCAGCCCGGCGTACATCCGCAGATCCGAAGCCCCGTTGTCCACCCCGAACATGCCACCGTTGGGTGGGATTCCGGCGGCACGACGAGTCGCGCCCTGCATGTGCAGCGGCACCGATGCGTCGAGCGATGCCGCAGCGAGGTCGGCCGTCGCCGCCGGTTGACCGTCGAGCCAGCGGCCCACCCACCCGGTGTTGGCGGGGCCGCCACCGAGGGATCCGTTCATCCAGATTCCCATCGACGTGAAGTGCGACAGGTCCGGGTTGGCGTATCCAACCCCCTGGATCGCGGCCACCTGGCCGGCGTCGTAGAGCGCCTTGAGGTAGGTGAGCTGTGGGGCGAACCCAACCATCGAGTTGACCGCGAGCACCTGGTTCTGGGGGATGGCGATGTTGGCGCGCTGGGCGTAGTACTGGCTGTCTCCGTAGGGGACGAAGGTGTTCAGGCCGTCGTTGCCGCCATAGAGCGTGACCACGATCACGACGCCGTCATTGGCCCCAATCGGGGTTCCTGCCCATGCCTCGGGAATGTCCCCGCCGAAGAACTCCGGGCCGATGGTGCCAACGGCGGCGCCGCCGAACACACCGGCACCGATCGCCTGCAGGAAGGTCCGCCTGGTCCAACCGAGCGGGCCGCGATGATCGCCGGCGCGTAGGTCGGGTCGGGACCACAGCGCCAGGGCGTCGTCGGTGGAGATGTCAGGGTCGAGCATCGGGGCTCCCGATCGAATGAAGGTACGGAACACGGTTCATGACGGCACGTTCATCTCGCCGGTGAGCATGGTCATGACCAACAAGTTGGTCGCTGCGCGCGCCGGGGTTCCAGCGAATCGTTCGGCCCCATACGCGTTGACCAGCGCGGTGCGCGAGCTGGCCGCCAGCGGGGTGAGGCCGAAGTAGCCGATGACGAAATCGACGGCGCCGTCGACGGACATCGCCGCCAGGTTGTCGAACCCGCCGTTGGCGCGAAGCAGGGTCGCAACCCGTCTCGCGACGGCAGCACGACCGCTCATCGCACTCGTGGTCAACCAGTAGCTGTTGTGCTTCCACCCAGCCACGTTGGGCGGGTTGAACACCATCTGGCCCATCCGCTCGGCGTACCCCTGCAGCCCGATCCCTGCCGAGGTGAGCCCGGTTTGGGCGATGATCGCCACGGCCCACTCGGTCGGTGTGCGGACCTGGCCCTGCATCGCTTCAGGGGTGTAGAACTCGGCCCGGTTGAGGATCGCCCGCACCAACGTGCCGATCTCCAGATCGACCACGAAGCCGGCTGCGAGTTCGTCGACGATGTATGCCGCCGGCTTGGGGTAGGCGAGGAACTCCCACAGCTTCTTGGAGATCAACTTCGCCGCGATCAGGCGCGTGGCGGGGTTGTTGACGAGGATCTCGTTGATCGTCTCCGGGCCATCCCAGTTCCTGGTGATCCCGAAGAAGGTCTTGGCGTCGTTGTCGTGACGCGTCGGGCGGAACTCGTAGAGCCGGGTGGATTGGTTGTAGTTGTGCCCTGTCCACGCTCGCGCCGCGGCCGCAACGTCGTCTTCGAGATAGTTGCCCACGCCGAGAGTGAAGAGCTCGAGCAGTTCGCGGGCGAAGTTCTGGTTCGGAGCACCCTTCACGTTGACCCCGTTGGACAGATAGACCAACATCGCCGGCTGCAACGCCATCGCGTGGGTCAGGGGGAGAAAGTTGCCCAGCGCGTTGTCGCGGAAGAGTTGGTTCTGGCTCATCATCTGGTCGGTGCGGCCGACCACATCCCATTCGCTGACGAAGTGCCCGTGCCAGAACAGGGTCATCTTCTCCTGGAACGGGCGCGGGCGGGTCGCCATCGAGTCGACCCACCAGTTGTAGGCGGCCAGGAACTGGTTGTAGGAGTTCGCGCTGTCGTGGACAGCGAGGTTGGCGGGAACCTGCGGGTTCGCGTTCGGGGCGAAGTTGGTGATGTCGTTCACCGCGTCGGCAATCGTGCCGCCCAGCAGTGCAGCGATGCGGGCGGGGCGCGCCACGAACTCGGTCCGGCGCAGTAGATGGGCGATGTGCGCTGGGTCGGCCACGGCGTTGCTCTCCTCGAAATGCTCGCAAGAGATATCGACCGCTACGGCAGCGACTTCACCCAGGAGTACCCAAGAGTTCGTGAAGCATCTGTCAACTACGCGACGGTGCGCCGTCTGGGACCGGTCAGCCGGTGCCGGTCAGGTTGAAATGATCAGCTGGCCGGCAACGACGTCGACGGTGACCGTGTCGCCCTCGCCGACCTTGCCCTCCAGGATCATCACTGCGACTGGATCGCTGATCTGACGCTGGATCACGCGCTTGAGCGGTCGGGCGCCGAAGGCGGGGTCGTATCCCTCGCGGGCCAGTTCGGTCAGTGCCGCATCAGTCACGTCCAGGGTGATCCGTCGGTCGGCCATGCGGCCCCGCAGAGCGCCGAGTTGGATGCCGACGATGTGGCGCAGGTCGGCTTCGGTGAGGGGCCGGAAGCGGATGATCTCGTCGACGCGGTTGATGAACTCGGGTTTGAAGAACCCGAGCGGATCACCCTGCAGGTTGGAGGTCATCACGATCACCACGTTGGTGAAATCGACCGTGCGGCCTTGGCCGTCGGTCAGGCGGCCGTCGTCGAGCACCTGCAGCAACACGTTGAACACATCGGGATGGGCTTTTTCGATCTCGTCAAGCAGCACCACGCTGTACGGGCGCCGACGCACCGCCTCGGTGAGCTGGCCGCCCTCGTCGTAGCCGACGTACCCGGGGGGCGCGCCGATCAGGCGGCTGACCGAGAACTTCTCCATGTACTCGCCCATGTCGATGCGCACCATCGATCGTTCGTCGTCGAACAGGTACTCGGCCACAGCGCGGGCCAGTTCGGTCTTGCCGACGCCCGTCGGGCCGAGGAACATGAACGATCCGATCGGGCGATGTGGGTCACTCAGGCCGGCACGTGAGCGGCGGATCGCGTTCGCGACCGCGATCACCGCTTCGTCCTGGCCGATGACCCTCTCGTGCAGCAGGGCTTCGAGGTGGACGAGTTTGGCCATCTCGCCTTCCATCAACCGGGTCAGGGGCACCCCGGTCCACTTGCTGACGACCTCGGCGATGTCTTCGGCGTCGACTTCCTCTTTCAGCATCCGGTTGCCCGCCTGCAGTTCATCGAGGTGCGCGGTGGCCTCGGTGATCCGCCGCTCCAGTTCGGGGATGCGGCCGTAGCGGATCTCGGCAGCGACGTTGAGGTCGGTCTCGCGCTCGACCATCGTGCGCAGTTGCTCAAGCTCCTCTTTCAGAATCCGGATTGCGGCGATCGCTTCCTTTTCGCCCTCCCAGTGGGCGCGCATGACGGCCGATCGGTCCTGTAGTTCGGCGAGTTCTGCGGTGAGCGAATCGAGTCGCTCCTTGGACGCCGTGTCGGTTTCCTTCTGGAGCGCGACCTGTTCGATCTCGAGCTGCAGGACGCGCCGTTCAACCACGTCGATCTCGGTTGGCAACGAGTCGATCTCGATCCGCAGCTTGCTGGCTGCTTCGTCCATCAGATCGATCGCCTTGTCGGGCAGGAAACGGTTGGTGAGGTAGCGGTTCGAGAGCACTGCCGCGCTGACCAGGGCCGAGTCCTGGATGCGCACCCCGTGATGCACCTCGTAGCGCTCCTTCAGCCCGCGGAGAATAGCGATGGTGTCGTCCACGGTCGGCTCACCGACGTACACCTGCTGGAAGCGGCGTTCGAGCGCGGGGTCCTTCTCGACGTGCTTGCGGTACTCGTCGAGGGTGGTGGCGCCGATCATCCTCAGTTCGCCACGGGCGAGCATCGGCTTGATCATGTTTCCCGCGTCCATCGCTCCCTCCGCAGCACCTGCGCCGACGATCGTGTGGATCTCGTCGACGAAGGTGATGACCTCGCCGGCAGCGTCGGTGATCTCCTTCAGCACGGCCTTCAGCCGCTCCTCGAACTCGCCGCGGTACTTCGCTCCCGCCAGCATGGAACCGATGTCGAGCGAGATCAGACGCTTGCCCTTCAACCCTTCCGGCACATCACCGTCAGCGATCCGACGGGCCAGGCCCTCGACGATCGCGGTCTTGCCCACACCGGGTTCACCGATCAGCACCGGGTTGTTCTTGGTCCGCCGGCTGAGCACCTGGATGACGCGCCGGATCTCGTCGTCACGGCCGATGACCGGATCGATCTTGCCGTCGCGGGCGCGGGCGGTGAGATCCTGGCCGTACTTGTCGAGTGCGGCAAACTGCTCCTCAGGGTTCGCGTTGGTCACGCGGTGACTGCCGCGCACCTCCTTCAGCGCCTGCAGCAACTCCTCGCTGCCCACGCCGAGACGAGCGTTCATGGCCAGCAGCAGGTGTTCGACGGAGAGATAATCGTCTTTCAGGTCTTTTCGAAATGTCTCGGCGTTTTCGAAGGTGTTGGTCAGCTCGCGGTTCATCCGCGGCTCGTTGCCGCCGTAGGCCTTGGGGAGCTTGGCGACTGCCTCGTCGGCCTTGTTGCGAACCATCAACGGGGCGAGTCCGAGATGGGCCAGCACTGCCGGGGTGAGGGTGTCGTCCTGACGGGCGAGTGCCGCCATCACGTGGTCGGCGGTGAGCTCGGGGTTGCTCAGGGCACGAGCCTGGTCGATAGCCGCAGCCACCGCTTCCTGGGTCTTGATGGTCCACTTCTTCGGGTCGATCGCCATGCAGTCAGGCTATCTCGATTCAAGAAACTTGCTACGTATCATATCAACTTTCGGGACGACTACGATGCTCCGTCGTGCGACAACCTGCATGGCGGCTGGCCGAAATTCTTTCCTTCGGCGTTGCGGCGATGCTCCTGGCCGTGCTTGTTCCGGCCGCGATGGTTCCGGCCGCGATGGTTCCGGCTGCGATGGTTCCGGCCGCGACTCTCGGGGCACCGGTGCTCCCCGTCGAGCCGTCGGCAGCGGCG
>JANNHO010000480.1:0-2110 GCA_031404435.1 Acidimicrobiaceae bacterium | reverse complement strand
AGAAGAGCGGTGCGCTCTGCGTCACGCGCAGGTGACACGCGAATGGAGGTGGCGCAACATGGCTGAGCACGGCGGATCGCATTGCTGCGGCCCGGGCTACGCCTCGCCGGCCGAGGCGATGAAGGCTCCTCGCGAGAAAATTCTGTACACCGTCGCCCTCTACATCGGCACCGGGATCCAGAAACCGGACTACCTGGCGACGGTCGACGCAGACCCGACGAGCCCCACCTACAGCCAGGTCATCGGCCGGCTCGAGATGCCGGGCATCGGCGACGAGCTCCACCACATGGGCTGGAACGCCTGCTCGTCGTGCCATCACGATCCGACCAAGCAACGGCGCTACCTGATCGTGCCCGGCGTCCGCTCGTCGAATCTGCACATCGTCGACTGTGGCATCGACCAGAGGGCGCCACGCCTTCACAAGGTGATCGAGGGCGCCGAGATCAAGTCCAGGACCAACCTGTCGGCCCCGCATACCGTGCACTGCCTGGGCTCGGACATCATCATCTCGATGCTCGGCGACGCTCGCGGCAACGCACCCGGCGGCTTCCTGCACCTGAACGAGAACTTCGACATCGTCGGGCGCTGGGAGAACGACCTCGGCGGCATGAAGTTCAACTACGACTTCTGGTACCAGCCGCGCCACAACGTCATGGTCTCGTCGGAGTGGGCAGCGCCGAACACCTTCATGCCGGGTTTCGACCTCGAGGAGGTGGGCCAGCTCAAATACGGCCGCGAGATCCACTTCTGGGATTTCAAGAACAAGCGCGTCGAACAAACCATGTACCTGGGTGAGGAAGGGCTGGTGCCGCTCGAAGTCCGCTTCCATCACGACCCGGATTCGAGCCACGGATTTGTCGGCGCCGCCCTGTCGTCCAACATCATCCATTGGTGCAAGCGCGACGGCCAGTGGATCTGGGAAAAGATCATCGATGTCGAGAACGTGCGCCACCCGGAGTGGCCGATCCCGGTGCCGGGCCTGATCAGCGTGATCCTGATCTCGATGGACGACCGGTTCCTGTATTTCTGCAACTGGCTGCACGGCGACATCCGCCAGTACGACATCTCGGATCCCTTGCATCCGACATTCACCGGGCAGGTCTGGATGGGCGGCCTGCTGAACAAGGCCCCCGTCGTCAACGGCCGGCGCATCACCGGTGGGCCACAGATGATCCAGCTCTCGCTCGACGGCAAGCGGCTGTACGTCACCACCTCGCTGTTCTCGACTTGGGACAACCAGTTCTATCCGGATATCCGGCACAACGGCGGCTGCATGCTGATGGTCGACTGCGACCCCGAGCGCGGCGGCATGTCGATCAACCCGGACTTCTTCGTCGATTTCGGCAAGGAGCCGAACGGCCCCGCCCGCTGCCACGAGACGCGGTATCCGGGGGGCGACTGCACCTCGGACATCTGGCTGTGAAGTGACCCACCCCCGAAGCGCCTGCGGCGCTCCCCCTCGAGGGGGCGCCGCCAGTGGCCCGGCAGAGCCGGTTCCACGGCGTCCGTATGGTGGCGCCGGTTTCGTGCGTCGCGGGTGCCGCTTCGGTGCCGTGGAGAACTGATTGGACGAGCTCACGATCACACTCGCCAACCGCGGCGGCGCGTCGTTCCGGGTCGATCGGCGCAAGCCGCTGCTCGACGCGCTGGAGGCACAGGGCCTGTCGCTGCCCTATGGCTGCCGCTACGGCGGCTGCATCTCGTGTGCCGCGAAGTTGCTGTCGGGTCAGATCGATCAGCGCGCAGGTGTCGCACTGAACGGGCGGCAGCTCGCCGACGGCTACGTGCTGCTGTGCATCGCGCGGCCTCTGACCGACTGCAGCTTCGATGTCGGTGTCGAAAGCCATGACCGGCTGTACCGCAATCCCTTCGCCAGCCCACTGGCGCCGCACGAGTTGAAACCCGAGCGCGAACACATGGAGGACACGCCATGACCGCCGTCACCCATATGGACCATGACCAGGACTACCCGGCGGGCTATCTCGCCACCATCCTGAAGGAGGTGAAGACCATCGCCATGGTCGGCGCCAGTTCGGACCCCACCAAGTTCAGCTATGGCGTGCTCAGGGTTCTGCACGAAACCGGCTATGACATGGTGCCGGTCAATCCC
>JANNHO010000479.1:0-1870 GCA_031404435.1 Acidimicrobiaceae bacterium | reverse complement strand
AGTTCGTCCCGGCCCGAGCCACCCCGACCCACCCCGTGCAACTTTGTCGGTCTGGACCGGTTGAGGATGTCGAGACCGACAAAGTTCGGCTGGGGCGGCGGGCCAACGGGCCTCACTGAACGGCATTGGGGTTGGACGCCCACTCGGAACTTTCGGCCGGACCCGGACGTCTAACGTGCAATCGTCTGCAACACGGGCGTCTCACCGGGGGTGGATATGCGAACGTTGGGAAGTGGTGGCCACGGTCGACTGCAGGTGCTCTTGATCGGATGCGCCTTGGCGGTGCTCGCCGCTTGTGGGTCCACCGTTGGCTACCCGGCCACGTCGATGGACGGAGCCACCGAGAACCGGGATTCGCTGGCGAGTGTGCCAGCTACGCCTGCAACTGATTCCACTGCCCGCCCCGACAGTGTTCCGCCCGCCGCATCAACGACGATCGCGACCTCTGCCGCTTCCAACTGGGAGGAACTCGACCTCGGCCCGGCATTCGGGGACGACTACGTTTCACTGACCGAGCACAACGGCGATGTCTGGTTGGCCCATCTGGCCGACGATCGCACATCGACCGAAGTCCGCAACCTTGCCGGCGACCAAACTCATCTCCTCGCTACAACGGGCTCATCGATGCCACCGCTGCTTCGAAGCACCCCGTTCGGGTTGTTGGCCGTCACCTCGGGCTACCCGAGCTTTCTGCCGAAGACGTGGCTCAGCACCGACGATGCTGCGACCTGGACCGAAGGGGCGATCACCGACCGACCATTCGACCTGAGCGGACTGACCGTTGTCGACGGTCATCTGCTCGCGCCCGGTGCCTTTCGGCCGTTGGCGGATCCGGGCTCGGGCCCTTTCACGCCGGGACTGTTTCGATCAGACGACGGCTTGACATGGAGCGAAGTAGAGCTTGACCGCGCCGTGTTCGACTCGACCGATGGCGTGGTTGGGCCGATCATCGACCAGGGCGACCGGCTGGTGACGACCAGCACTCGCCTGGTCGGCGACTACTTCGTGCCGGCCATGTTCGAATCACTCGATCGAGGCGTGACGTGGCAACTAGCAGCCGACACGGGCCCAGTGCCATCGGGTTTCGTCGCCGCAGGACAAACCCTCGTCGGCGTCAACGCTGTGGGAACACCAGACGCACCACCTCATCCCATTGCGACGAATTCGTCCCGCGCGTGGAGTCCGATTGACGTCTCGTCGTTCGTGCCGCCCTTTCAGTATTCGTCGACCTACCACTTGGCAGGAGGCTCCCAGGCGCTGATCTCGCTGTCGGTCGAACCCACGGTTGAGTACTGCTACGAACATACCGATGAGTGCGGCCACGGGTTCACGCCTGTGCTGTTGCTGATCGGCGCCGACGGCTCGAAGGTGTCCGTCGACCTCGGGTTGCCTGCCGATCGACAAGCGAACTCTGCTCTCGTGCGCACCGACGGTTCGCTCGCCGTCGTCACGTACGACGCAGACCGGCTGGTGCTGCGTACCTGTGACATCGCTCACGGACCGGTGCCAGCGCTTCCGGCGGTCGAGTCGTTCACTCCGACCGGCCCGCCGATGGCGCAGTGGGACTCCGAACTCCAAGTCGGTCAGACCTACCGGTTCTCGCTGTACACGCATTGCGGCATCGATTTCCTCGCCAGCTTCAACGGCAAACACTGGTGGATTGCCGGGAGTCCGGGCGACGCCTACGATCCAAATCAGAGCAACGGGTCCCAACAGATTCTCGGCGAGTTGACCATGATCGACGCCGACACCATCGAGTACCGACTCGGCGGCGAGCTGATCGCCACGTACGCCCCCAAACCAGAAGCAACTCCCTGCTGCGACTGTAAAGGCTTCGCCTTCGATGGCTCGCCCGGAACGCATGCGAGCA
>JANNHO010000478.1:0-7936 GCA_031404435.1 Acidimicrobiaceae bacterium | reverse complement strand
TGCGCGTGACGCGCCGCGGATACCATCTCGACGTCCGTCACATCTCGCTGACCAACGGCGACCGGCTCGTCTTGCATCGCGACGTGACGGAGCTCAAGAAGCAGGAGGAGGCGCTGGCGTATAACATCCGGGCGGAAATGGGGCTCACAAGATACACTCGACCAGGCTCAACAAACGCTGAGCGCGCTCGCGACGCACGGTACAAAGCTCGCCGATTATGGTTTTGGGGCGGATGAACACCAAGAGCTAAAAGACTGTGCCGAGGCATTAACGGCTGCCGGTGTTGGGCGCGAAACAAAGGTCTCTGACAAGAAATCAACGAATAAGGCCTATACCGATGCAATGCGGGCCGGGCAATATACGCGGCTTCGTACGCGGTCGGTTCTGACCAATGCCAGGCGGGTTCTTTCCCGAAAAGCGGGTGAAACCGCAGCAGCGGCCGTTCGTTCTGTGGATACCGTATTGACCCAGACATCGGTCGCCGGAGATACGGCAGAGAAAATGGCGTCGCAGCTTGACCAACTTGGCGTTGTGCTCGCCGATCCCGAGGTTGTTACGGCAACCGTGAATAGCGGCGGCCCCAAGGCCGTTTTGGACACCGCGGCGAGGGCGGCTTCTCTTCGAGCCGTATCCCAATCGGCGGCCGTGCCACGGGGCACGCCCGAGGAGACCGAGAAACTCGATCTCATTGATGGGCTTATTCTTGGATTGGTTCGGCAAGCGCGCGATTGCGCCGAGACGGCTGCCAAAGAACTGGGCGAACCGTCTATGGTTTCGGCATTTGAATTGACAAAGCTTTATCCGCCTCGCTCAAAAAAAGCAGCGGAATCGCCTCCGGCGCCCGAGGCTCCCCCGGATCCGTCGGCTCCCCCAGCGGGCGCCGCGGGAGCGCCCACGTAAACGTGGGGACGCCCGATAGGGCATGCCCACGTCCTTCGTCGTAGGTGAATCAATTCGGCTTAGCGGGCCTTGAGAGATTCGGCCCGGCGGAGAATCTCTTTGGCGCTGTCACGATTATCGGACCGGACTGCAATTGCAAATCCATCACCGACCGATGTGACCGTAGCGGTTACATCCTTGAGAGATAGAGGGCAGTAATCCATCTCTTTGGCGTTGTGCCCGAGGGTCGAACTCCGTGCCAGGTGACACGTAACAACACGCTGTAACCATTCGGCCGTGAGGCCAGGGACGGCCCTGAAGGTGACTTTCGCGCCTTGAACGATGGGGGGGCCACCGCCCCGGGTTGGCGGTTCCGATTGAATCGGCTCCACCCGTACGATGTCTTCGCGGTGGTAGAAGGGGCTCGTGTCGCGGTCCTCATCAGCAATTCCGCCACACGCTCCTGCCTCGGCTTTGCGGAGAGTCTCTGCGGCGGCGCGATGCTGCTCGGCTGTTTTGCGGTGCTCCCCCGCATCGGTTTGGTGTTGTGCTGTCGGGTTAACTTGCGACGTCCAACAAATGGGCTCCGTGCTGCCGCGGGGGCTTGGGAGACGGCATCGCTCGGTTGTTCGCCAGCGCATTACGACCGGCGCATCGAACGGCGGTCGGCGCTCATCGAACGCACAGCAGCCCACCACAACCAGACCGAGTTCGTCAGCCACGAGATCACTGTCGCCGCTCATGTCCATCCCGGGCACCGACGCGACCACGCTGCCGGCGTTCGACGGCGTCGTCGACACGGCGTAGAGGGTGCCTACCGGATCAAGTGCCGCAGGATCGGACACGAGCAGATAGGCGACCCCCGCATCGGTTGCCTCGATGAGGTAGCCGCCGGCGGAGACGTCGATGCCCACAGCGAACGTGCGGGCTGGCGTGTCGTGCACCGTCATCGTCGTCGTGGCTGGGTCGAACGTGACGATGACGCCAGCTCTGTCGACGGCGAGCGTCGTGCAGCCGACATCCCCGATGCACGACGACTCGATGTCGATCGGCTCGGTCCTGTAACCGACGTCTTCGGGCAGAGACGTCTTGAAGTCGGGTTCGATCAACCAGGCGAGCTCGACGGTGCTGTCCTGGCCGACATGTGCAAGCACTGTGCCCCACACATCGCTGGCACCGAGCTGCCAACCTTCGGGCAGCAGCGCCCACTCCGCGGATCCATCCGGGTTCAGCGTGGCGACCACCGGCAGCCTCGATTTCGAATAATCCTGATCCGGGCCGATCGAGGCGCCGATGGAGGTCGCGTACACGCCCCGGCCGTCGGGCGCGGCCGCTGGCGGAGGATCACCCACGAACGAGCTCGAGTGTCGGGGATCCCGTTCGATCCCGAGTGACCACGATGTGCCTGCCGTCGACTGGACGGTGTCGTCGACACCTCCGTGCGAAAATTCGGTCGGCGCCTCGCCCGTCCAAGCGAGCGGTGTCCCGTCGGTGGCGACGTACTCGATCAGCTGGCCACCAAACCGTGCCCGGTCGATGATGCCGTGCTGACCGTGTCCGAACACGCCTCGGGGTAGCTCGACGTAGGCAACGGCCGGCAGTGCTGCCTCCGCAACGATCGCGCCTTCGCCCGGTCCTGACAGTGCGATCGCGACGATCGCGGCTTCGGGGACCGCTTGAGCCGGAGGTGCATCGCGAAAGGTCAGGCCGTACAGCACATCCGACGGGCCGAGGGCGATCTCGGACACCACGACGCCGGTTGCGAAGACGACCTCACGGCTGAGCGAGTCGGGGCCGATCAGCGTGACGCCCGTTCCATCGGTATGCAACACGGCGACACCGGACTCGCCGACTGCGATGGCCGGCTCGGCGGCGTCGGTCAGACCTGGCACCGGCACGACAGCGAACACCTCTGGTTGGATGGGTGGCGGCGGTTCGAGGTAGCTGACCTTCAGCCCTGACCCCACCGATGGCACGGTCGTCGGTGCCGTCGAGTCGGGCAGCGAGGTCGGTGCCGTGGTCGCGATGGCGGAAGCGATGGTGGTCGCGATGGTGCTGTTGGTCGGGGCATCGGTCGAATCGACCTCGGTGGGCACCGTTGCCGGAAGGACGCGTTCGCCGGGATCACGAATCGTCACGAGCACGACGACGACCGCTGCAGCGACCGCCATCGCCGAGCCGAGGGCAACCCACGCTCGCGGCGTCATCCGCCTCGCGCCGTCGGTCTCGACGAAGTACAACTTGGTGCTGGCTTGGCTGGCCGAGCGAAGTTCGTTCAGACCGTGGCGCGCGTCGGTCGACCGTTCGGCCTGGCGCTTGGCGTCGGCACCGGCGCGCCGGCCGATGTCGTCGATGTCGTTCATCGAACCTCACCTCCTTCGGCCACACCCAGCCGAAGCGCCAGAGACTTGCGGGCCATGTGCAGCGATGTCTTCACTGTTCCCTCGGTCGCCTCGAGCACACGCGCCACCTCGGCCACGGAGAGGTCGTCGATGTAGTGCAGTGCGACGGCGTGGCGCTGCCGGTCGGGCAGGGCTCGAACGGCCGACCAGAACTGTTCGCTGACAGCGTCGACCGTCGGCGATGGTGGCTCTGCCCTGCGTGCTCCGACGACCCGACGCGTGGCTCGTTGCTCGCGCTGGGCGCGACGATGGGCATCGATGGTGAGGTTGATGAGCACGCGGCGAGTCCACGCACCCGGACGATCAAGCGTGCTCACCGTCTCCCACGAGCGATAGGTGCGCAGGAGTGCTTCCTGGGCGAGCTCGGCGCTATGGCCCGCGTCGCCGGTCAACGACGTCGCGAGCGCCACCATCGAGTGCAGCTCTGCCCGGTAGAAGGCATCGAAGGCGGCGTCGGCTGCGGCCGACGGGCCGCCCTCCCGTTTGCCTCGCTGGAGCATGATCACATTGCAACACACGTCGCAGCCCGTGACGTGGTTGATCCGACCCCGCAGATTCATCCGAGTGGTCAGATCGAGGTGCTGGTGGAGTGGGCGACTGGTCGATGCGACCGAGACGGAGTATCAATTCGTCGCGCACCAACGTGCGGTGCACGGCATGCTGACCGTCGAAGACGTGATCGTCCACAAGCTGATCGCGTGGCGAAGCAAGGATCGAGATGACATCGCCTCGATCCTGTCTCCGCCGCCATCGCTCGACGTCGACTACATCGTTCGATGGGCTAATGAGTGGGAGGTCACCGATCGCTGGATCGACGCCCTCGGTCAACGCCCGGTGCCGCGACTAAGCGACTGACCGATGTCGGCACCGTGGCGCTGCCGCATCGTCTGGACTCACGTGATCGATTCGAGCTGAGGTGCTGCTCGATGTCGGCTGATTCAGGCGGACGGGAACCCCCGTGCCTTGCGCCGCATCACTCAGGGCATGATCGAGCATTCTGCTCGGTGCGTCCGCCGCCTCAGCCTCCGCTTTGCGATTGTTCGGTGCTGATCAGGCGGCCCGCTCGAGATCGCCCAGTCGCTGACATCGCAATGTGAGCGTCGACTGAGTCCGCCAGCAACGCGCGATCCGACAAGGTCGTTTAGGTCGGTCGAACGTCGGGTAGTGGGCGCGGGCGTCTAGGGGGTTGGGATGCGCATGCGCGAGATGGTGATCAGGATCGAGAAGTTTGATGCCCTCGACGGCATCGCCAAACCGCTCGGCGATGCCGTGAAGAAGCTGATCCCGCGCGGGCCGCTGAAGGACGTGTTGAGCGGTACGTGGCTCGGTCACCAACTCCATCCGCTCCTGACCGACATCCCAATCGGCTCGTTCACCGGGGCGACGATCCTCGATCTCGTCGGCGGGCGTCGCGCTCAACCGGCGGCCAACCTCCTCGCCGCGATCGGTGTGATCTCGGTTGTACCGACGTCGGCAGCGGGTCTCGCCGACTGGTCGGACACGTACGGTCCAGGTCGCCGCGTCGGCGTGGTGCACGCTGCGGCGAACCTGGTGGGCGTTGGTTTCTACACGGCATCGATGGTGGCCCGGAAACGTGGCAAACGACTGTCTGCGACTGCACTCGGCCTGATGGGCATGAGCGCGATGACGGCCGGCGGATACCTGGGTGGGCATCTCACGCTCGTGCGTGGCATTGGTGTCAACCGCACGCTCATGGAAGATCCGCCAGTGGACTGGACGACCGTGACCACCGACGACGAGTTGGTCGAGGGGTGTCCCGCTGCTCGTCGATATCGATGGCGTGCCTGTCATACTCTATCGCTCGGGCGGGGCACGATACGCGTTGAGTAATCGCTGCACACACGCCGCCAGACCCCTCAACGAAGGCGACGTCGATGACGTATCTGGTGCAGGACCCTGCGTGACGTGCCCGTGGCACCAGAGCACCTTCCGGCTTGTCGACGGATCCGTCATGCACGGTCCAGCGTCGGTGCCCCAGCCGTCGTACGAGGTGCGGGTGACCGGCGGCCGGATCGAGGTACGTCCACGCTGAGGTCGAACGCGGCTGGACCAGCCTTCATCGACCCGCCGGGGTGACCGAACAGTTCGATGCCGTCGGTCGTCGGTTCGGCCTGGCCGAAAGGGCCCGCTCGGTCTTGTCGCGTGGCCATGCCGTGACCCGTCGGCAGTTACGTGGCAACCAGTAGAGCGGGGCGCTCGCCGTCGATCGCCCAGACCGCGGCGGCTGGGGGCACGAACCGCTCGATCGATGGATGTGGGCTGAAGTGAAACAGGTCCGCTTTGCGATCCTTGCGCGGTTGCCGCACCAAGTTCGCCGACGCTCCGTGGTTGGAGAGGAACTCACCTCCCCCGACAGGAGTTCGCCCAACAGCCGAACCTGCGTCGTTGCCGCCGCAGTGAATGGCCATACAGGCTCGAACGACGGTGGGCGACGACGATCCGTATAAGGAAAGGTAGATTCAGAGGTAGAGTTCTTCCATGAGCATTAACCTCAAGAACGACCGCACCGATCGGCTCGCCCGCGAACTTGCGGCGACCACCGGTGAAAGCCTCACCGACGCGATCACCATCGCGATCGCCGAGCGCCTAGAACGCCAGCACGGGCTCAGGGCCCAACCCGGTCGCCTGGCCGAAATACTTCGTCTCGCGGATGAATTTCAGGCCCTGCCAGTTCTCGATGACCGGACTCCCGACGAGATCGTCGGCTATGACGAGAGCGGTCTGCCGACGTGATCGTCGTCGACTCGTCCGCGCTCTTTTCGGTCCTGTTCGGCGAGCCGGGCGCGCTTGACATCGCCAGCCGGTTCGCCTATGGCGCAGTGGTGCTCGGGGCACCGACCCGTGTCGAAATCGGAATGGTGATCGAGGCCCGGGGCGGTTCTGACGGTGTGCGCAAACTCGAGTCCCTGCTGCGGGCAGCCGCGATCGAGGTCGTTGGGTTCACGCCAGATCATGCGGCAGTCGCTCTCGAAGCCTTCAGGCGCTACGGCAAGGGTCGGCACCGGGCAGCGTTGAACTTTGGTGACTGCATGAGCTACGCGATGGCCAAGTCGATGAACGCACCACTGCTGTTCGTCGGTGACGATTTCACCCACACCGACATCACCAGCGCGATGTGATGGCTTGTGGCCAGCGGACGCGTTTGTGAGGGGCCGGTTTACTCGATCGGCAACACCGACCGGGGATTCTCCTCAGCGAGCGGCGGCAACTTCCACAGCGCTCCCGTCCTCCGCGCGGCCGGCAACAGCTGCTGTCGTCGAAAATAGATGGCGACCCGATGTATGGTCCGCGAAGCCGACAGCGAATTTCGCACCGAGGCCGATCGCCGATTCCCCAGCGTTTCGCTCGCGACCCACGAAGGAGTTCCTGTGTCCCTCATCCACAAAGCCGTCACGTTCGACTGCGCCGATGCCACCATCGTGAGCCAGTTCTGGTCGACGGTGCTCGGCAGGCCGGTCGACATCGAGCCGATGCCGCCGTCGCCGTTCTTCGCCTCGATCGGCCTCACCGATTCGTCGCGGATCGCGTACATGTTCATTCAGGTGCCGGAGGCCAAGGCGGCAAAGAATCGGGTGCACCTCGACCTTGAGGCTGCCGACATCGCCGCCGAAGTTGCCCGAGTGATCTCACTCGGAGCGACCCACATCCACGACAAGGACGAGTTCGACATGCAGTGGACAACCCTGGCCGACCCCGAAGGCAATGAGTTCTGCATCGGCACCCAACACCACTGAGCATCCGAACGGCATTGATCACACAACGGCTCCCAGCAAACCGTGGGGAAACAACTGGGCGCGGCGCAACACGACGGTGTTGTTGTTACTTGTGCGTAACGTCGGCGAGGATCGTGGGCAGGTCTTGGGCCTCGGCAAGAAGCCGGACGACGTCGACGTGGTCATTGGTGACGAAGTAGAACCAGCTACACGGGAGACCCCCGACGCGGCGGACCCGCAGTCCCGGGATGGCGCACAGCTCGCCGACGCGTGGCGATCCTGCGCCGGGCATCCGCGTGATCGCGCTGAGCGCTGCCACAGCGGCGTCGAAGAATCGTTCGCCGAGGCCGTCGCCGCCCTCTCGCCGGTAGTAGCGGGTCCGCGCGATGAGATCAGCTTCGGCCAGTGGTCGAAGCAGCGCGGTCGTCACGCGTCGGTGCCGAGCGCCCGCTCGCGGAGTGCTGCGATCACATCGTCGGTGACAACGCGCCCGTCGCCCGATGCAAGCCCGTCCGCGATCAGGTCGCGAAGGCGCTCAGCGGACTGCTCGTGCTGGTCGCGGCGGATGAGATCGCGCAGGTACTCGCTGGTGTTGCCGTAGCTGCCGTCGCGGACCCGCGCATCAATGTATTCGCGCAAGGACTCGGGAAGGGCGAAGCTCATCGTGTTCCGGCTCATCACGAGATTCTGCCCACTGTTATCAACTGTTGTCAACCGCTGGCGGTGTTCTCATCCAACGCGACGGAGATCTTGCAAACTGACATGGAAATGGCGGTAGTGCCGCGTTCGTGCCAGCGACACGGGATCCCTCCCGCCATCTTTCTCGACATTGGCAGCAGGCCCGACCTCGAAGGCGATGCCTTTTCAGTCGCAGCCGGGAGGTGCTTCTGGTTTGGGGGGCGTACGTGGCGATCAGCTCGC
>JANNHO010000477.1:0-2745 GCA_031404435.1 Acidimicrobiaceae bacterium | reverse complement strand
ATAGCGCGAGTCGAGTTCCCCGAACCCCGACGGCACCTTCCAGTGCAGATTCGCGAGCCACAGCAACCCGAGGGTGATGCGGCCGATGCCCAGCACCGGGCCTCTGATTCGTGCATCGAGTTCGGTGGCACGGCGATCGATCGTGGTCAACATCGCACCAGCATCTCACCGGTGTCCCGGCCGCCGTGGCACCGCGGCTGCGTGTTTCGCAAATGTTTCGCCGGTCGGTCTGGTCGCAGAATCGTGTCGCCGGTACCGTCGGCATCTGATGGTATTGACGCGCGACTCGAAGTGGAACGCTGCCCGCGCAGCGCTGGTGGTTCTGTACGTCATCGCGTATCTCGTGTGGGTGTACAAGTACGGTTTGATCATCGACCGCATCTCGGTCGTCATTTCGGTGACGTTGGTGATGGTGCTTGTGCAGGTGGGTCGCTCGTGGCGCTCGTGGGGGCGGCTGGCGATCGACCTTGCGCTGTACTCGGCGATGTGGTTCGCCTTCGACGAGACCAGGGGGGCGGCCGATCGGTTCGGCAGTCCCCTCCAGGTGGAAAGCGTCCGCAACATCGATCGAGCGCTGTTCTTCGGTGCTGACCCGACGGTGTGGATGCAGCAACGCTTCTTCTCATCAACAGTTCGCTGGTACGACGTCTTGGCGTCGATCACCTACTACTCGCACTTCGTCGTGCCGGTCGCGGTCATTCTGGTGTTGTGGATCTGGAACCGCAGCGAATGGATCCGTTTCATGAGGCGGATGGCCACCGTGTTGGCAGTCGCATGCGTGAGCTTCATTCTTCTGCCGACAGCGCCGCCGTGGATGGCAGGCGGAGGCGATCGACGCATCAGGCTTGATGCGCTGCCGCGACTGCGTCGGCCAGCCGGACGTGGATGGAAACACATCGGCCTCGACGGATTCGTTCACGCCTGGGAAACCGGACGCGACTGGACCAACACGGTGGCGGCGATGCCGTCGCTGCATGCCGCGTTCTCGTTGCTGATCGTTTGCTTCTTTTTCCCAACGATCCGCGCTCACTGGGCGAGAGGTCTGCTGTTGGCCTATCCGCTGATCATGGGGATCTCGTTGGTGTACCTGGCTGAGCACTACGTGATCGACGTGCTCGCCGGTTGGGCCGTCGTTGGTGTCGCCTGTGCAGTGTGGGCACGGTTGGAACGCCGTCGAGAGGTCGAGCCCGTGTCGCTGATTCCCGATCAGACGAAGACGGAGACCGAGACGGAGACGGATGGTCTCTCCGAGGATGGCGACGTACGTTCATGTCCAGTCCCGATCGGGTGATGTGTGAACATCCCGTTGCCGAAAACGGTGCATGGTTCCGGTCAAAATGGATCGAGCAGTCGGTCTACCTGCGAGAGCCAGAACTCGATCTCCTTGGGTGCGTCGTTTGCGGATCGGCCAGTCGAGCAGCCGAAGCAGCAGGTTTGCGACATACGCGACACGCCGCGGCTCGTCGCCGTTGTTCGCGACGGTATCGAACAAGCGATGCCGGATACCTGCTTCGGCGGGAAGACTGAGGCTTGAGACGGCAACGAACACCAGATCAGGGGAATCGACGCCTTCGAGGCACGACTCGTTCGCGTTGGACGGTTCCCCGGCTCGGTGGTCTTCCTTGAACCCGAGCCGCTGCAAGGCTTCAAGCTCATGACTTCGGCGACGGTGCGGGCGTTTCCCGACTGCCGGCCTTACGGCGGTGCGATCGCTGATCCGCATCCGCATCTCACCGTTGGAAACCGCGTCGATGAGCCCATCGCAGATCGAATCGAATCCGCTGTGAATCCATCGCTGCCGATCGCGTTTCGTGTTGCGAACCTCACGCTGCTCATCGAAGACGACGATGGCCAGTGGACGGTCGATCGATCATGGGCGCTCGGCGGCCGAGACTGCTGTCCCTGACGAGGGCCTGTGCGCACGTCGAGATGCACGCTGTCGACAGCGGCTGCTCGATTGCTGATGGTTACTGTCAGCCCGATGAACCGCAACCGGATCTACCGAGCGGCCGCGTGTGTTGTGCTCGTGACAGCCACCGCCGGATGCGCCCCTGATCAGTCCGACGTTCCGGTGGCGCGTACCGATCCGTCGACGCCAGGAGCGTCGATGCCGGCAGGACCGACGACATCGGTGGCATCAACCACGCGGGACGAGCTCACCGTCATCGACTTGAGCGAAGCCCCGGACGGCGACGAGAACTACCCGGTCGTCGAGGTCGAGGCCAACGACAACACCTTCGGGGTGAACGCGCTGATTCGCGTGCGGCCTGGCACCGAGGTCCAATGGACAAACATCGGCCGCAACGATCACAACATCATCCCCCTCGAGCCGTCGAAGCAGTTCGGTGTCGGCCAGCAAGCCTTCAGCCCGGGCGACGAACACGAGTTCACCTTTGATGAGCCGGGTGTCTTCGAGTACTTCTGCGACATCCACGGCTCGAAGGACAAGGGGATGGTTGGCACGGTCGTTGTTGGCGATGTCGGTTATCCGCCCGACGCGACGCCCGACCCGACCGAAGCCGATGCGAACGCCAAGCTGCAGGGCACGATCAAGGTGCCTTCGCAAGTACCAACGATCCAGGAGGCGGTCGACCGGGCGGCCCCCGGTGCACTCGTACTGATCGCGCCCGGGGACTATCACGAGGCTGTCGAGGTCACCTCTCCCGAGATCGTGATCCGCGGCGAGGATCGAAACACCACCGTGGTTGATGGCGAGTTCGAGCTCTCCAACGGTTTCAAGGTGCT
>JANNHO010000476.1:0-38483 GCA_031404435.1 Acidimicrobiaceae bacterium | reverse complement strand
AGGTGGCGGTTCGGCAACCCGAAGCTCACGTTGGACGCGCCGCACACCGTGTTGACGCCGAGCTCCTCGCGCAAGCGGCGCACGAGGGCGAACACCTGCTGGCCGGCCGTGCCCATCGCTCCGATCGGCATGACGAGCGGGTCGACGACGATGTCGCAGGCCGGGATGCCGTAATCGGAAGCCCGGTTGACGATGCGCTGTGCCACGGCGAAGCGCACGTCGGGGTCTTCGGAGATACCGGTCTCGTCGTTGGAGATGGCCACCACCGCAGCGCCGTACTTGGCCACCAGCGGGAGCACACGCTCCATGTTCTCCTCTTCGCCGGTGACGGAGTTGACCAGCGGCTTGCCCTGGTACACGGCGAGGCCCGCTTCGAGCGCGGCGATGATCGAGGAATCGATCGACAGCGGGACGTCGGTGACCGACTGCACCAGCTGCACTGCCCTGGCCAGCAGTGCCGGCTCGTCGGCAAGGGGAATACCCGCGTTCACGTCGAGCATGTGTGCCCCCGCGGCGACCTGGGCAATGGCGTCGGCTTCGACCCGGCTGAAGTCGCCGACCTTCATCTCGGCGGCGAGCAGCTTGCGACCCGTGGGGTTGATCCGCTCACCGATCATCACGAACGGCCGATCAAAACCGATGACGACCTCCCTGGTCGCCGAGCTGATCACGGTATGGGTCATGAAGGTGTGTCTCTCTGTTCGGGCTGGCCGGATTCGGGTGCCGCTCGGTCCCAGCCGCCGTTGGCAACGAGGGTGTGCAAGCGGGCGTTGGTGAACTCGTCCTGCATCGACGCAGCTAGTGCGTCGACGCTTGCGGCGAGCTCGCCGACGAGCGGGTAGGCGGTTCGGCGCCACTCGCCGACGTACTCCTGCGCGGTCTTCTTGTCGGCCACCATGGCGGCCCGATCGATCGCTTTCTGGAACCGGTGGGGGAGCACCACCTGGTGACGGTCATCGCCCGCTCGCCCGTTGATCTGGGCCGGGATGTCGCGCCACAGGATGATGACGATCTCGTTGGCGGATCGACGGCCCATCAGCTCGCCCGCCTGAACGTGACCGCTCCAGCGACCGCGGCAGTGAACGGCCCGAGCCCGACTGCCTGGTGCTCGAACGCGAGGCCGAGCTGACGGGCTGCAGCGCGAGCCGCGGCGATGACCTCGGCGTCGTCGCGCTGCGAGATCAACACCACACGGGTGTAATTGCCGAAGTACGTGTCGCGCAGTTCGGGATGGCGGTCGAGGCCGAGGCCGCTCCAGACCAGCGCATCGAAGTGCTTGGCAAGGAAGTCGGTGAGGTAGAACGTGCCCGGCTCGCCGTCGTGGAGCTGTGCGAACAGTTCGCCCCCGGCGAAGAACTCGTAGCAGTGCGCGCCAGGCAGGCGGACCACGTTCGGATGCTCGGCCAGGTATGCGTCGAGTGCGCCGCCCGTGCCGCAGTCGGCGTAGCCGAGCAGCACCTGCCGCGGCGCGTCTCCGGTCGCGAGCTCACCCAGGATCGCGTCGATCGCGCCGACGATCGTGTCCGGCCGGTTGTGCAGGTTGGCCGGTAGGTAGCGCACGTCGACGTGGTCGGCAAGGTCGTTGGCCGCGAGTACGGAACGCAACTCGGCGACGAGTGCGCCGCAGGCGACCACCAGCGGCCGCTGGACGCGGGAGGCCGACAACTCAGTCACCGCTCAGACCGAAGGACCGGCAGGCTCGGGCTTCATCCGCCGCGCGCTGACGAGGTGCTTGGCGGTCTCGGCTGCGACAGCGGCATCGCGGCAGTAGGCATCGGCACCGATCGCGTGGCCGAACTCCTCGTTCAGCGGGGCCCCGCCGACGAGCACCACGAACTTGTCGCGCAGGCCACGTTCTTGCAAGGTGTCGATGACCACCTTCATGTACGGCATGGTGGTGGTGAGCAGTGCAGACATGCCCAAGATGTCGGGCTTGTGCTCGTCGAGGGCGGCGAGGAACTTGTCGGCGTCGGTGTTGTTGCCGAGGTCGATCACCTCGAACCCAGCGCCTTCGAGCATCATCGCGACGAGGTTCTTGCCGATGTCGTGGATGTCGCCCTTGACGGTCCCGATGACGACCTTGCCGATTGGCTCGGCACCGGTCTCGGCCAGCAACGGCCGCAAGATGACCATGCCGGCCTTCATCGCGTTGGCCGACAGCAACACCTCGGGCACGAACAAGATGCCGTCGCGGAAGTCGATGCCGACGATGCGCATGCCCTCGACCAAGGCGTCGTTGAGCACCCGGCTCGGAGTCCAGCCACGGTCAAGGAGGATCATCGTGCCCTCGGTGATCTCCGGCGCCATGCCGTCGTAGAGATCCTCGTGCATCTGGGTGACGAGTTCGTCGTCGGGAAGTGATGCCAGATCGAGATCGTCGTCGCTCATATCAGGATCCTGCTCCAGTCCGTGTGTTCCATGATGCGGATCAGGCCCACATGATGGAACTCTAGCACATCGAGGTACCGACCAACATGGCTGGTCGGCCGTCAGCGCTTGACCCGTGTCATTGCAGGGTCATACAGCGGTCGCAACGACACGGTAGCGGGTACCCGCGTTCCGGCGACTTCGAGGTCGTAGCTCGCGTCGAGCACGAAATCGGCGGTCACGACCTGTGGGCCGGCCGGGGCGGGGTTGCGAACGTAGCCATAGCCGATGGAGCGGTCGAGCGTGTAGCCGAATCCTGCGCTCGTGAGCCAGCCGACTCGGTCGCCGTCGCGGTAGATGGTCTCCCGCCCGAGCAGCACGACGTCGGGTTCGACGGTGAACGCCGCGAGCATCGTGTGCACACCACGGTCGCGCTGGGCGGCCATCGCCTCGCGACCGCGAAACGGTGTGTCGCCGCGAAGCTTCACTGCCCAGCCGAGACCCGCTTCGAACGGGGTGTGGTCGGCACCGATGTCGGAACCCCACGCCCGGTACCCCTTTTCCAGCCGGCAGCTCTCGATTGCCCGGTACCCGGCGTTGATCAGCCCGTGTTCACTCCCAGCGGCCATGACTGCGTCGTACACCTCGGTGGCCGAATCCACCGGTACGTGCAGCTCCCAGCCGAGCTCGCCCACATACGTCACCCGCAGCCCCCGCATTGTGCACCCGGCGATGTCGATGGTTTGCATGGTGGCGAACGGGAACGCCTCGTTGCTCATGTCGGCCGAGGTGACCGACCGGATGATGGCGCGCGAGTTCGGACCCATCACCGACAGCACCGACCATTCGGAGGTGATATCGAACAGTTGGGTGTCGGCGCCCGGCGGAATGCTGCGATTGATCCAGTCGAAGTCGTGGGTGGCGAACCCGGTCCCGGTGACGATGTAGAACTCGTCGGTGGCGATGCGGCAGACGGTGAGGTCGCACTGGATTCCACCGGCGTCGTCGAGCATCTGCGTGTAGGTGAGCGAGCCCACCGGTTTGTGGACGTCGTTGGAGCACATCCACTCGAGCGCGGCCAATGCGTCGGGACCTGTCAGTGCGAACTTGGCGAACGACGTCTGATCGATCAGCACTGCGGCCTCGCGGCAGGCGCTGTGCTCGCGCCCGACTGCGGCGAACCAGTTCTGGCGGTTGTAAGAATAGGTGTCTGCGGGGGTCTCGCCGCCCGTGAGGTCGGCGAACCAGTTGGGCCGTTCCCAGCCGAACTTCTCGCCGAAGCACGCCCCGTGCGCGGCAAGGCGCGAGTACAGCGGCGACGTGCGATTCGGCCGACCGCTGTGGTGTTCCTCGAACGGCCAGGCCATCGTGTAGTGCTTGGCGTAGGCCTCGAGCGTGCGGGTACGCACCCACTCGGTGCCGCGATGCGGCTGGCCAAACCTGCGGATGTCGACGATCCACAAGTCGTACGGCGCAACGCCGCGATGCACCCATTCGGCCAGTGCCATTCCCGCCCCGCCACCGGCCGCGATCCCGAACGCGTTGAAGCCGGCGCCGACGAAGAAGTTCGTCAGCTCGGGTGCCTCGCCGAGAATGAAGTTGCCGTCGGGGGTGAAGCTCTCCGGCCCGTTGATCAACTGGTTGATGCCAGCGTCGGCGAGCTCGGGGACCCGGCCGATGGCGAGTTCCATCGTCGGGGCGAAGTGGTCGAAGTCCGGTTCGAGCAGTTGGAACTGGAACGGCCGAGGGATGCCCTCGACGGCCCAGGGGACCGGGTTCGGTTCGTACCCGCCCATCACCAACCCGCCGACCTCCTCCTTGTAATAGGTGAGCCGGTCCGGATCGCGCAACGTGGGCAATGTGCGCGGCACCTCCGGGGAAAGTGGAGCCGTGATCACGTACTGGTGCTGCACCGGCACGAGCGGCACGTTGACCCCGACGGTGGCGGCGAGCGCACGTGTCCACTGCCCAGCGCACACCACCACCTTCTCGCACTCGATGCGACCCCGGTCGGTCACCACCGCGGTCACTTTCCCGTCGACCACCTCGATCTCGATCACCTCGGTGTTCTCACAGACCGTCACCCCGGCGGCCCTCGCCCCCTTGGCAAGCGCCATCGTGATGTCGCTCGGGTTGGCCTGGCCGTCGGTGGGCAGGAACGCCGCGCCGACCACGTCGTGCACCTCCATCAGCGGCCACAGGTCCTGCGCCTCGCGCGCGGAGAGCAGGTGCATCTCGAGGCCGAAGCTGGTGGCCGTGGTGGCCTGGCGTTTCACTTCCTCCCAACGTTCGGAGTTACATGCCAGGCGCAACCCGCCGTTCATCTTCCATCCGGTCGCCTGCCCGGTCTCGGCCTCCAGCGACTTGTACAGCTCCACCGAGTAGCCCAGCAGTTGGGTGATGTTGGCGCTGGTACGCAGTTGACCGACCAGCCCGGCGGCGTGGAACGTGGAGCCGGAGGTGAGCAGGTGCTTGTCGACGATCACGGTGTCGGTCCAGCCCAACTTGGCCAGGTGGTAGGCGGTCGAGCACCCGACGATCCCACCCCCGATCACGACGGCGCGCGCCGATGCCGGCGGCGATGTTTGCGACGGGGCTGGCGACGGGGCTTGGGTCACGTACGGACAGTAGAACCGCGCAATGCCGACGGGCACACATCGCGGTATGCGGGCGGGCCGCCGGGCAGCGATGCGGCCAACACGACGGCCCGGGTCGCGGCGATGGAAAAGCACGACGCGCCAGCCTCGAATACGGCATTGAGCTCGATCGCCCGCCGTCGGTGTGCCATGGCAGCATCGTCAGCCCGGTTGTCGCCAGCGCGGCCGTCGCCATCGGGGTTTTCGCCAGCGGGGTTCTCGCCGGCGTGAGTCTGGCCGGTAGCGAGGGCGAACACGGTGTCGCCGTCGAACATCGAATGCGCCGGGCGGATCGCGCGGGCCATGCCGTCGTGGGCGACACCAGCGAACTTGGCGCACTCGGCCTTGCTGAGCGACATGGTCGTGGCGACCACGCCGATGGTGGTGTTCAGCGGGGTGTGTTCCCCGGTGACGATCAGGCACAGCCGGGCCCGGTCGCCCGGCGACGGCCGGCGCAACTCGACCCCAGCCAACTCCCACGGCAGGCCAGTGCGCGGATCGACCACGGACCCGGCCGAGTTGACCACCGCGATCGCAGCGACCACCACCCCGCTCGGCAGGCGGATGCCGGCCGTGCCGACGCCGCCCTGCAACCCACCGGACACCGCACCGGCCCCGGCGCCGACTGCCCCTTCGGCGACAGGCCGCCTGCCACCCCGGCCAAGTGCCCTGACGGTCGCGCGGGAGCCGAAGCCGCCATCGGGACGGTTGGTGAACGTGCCGGCGCGACCGAGGTCGTAGATCACTGCGGCGGGCACGATCGGGACAACCCCGCCGTGGCCCGGCAGCGCTGCGTCGCCGACGGGGAAACCGATCGAGCGCGCTTCGAGCACAGCCATCACCCCGCCGGCAGCGGCAAGGCCGTAGGCGCTGCCACCGGTCAGGCAGATTGCGTGCACCTGTTGTACCAGGTTCTCGGGTCGCAGCAGATCGGTTTCGTGTGTGCCTGGTCCACCTCCACGCACGTCGACACCGGCAACGGCACCCTGCTCGGCGACGATCACCGTGGTGCCGGTTCGCCAACCTCTGCGGATCGCGTGGACCTGACCGACGCGGAGCCCGGCAACGTCGACGATCGAGCCAGCCGCTGAATTGTCCGACCACATAGGCACTGACGCTACGGTGCTGCCGTCGTAGGTCGAACATCGTGGGGGAAGTCATGAGGATCGGAATCACCGTCGGGGGCCAGCACCCGTTTGCCGGCACCGAGATGCAGTTGCAGTTGGCGGAGGCGATCAACGCCGAGTCGGTCTGGTTCCCCGACCACATCCTCGGGGTGTTCCACCCGGCGCTGTGGTCGGACATGGCGTACTCGAAGATGGCCGCCGACCCCGACGCCTTCTATGACCCGTTCATCGCCTCGGCGCTCGTCGGTCGCCTCACCGACAAAGCCGTCGGCATCTGCGTCACCGACACCACGCGGCGCAAGGCCGCCGATCTGGCCCGCACCGCGCTCACGTTGCAGCACCTCGTTCCGGGCGGGTTCATCCTTGGTGTCGGCTCGGGTGAGGCCGAAAGCCTGGTGACGTTCGGGTACGACTTCGACACCCCGGTTGCGGAGTGCGAGAAGGTGCTGCGCGAGCTGCGCAGCCTGCTCGACACTGGCACCATGCCTGCCGACATGAACCTCAGCGGACGGATGGGCCTGCCGCTGGAAAGCGATGCAGGCAAGCCGCAGGTGTGGGTGGCTGGGCACGGGCCGCGCATGTTGCGCCTGACCGGGCAGTACGGCGACGGTTGGATCCCGGCGTGGCCGATGACGCCGGAGGAATACGGAGCGAAGCGGGCGACCATCTTCGATTGGGCGGCCAAGAGCGGGCGTCCGGAGCCGACGTGCAGCCTGCTGCCGTTCGTGATCTTGGGTGAGAGCAAGGAGTACATCGCCGATTTGATGGAGAAGGATCCGCTCGGCAAGCTGTTCGCGTTGTTCTGCCCTGCCGACGTGTGGACCAAGCGCGGCTACAAGCATCCCTTCGGTGATGACTGCAAGGGCTTCATCGATCTCATCGTTCACGACATCGACCCTGAGGAACTGCGCGCGATTGCCCCGGAGATGCCATTCGAGCTCGTCGAGGACGTCGTGTTCCTCGGCAACGCCGACGATGTCGCCGAGCGGTTGTCGCGTTACGCGGCCAACGGGTTGAACCATGTGGTGCTGGCCAACCTCACTGGCGTGGTCGGTGGGATGGAAGAGATCGAAGCCAACATGGCCCAGTTCTTCCAGCTGCGGGCGATGCTCGACACCATGTGAGCGCGTATGTGAGTGCCACTCAGGCTGCGCGGCGGGCGAACGCGAAGATGCTTTCGTCGCCGGTTCGCCAGCGCACCGTGAGCTGACACGACGCGATCTTCCACCCGCTCGGCGTGCGCATGTAGCGGTTGGTGTAGTGCCCGCCGAGGAGGCACCATGCGTCGGCTGCCTCGCGGCCGAACCCGACCATCGTCGCCGCGCCGAACCAGTGTTGCGCCTGTACCTCGTTGACACCGACGACTGCACCGGGCCCCGTGGCGGTCAGGCGGTGATTGGTCATGATGTGTTGCGTCGCGTCGAAGTTGCCGTTGACACTGCGTACCGCTTCGACCCACTCGTCGGCGGGCATCGTTGCCGCCGGCCGGGCGCTCCACGAGCTGAAATCGAACGTGCACACGTCAGTGAACACCGACCGGTACATCGACCAGTCGCGGTGATCGACGCCGGCTGCGTACCTGTAGGACAGGTCGATGATCGCCGTCCGGTCGTTCTCACGGACGGGCTCGGACTGGGGCTCGTTGGCGTGGGTGTCAGCGCTCACCACAGCCGCCGGACGGTTTCGTCAGGGTCGTGTTCGACCCGGCTGTGGACGTCGAACACCATCATCGGTCGGGTCTCGAGGTCGTGTCGCGGCCATCCCGGTTCACCACGTTGGGCCAGCGCGATCATCGCTCCGGCGTACGCATCGGCCACATGGGTTCGCTCCGGATCGTTGCCGATGAACTGCTCCACCCCGGAGCGGTCGAAGTTGTGGAACGCAAACGGGATGTCGACGGCATGGCACGATCCGAGGACCCCGTCAAACGCTGGTGAGGCCCACGTGAACCAGTAGGTCCATGTGGGCATCCCGGCCGCAGCGCGGGCGTCGGCAAATGCCAACATCGGCCGCCGGAACACTTCGTCGGTGAGGATCGCGCTGTACAGCCGGGGCACGTCAGCGTCGATGCGGGCACCCCTGTACTGGTCGACGGCGTGTTCGCCGCGGCCGGGGAACCGTCGTTCGGCATGATCGAGCAACGCGACCTCGTCGAGCGCGATGACGGCCGGGTCGAATGCATGGAACAACCGCATCTCGTCGCGGGTCGTCCCGATCACGAACGGAACGGGGTTGACGATTGCGGTTTCGAGGATCGGCAGGGTGACGAAATCTCCGTCGCAGCACGGCGAGAATCCTGTGAAGCCGGCCGTGGTCGGAGCCAGGATCTTGGCCTGCACGTCGAGCAGCACGTCAACCGGGGCGTCGCGTAGCTCGTCGAGTGATTCGGCCTCGGCGACCGTCAGGAACTCGGCCAGCGCCTCGTCGGCCCGCTCCCCGGAGCGGAGTTGTTTGAGCGATGGGCTCATCGCCACGGCACAGTGGAACAACCCGGCCGCTCCCGGCGTGGCCATCAGCGCCACGACGCTGGCTCCGCCGGCCGACTCGCCCATGATGGTGACGGCCTGGGGATCTCCGCCGAATGCGGTGATGCATGTGTGCACCCACTGCAGCGCGACCACTTGATCGCGCAGGCCACAGTTGGTGCGTCCGCTGAAACCGAATACCCCCAGGCGGTAGTTGATCGTCACGACGACCACGTCGCCGCGGCTTGCCAATGCTCCACCGTGGTACCACGGGGTCGAGCCGGTACCGGTGGTGAACGCGCCACCGTGAATCCATACCACGACCGGTCTGGCCCGATCGTCGCAGGCGGGTGTGAACACGTTGAGTGACAGGCAATCCTCCGATGCCGCCAGCGACCCGCCGCCGAGCGCTCGCTCCAGCATGCTTGACGACTGCGGGCATTGCGCCCCGTAACTCGTTGCGTCGTACACGCCCGACCACGAGGTGACCGGCACGGGGGGCTCGAAGCGCTCGGCCGTGGCGAAGGGGATACCGCGGAACTCGACTCCTGCGCCGCTGTCGTCGGATAGACCGCGGAGGCGCCCGTACGGGGTGTTGACGAGCACTGCGGTGTCAGAATCCACGACTGGAACGGTAGCCGTCGGTATCGTCGCACCCCATGACCCGCCGCCATGATCTCGCCGGTTCCGCGTTGCGGCACGGTTGGACAATGATCTCGCGCTGGGCGGCCATCGGCCCCGACAGTTCGGCGGGCCGCAGCTTCGGCAGCTTCGGCAGGGGCAGCATCATTTGTTTCCCGACCAACACCGTGTTCAACGAGCGCTACATCCACCTCGGCGCGGGAACCATGATCGGCCCGCACGTCACATTGTCGGCGGGGATGACACCGGGCCAGGTGTGCCTGTCCGAGCGTGTGATCACCATCGGCGACCGGTGCCTGATCGGGAAAGGAAGCGGCATCGTCGGCCACTTCTCGATTGAGATCGGTCACGATGTGTGGACCGGCCACCACGTCTACATCACCGATCAGAATCACGGGTACGAAGACGTAACGGTTCCGATCTCGCAGCAGACGATGCCCGAGCGACCGGTGACGATCGGTGACGGATCGTGGATCGGCTACGGCACCGTGATCCTGCCGGGTGCCACGATCGGCCGCCATGTCACGGTCGGGGCGAACTCGGTGGTGACCGGTGAGCTACCGGACTACTGCGTGGCCGCCGGAAACCCTGCGCGGGTGATCAAACGCTACGACCCTGCGACTGGCTGGACGCGCGCCTGATCCGGCTGGCCGGATTCAGACGTCGCCGCCGAGCTCACCCGGTGGGGTACAGGCCCGCATCTCGTTGACGATCGCAAAATCGGTGATCACGTTGGTGACGGGGCTGCGGTCGACCACGGTCTCGGTGTAGGGCCGCACGACGAGTTGGCGCAACTGAGCCGTGTAGCGGCGGCGGTCGGCCAGCAACGTGTCGTAGTAGCCGCGGTACTGGGCGACGAGGCTGCGGTCGCGTTCGCTGGCAGGCAGCACGGCGGTCACCTCGGCCAGGCTGGCCGCCATGATGTCGGTGGCCGCGTCGACGATGTCGGCCCGTTCGATCATCTGCGCCTCGGTCGGCTCGGCGATGTACCCCGCCTCGGTATCGACCAGCTTCAACCGCTCCGTCTCGTAGCGCGCACAGATGTCCTGGGCGCGGCTACGCCACGCCGCGTCATCAACGCGGTACGCAGCCTTCTTGGGAGCGAAGCCGAACGCGTACACCCACATCGCCACCAGCGCCAGGCAGATGACGACCAGAACCAGCTTGGTGAACGTCAGGCGCCGTCGTGGCGCGTCCGCCGCAGGGTCGGCAGGGTCGCTGATCGTGTCGGGCGTGTGCGTGTCGTTCCTGCTCATGTCGGCATCACGCTATTACGCACGACATCGGAGTCCTCGTCGGTGTAGACAGTCGCACGTGTCTGATTTTGTGGCGTCTGTGCCGACGGAACGAGAACCCCGCCGCCCGGGCATCTGGCGTCCAGCGTTCCGGCTGATCAGGGCCCTGCTGCGCCACCACAAGCGGTTGTTCTTCACCGCGGTCGCGGGCGCATCGGTGTTCGCTGCATGCACGGTGCTTTCTGCCGAGGTGGTCGGGAGGATCATCGACGATGTCATCACGCCGCGCTTCGAGGAGGGGTCGGTGCGTACCCGCACGGTGGTCGCGGTGCTCGGCACGCTGGTGCTGGTCGGGCTGGTGCGGGCCTGCGGGGTGGTGGTCCGGCGTACCTGGGCCGGGCGGACCACCTGGCGGATCACGGAATCGCTGACGAGCGACGTGGTCGACAGGGTGGTGCAGCAGCCAGCGCCGTGGCACCGCCGCCAGAGCACGGGTGATGTGATCACCCGTGCCGGTGTGGATGCCGAGGCGGCCACTGCGGTGCTCGGGCCGCTGCCGTATGCGAGCAGCGTGGTGGTGATCCTGCTGCTGTCGTCGGTGTGGTTGGTCGTGACCGACCCGCTGCTCGGTATCGCCGCGGTGTGCATGTTCCCGATGCTGATCACGCTCAACCTGGTGTACCAGCGCACCGTCGACCGTCACTTCGACACCGCCCAGCACGAGCTCGGCGTACTCAGCTCGGCGGTTCTGGAGAGCTTTGAGGGTGTCAACGTCGTGAAGGCTTTCGGTGCCGAGGGACGCGAAACGCAACGCCTGGCGGTGATCGCCGACCGTTTGCGCGCCGCACGGGTGCAGACGGTGCGTCTGCGCAGCACGTTCGAGGCGCTACTCGACGGCGTGCCGAACGTGGTCAACATCGGCCTGCTGATCGGAGGCGCGTACCGGGTGCGTGCCGGCGCGCTGTCGGTCGGCGAGCTGACCAGCTTCATCTACCTGTTCACGTTGCTCGTGTTCCCGTTGCGGCTGATCGGGTTCGCCTTGAGCGAGTTGCCCCGCTCGCAAGCCGGGTGGGTGAGGATTCGCCAGATCCTCGACGAGTCCCTCGAAACCGATCCCGCAACGAAGTTGCTCCGTCACGAGTCGTCCGCTGTCGAGTTGCGCGACGTTCGAGTGACCCACGACGGCGAGCGGGAGGTGCTGCGGTCGGTGACGGCGTCGATCGAGGGTGGTCGTACCGTGGCCGTGGTCGGTGCCACCGGTTCGGGCAAGACCACGTTCGTGCACGCGATCGCCGGGTTGATCGAGGTCAGCTCTGGCTCGATCACCGTGCCACGCCAACGGGCCGCGGTGGTGTTCCAGGAGCCGTTCCTGTTTGCCGGTTCGGTCCGCGACAACGTCACACTCGGGTTGGAGGTCGCCGACGATGCGGTGCAGCTCGCGCTCGGTGCAGCCGAGGCGATGTTCGCCTACGACCTGCCCGACGGCCTCGAGACGGTGATCGGTGAACGCGGCGTTGGCTTGTCGGGCGGTCAGCGTCAACGCATTGCGCTGGCGAGGGCGCTGGTGCGCAGGCCGCAACTGCTGTTGCTCGACGACACCACGTCGTCACTCGACCCCGGTACCGAGGCACGCGTGCTGGGCAACCTTCGCGCTGCGCTCACCGGCACCACCGTGGTGGCCGTCGCGTCGCGGCCGTCCACCATCGCGCTTGCGGATGAGGTGCTGTACCTCGTCGACGGCCAGGTGATGGCACATGGAACCCACGACGATCTGATGTCGTCGAGCGCCGCCTACTGCGAGCTCATGCAAGCCTTCGAACACGAGCGCGACGATCAGCGTGACGGGCAGCGAGACGGGGCTTCGTCGTGACCGAGCCGATGAGCCGCTGGACAGCGGTCGAGACCATCGGGCGCGGAGTCCGCGAGGCGCCTGCGCTGAAGAGCGGCTTCGGGATCACTCTCGGGTTGGCGATGGTCGGTGCACTCGGTCGGGTAGCGATGCCGATCCTGGTTCAGCAGTCGATCGACCGTGGCTTCGACGGGTCCGGCGACAACATCACCGTCGATGTCGGCACGGTCACCACGCTCGCGCTGATCGGTCTGGCGGTGGTGATTGTCGCCACGGTGTGCCAGCGCACAGCCGTCGCTCGGCTCGGCTATCGCAGCGAGGAGGCGCTGTACGGCTTGCGGGTGAGGTTGTTCGACCACATCCACCGGCTGAGCATCGCCGATCACGGCGAGGAGAAAAAGGGTGCGCTCGTCGCTCGGGTGACCAGTGATGTGGAGACGCTGGCGCAGTTCTTCTCGTGGGGTGCGTTGGCCTGGTTGCTCGACGGCACCCTGATGCTGATGGTCGCGAGTGTGATGCTGGCCTACGACTGGATGCTTGCGCTCGTGGCTTTTGCCGTGTCGGCCCCGTTGGCGTTCGTGCTGCATCGCGTGCAGCGCCATCTCGTCAAGGCCTACGAACAGGCCAGGGTTGCCAACGCCGATGTGCTCACGAGCGTCAGCGAAGTGGTGTCTGGGGCCGAGACGTTGCGCGCCTACGACGCGGGGGAGCACTACGCGCAGGTGAGCAAGCGCGCCAGCAACCGTCGGTCGAATTCGTTCATCAAGGCCGGCACGATCGGCGCGTTCTTGTTCCCATCTGGCGAGGTGTTCAGCGTGCTCACCGTGTCGTCGGTGGTCACCGTCGGCCTACTGCGTGGACCGGGCAGCGGCCTCACCGCAGGTGCTCTGGTGGGGTTCATGTTCCTCACGTACCGGTTCCTCGAACCGATCGCCGAGTTCACCGAGGTGATCGACCAGACCCAGACCGCGGTGGCCGGCCTTCGCCGGGTGCTCGGGATCATGGAGATACCGATCGGCCCGCCCGAGCCCGCACGCCCCATCCCGTTGCCCGACGGGATGCTCGGCCTCGACATCGAGCGGGTCACGTTCTCGTACCGGTCGCGATCCGACGACGATGAGCCGCCGGTGCTGATCGACGTGACCGCGCACATTCCCGCGGGCCAACAGGTGGCCATGGTCGGCGAGACCGGCTCGGGCAAAACCACCCTCGGGCGGCTGGTGGCGAGGCTGGCCGATCCGTCGTCGGGTGTCGTCAAGCTCGGCGGCGTACCGCTGACGCAGGTGGCCAACGATCAGCTGCGACTGCGCCTGGTGGTCGTGCCGCAGGAGCCGTTCCTGTTCGACGGGTCGATCGCCAGCAACCTCGGCTTCGCCCGCCCGCTGCTCACTCCGGCCGAGATCGAAAAAGCTGTGCTCGGCCTGGAGCTCGGTGACTGGTTGGAGAGCCTGCCCGATGGCCTCGAGACCGAGGTTGGTCAGCGCGGTGCGGCGCTGTCGGCGGGGGAGCGCCAACTCGTCGCGCTCGTGCGGGCATCGCTCGTCGATCCCGACGTGCTCGTGCTCGACGAGGCCACATCGTCGGTCGACGCGCTGACCGAGGTGCGCCTCACCCGCGCGCTCGACAAGCTGGCCTCGGGTCGCACCACGATCTCGATCGCCCACCGCCTGTCGACCGCAGCGCGCGCTGACCGGGTACTCGTGCTCGACCACGGCCGCCTCGTGCAAGATGGCCCCCATCTCGAGCTCCTCGAACAACCAGGCCCCTACGCCCGCATGTACGAAGCCTGGGTAGCCGCCACTGCGACCGGTGTTTGAGTGCTCCACGGTCGACGCAGAGGGAAGGCGCAGGGCGCTGTCGAGCTGCGAGAGCCGACGCCTACACTGGCTTTTGTGCAGGTCATGATGGATCTCCCCACCGAAACCCAGACCGGCCTCGAAGCCGAAGCTGCCCGCCGTGGCGTGACTGTCGCCGAGTTGATCGCCCAGATCGCTAGCGCGTTCTCCGACCAAGACGACCCGCTCGAAGCGTTCATCGGGTCGGGGTCCTCGGGCCGTGGCGATCTCGCACGTCGCCATCGCGAGATCCGTGCCGACCAAACCGCCGGGCTCAGCGCACGCGATCTCTGAAATCGTGCGGATCCTTGTCGACACCGGAGTGTTGCTGGCCGCGGCCGACACCGACGACGCCGATCACCACCGTTGCGCAGCGCTGCTACGCGAGTACCGCGGCGAGTTCCACGTCCCCGCTCCGGTCATCCCCGAGACGTCCTGGCAGATTGAACGCAACCTCGGCCCTCGGAGTCGTCGACGCCTCGATCATCGCTGTCGCCGAACGGCTCGAACTCACTACCATCGCAACGCTCAACCGACGTGACTTCGCCGTGGTGCGACCTACCCACACCGACGCGTTGTCCGTGAGTTTGGCTGAATCGGGGCATGCAGAGGCGGTAGTTGAACCGAACCGGCTCGTGCAGTCCTGGTTCAGGCGGCGCGGATGGTTGGCCGGCGGTGTGGTTTCGAGATCAGGGTGCGGCCGTCGGGGGTGATGAACTCTGCATCCGCGTTGGCGAGCAGACGGATCTGCCAGTTCTCACGGTGGATCAGGTGATGGTGATAACTACACAACATCAGCAAATTATTGAGCTTCGTCTCCCCGAATCGTCGCCACCAAATGATGTGATGGGCATCAGCGAACTTGGTCGGCCGGTCGCATCCGGGATGCCGGCAGCCGCCATCGCGGGCGGCGACGGCACGCCACATTGGCAGTGGCACGGTTCGTGTCGACCGGCCGATATCGAGCACACCTGATTCGGCATGCAACATCCGGTGGAGCACGCAATCGCACAGGTACGCCTCGGTCGCCCACTGCGGAAGCGGTCGCCCATCACGTGTGAACCCATACGGCACAAACCATGACTCCCGCCCAGACGAACCCAACCCAGACGACCCAGACGACACGGGCTCGCCGTTGGTGTGCTGCTCGCCCGCACCATCGCCATCGCCGTACGTGCCCGAGTCCGAGCCAGTGGCCGACTCATCGTCGATGTCCGAGTCGAAGTCGAAGTCGGCGTACATGTCCGAGCCGTCACCCATGTCGGTGTCGGTGTCGGTGGGGTGGGTGGTGGTGAAGTCTTCGATGTGGATGTTGATCGTCACATCGGGGCGGTGGCGGGGGGGTGCCCTCGGAGGCGTGGTTGGCATTGAAGAACGCGAAGATCTCGATCGCCGCGTCGTCAGCACGCATCGCTGACGTCCGCGCATCACCAGCACCGTTGAACTTCGACGCGGCCTGCAACGCGTGTTCCATCTCGATTGCAGCAGCCGGATCGAACACGAAGCTGCCCAACACGCTCCCATCTCCAGCACGCGCTGACCGCCCCGGCACAACCGGTTCCGGCATGTCAGCAACCGCTTCGGCATACAAACGCCAGTTCTGACACGTCCGCTCGGTATCGGCGACCGACATGTCCTGAACAGCACGAACAAGCATCCCCTGATGGTCCTCGAACCACACCGCTGTCGCCGGCTTGACCACCACACGAAGCGCCCGCACCTGCCCAGCCGACAACCGCCCAGTCACCGCAGCCGCAGCAACGACGCTGTTGGCTGCTAGGAACCGGCCCTCGGTCAACAACCGTGACGCCTCACTGGAACGCATCCGGCACCGGTCACGTAACCACGCCCCCATCGACACATGCCCATCCGACGCCCACATCCCACTCGACGCGATCCTCACCGCATCAAGCGCCAACCGGGCGGACTCACGCTCATGCGCGGCCAACGCGTCAATGAACTCCTCCGGCGAATCACCACCACTGCGACTGTCGCGACCGTCACGGGGCGGGTCGTCGTTGCAGCTGTGGTTCGAGTCCGCCGTCATACCTGAATCGTACACCAGTTCGAACCTATCCAACCAACAGAACCCATATTGCATATACATTCTAGAGATCCGCGAGCCGCGATGATCACCAATAGTGATGTCTCCCGGCCAGCACTCGGTACTGAGCAGCAGCTACTCGAAGCGGTGGCAAAGGCTCGCGTCGGCGGCCTGTCGTGGCGCAAGATCGGCGTGCTGCTCGGCACATCAGCACAAGCCGCACAACAGCGTTATGGTGCCGTCCTCGAAACGACCTGACCACTGCTCGTCGATCACACCACGGAGGCGGGCGCTGAGCTCAGCTACCGGTTGGGTCGACGAGGACTTTGATGGCGCTGGAGGGGTCGTCGGCGAGTTGTTCGAGGGCTGCGGGTAGTTCGGCGAGCGTCACGGTGCGGTCGTGCAGCGGCTCGATGCGCACCTTCGAATCGGCGATCAGGTCGATCGCCTCGGCGAACTCGTGGTGCAGGTAGCCGAGTGACGCCGACACGGTGACCTCCTTGATCAGCCACGTGTGCGGCGAGATCGTGGCGTCACTGCTGGCCAGACCGACCACGTTGACCCGACCGCCGCGGCGGACAAGGTTCACGGCCTGCTGGATCGTGGCGGGCACGCCGGCGCACTCGAACACCAGGTCGGCTCCGGCACTGGCGAATCGATCCTCGGCCTCGGCTGGGGTGAGTGCCTCAGTTGCACCCACGGCGAGTGCGAGTTCGCGGCGCAGCGGTGACGGTTCGATGGCGACGACGTGCGAGGCGTCGAGCGCGACAGCGCACTGGAGGGTGAGCAACCCAATCGGCCCGCAGCCCTGCACCACGACCGTCTCGCCGTCGCGTGGGGGAGTGCGCAGCACCGCGTGCAGGGCGACCGTGGTCGGCTCGACGACCGCCGCTTGATCGTCGCTCAGCGCGCTGCTGACCCGAACCAGGCGGGCGGCGTCGATGGCGATCCGTGGCGCGAAGCCCCCGTGGCGCGGTGCGAGCGCATCGCGACCGATCATGCCCAGGAACGCCGGCGCGCAATAGGCCGGGCGGCCGGCGCGGCACTCCGGGCACGCCCCGCAGGCCGGGGCGATCGCCGCGACCACACGGTCGCCCGAGGCAACGTTGGTGACACCGGCGGCAACGTCGGCGACGGTACCGACCCACTCGTGTCCGCAGATCGCCGGGTTGTATGGGTCGGCGCGCAGGAACCCGTGCAGGTCGGTTCCGCAGATCCCGCACCGGGAAATGTGCACCACGGCGAGATGCTCGGCGACTTCGGGCTCTGGCATTTCGACCAGCTCGAAGCGGCGCTGCGCGGTGACCAATCCGGCGAGCATCACGCGTCGGCCTCGATGTGGTCGGGCACGGCTGCGGCCCAGTCGACCCCTCGGCGCAGCAAGGTGTGGAACTCGTCGAGCTCCCATGAACCACGCTCGATCGTTGGCCAGTACGCCCCGTTGAACGGCGGGTGGATCATGTCGTAGTGGCTGCGGCAGTGGCCGAGGGAGAAGTACAGCACCGCTCCCGCGCCGAGCGGTCGGCGGTACATCACCAGCCGGGCATCGTCGACGGGCCAGTCGCCTTCGGCGAACCCGGGTCCGCTGTGGCCGAACCAGCGGGTCTCCAGCAGCGGCTCGATCTCGCCGTGGTACTCGCACAGGTACAGCTCGTCGGTCGCTTCGAACGGGTCGATTCCGACGACGAGCGGGTCGTCCTCGGCGCCGGGCGACACGGTGACCGTGTACGGCGCAATCGGTGGGTGGGCGAGGAACTGGCTGCCGAGTGTGTCGACGAACGACGCGATCACCCGCGGTGTGGTGAACGGACCCTTGCCCTGCACCAGCGGCGGATCGATCGCTGCGTTGGTGCCGTGCAGGGCCAGCCATCTCCCGCCGGCTACCACCCATGCCCGCAGCGCGGTTTGGGCATGCTCGCTCGGGCGGACGTTGCACGTGTAGGAGATGAGCAGGTCGCACCCGGATATCGCGGCGACATCTTCGTAGTCCTGCGCCACCTGGACGCGGATCTCGGGCCGGTCGGCGAGCAACGTGAGCAGTTGTAGGCGGGCGTAGTCGAAATCGTGCCACCAGCCGCCGCACACAAGGTACGCGTCGATGCGGCGCGTCCCATCCGCCGTCCCCGCCTCAGTAGCCGTCATCGGTGCCGTGCCGGGTTCAGAACTTGATCCGCTTGGTGTAGCCGCCGTCGATCACCACGTTCGCTCCAGTGATCAAACTCGCCGCAGGCGAGGCGAGGAAGGCGATGGTGTTGGCCACTTCGCGGGGTTCACCGAGCCGCTTCAGCGGCATCTTCGCGACGGTCGCGTCGTAGAAGGCCTCCATCTGGGTCTTGATCTTGTCCCAGTTTCCACCTTCGAAAAACACTGGGCCCGGAGAGACGATGTTGACACGAATCCCTTTCGGGGCAAGGGATTGGGCAAGGTTGTTGGCATACGCGGTCATCGCCGCTTTCATCGGACCGAAGCTGCCCGGGCCGGCGAACTCCTCCTGCGCGGCAATCGACGACAGGCACACGATCGACCCGCCACCGCCGGCTTCCATGATCGGGGCGAGCACCTCCTGGGCGCGCACCAATCCGAACACGTCGAGGTTGAGGTTGTTGGTCCAGCCCGCCTCACCGCGGCCGCTACCGCCGGACACGTTGTGGATCAGGATGTCGCAACCGCCCAGTTCGTCGCTGGCCGAAGTGAGCCACGCCCGGTAGGCGTCGTTGTCGGTGACGTCTACCTCGGCACCGACGACCCGGTGGCCGTGCTTGCCAAGGGCAGCCACCGCCTCGGAAACGTCGCCACGCGCGCAGATCGCGACATCGCAGCCCTCCTCGGCCAGTAGCTCCGCGGTCGCGAAACCGAGGCCGCGCTTACCGCCGGTGATGATCGCCTTCTTGCCTGTCAGACCCAGATCCATGTGTGCCCCAATCGAATGTCGAACCGCCGCGGAGCATAGGGTTCGCCGATGCTTCACCGACAACTGTGCGCACCGTGACCATGCCCGCATCAACGAGTGCCTCGCGCGTCGCGATCGTCACCGGCGCCGGCTCGGGGATCGGCCGAGCCGCGGCCGAGATGCTTCTTGCCCGAGGAACAGCAGTGGTCGCCGTCGACATCTCTGCCGATGCGCTGCGGTGGTGTCTCGATTCAGCCGCCACCGGCTCCGCGGTCACCACCGTCATCGGCGACGTCAGTGACGATTCCACCAACATCGCTGCGGTCGCCGCAGCGCTCGACGTATGGGGTCGTCTCGACGTCGCCGTGCTCAATGCCGGAATCTCCGGCGGGCTCGGTTTTGAAGTCGACGGGTCGCTGGAGCGACTCGATCAGATCCTGGCGATCAACGTGCGGGGGGTGGCCAGCGGCATCCGCAACGCCGCCCCGGCGATGCGCCGAACGAGCGACAGCGCCGCGATCGTAGTCACGGCATCCACCTCGGGCCTCGGCGGTGATCCGCGCAACTGGGCCTACAACACGTCCAAAGCTGCGGTGATCAACATGGTCCGCGCCGCGGCGATGGACTATGGCTGCGAGGGGATTCGGGTCAACGCCGTCGCCCCCGGTCCCACCGAGACGACGATGACACAATCGATCGCAGCCATGCCTGCGATGCAGCATGCGATGGCACGGCGAATCCCGCTGCAGCGCTGGGGGAAGGCAACCGAGTTGGCCGAAGCGATCTGCTTCCTCGCCTCGCCTGCGGCCAGCTTCATCCACGGTGTTACCTTGCCGGTCGACGGCGGCCTCAGCGCCTGCGCCGGCCATTTCGAACTCCCGGAGCGCACATGAGCGAGCACATCAAAGACTACGAAGACGTCACGTCGTACGGGCTCGATCCCCACGACGAGCAGCGACTCGTCGACGAGCAGAACGAGTGCACGTTCGTGTGGGTCACCGCCGATGGCTCGCCGATGGCGGTGATCATGAGCTACCTGCGCACCGACGACGGAACCATTTGGATGACGGCGAGCGGGCAGCGCAAACGAATCCCGGCGATCCGTCGCGATCCGCGGGTGACGGTGGTGATCACCTCCAGTGGCACCTCGATGCATGCCGGTAAAGCGTTGACCTACAAGGGGATTGCCACGGTGCTCGACGACGCCGAGACCAAGGCGTGGTTCTATCCCGCTCTGGCCGAACGCCTGATGGGTGCTCGCGGACCACACCGAGTGGATGAGTTCGCCAAGATGCTCGATTCACCGCGACGTGTGATCATCTCGATTGCTACCGGTTTGCGGGTCGGCTACGACGGCACGAAGATGGGCCGTGCCACCGACGAAGCCCGCCAGGCAGGCTCACTGTCCTGGGACTGACCCGCCGATGTGACGGTTCCGGCGACGCTGGCACGCTTCAGGGGTTCGGGTCGAGCCCGAAGGGGAACGGGCCGGTCACTTCGATCACTTCGCAGCTGAGCGGCGCCGAGGTAACGCCCGAGTCGTTGTCGTCGAACATGCTGGCCCGCCAGGCGGTGGTCTCGCCTGGATCGACCGTGACCACGGCCTGGTGCTCGACGCCGACGAGCCGACGACCGCGGCGAACCTCGACGCCGATGTCGTAGTCGTGAACGGTGTCGTCGAGGTTGGTCAGGGTGCCCGTGATGATCACCCGCGCCCCGGATGCCTCGCAGCTCTCGATACTGACGTCGGTCGGGCCGGGATCGGTGTACGCGGTGAACTCATCGAGGGTGGAAACGGTGAGGCGCCAACCGACCCAACACAATGCAAGAGCGACACAGCCGGTCGCCAGCGCGATGGTAGCCAGTGCGCGGCCACGTGCTCGCCCGGTGCGGACGCGTTTCAGGGTGATGATGCCAAGCGTGATCGCAGCCACGGCCCCTGCCGCGCCGAGCACGAACAGGAATGGAATCCAGGCAATGAGCACCGAAACGATGCCGAGCACGAATCCGATGATGTCCATCGTTTTCGAAGGCGGTCGATGCGCCCCATGCGCCTGCCCATAACTGGGCCCGGTGCTGGGCTGGTCGACGTAGCGGACTCCAGCGACCGACACGTCCTGGGTCCAGGCGGTGCCGTTGAACCAGCGGAACTCGAACCGGCTGCTCGGATCGGGATGCCAACCGGCGCCCGGTGCAGGGGTGGGGTCGCTCTTCACGACGCGCTCACCGCCTGGTCGTGGGCCCAGCGGTAGTCGGCCTTACCGCTCGGGCTGCGGTAGACCGCATCGACCCACACAACCGCACGAGGCGCTTTGTACGGCGCCAACACGCTGCGGACGTGATCGATCACGTCATGGGCCGACGCGTCAGAACCCGGTGTACGAGAGGCGACCAGCGTGACCGCCTCGCCGAAGCGCCCGTCGGGGACCCCGATCACGGTGCAGTCGAGCACTCCTGGATGCGACCTTGCCGCGACCTCCACCTCCTCCGGGTACACCTTCTCGCCGCCGGTGTTGATGCACACCGAGCCCCGCCCGAGCAGCTGCACGGTGCCGCCAGCATCGATGGTCGCGTAGTCGCCGGGCACGCTGTAGCGCACTCCGTTCACCTCGCGGAACGTGGTCGCCGTCCGTTCAGGGTCACCGAAGTAGCCCGATGGCATCGGCCCACTCACGGCCAGCATGCCGACCACGCCCGAGCCCCGCTCGGCCGGCAGCCCGGTGGCATCGTCGAACACGACGGCGTTCGGGGGAGCGGTGAACACAGCGGTTGCTGCTGGTTCTGCCCCGGGCGCGGTCATCGAGATTCCGAACGGCCCGCCTTCGCTGGCACCGATCATGTCGATGATCAGCGCGTGCGGCGTACAGCGTTGGAAGGCGCGCTTGTGCTCGACCGACAGCGTGGCGCCGGTCGACACGATCCGTTGCACCGACGTGGCGTCGTAGGCCTCACCTGCCGCAGCTGCTCGCTCGAACTCGGCCACCATCGGGCGGGCGAACGCGTCGCCGACGATCGACAACTGGGTGACGCGGTGGTGCCCGACCAGGGTCCACAGCTCGGCCGGATCGAACCGGCGCCCGTCGAGCAGCACCATGGTGCCACCCATCACGAACGCCGAGATGGCCAGGAACAGGGCCGTGCCATGCATCAGCGGCGGCGCGCACAAGTTGACGGGGCTGACACCGCGGTCGTTGAGCGAGGCAGCGACTTCGCCGACGCCGTCGGCCGAGGTGGGAACCTCGAGCCCCGCCGACCCGTAACTGGTGAAACCCAAGGCCCCGAACAACTCGACGTGGGGCCACATCACGCCCTTCGGGTCCCCCGTGGTCCCTCCCGTGTAGAGCAACAACAAGTCGTCGCCCGAGCGCGTGATTCGCGGCGCCGGCGCGTGGGCGGCAAGGTCGTCATACCAGATCGCACCATCCACCAGTGGTGTGCCATCGTCCACCTGCACCAGCAACCGCAGCTCCGGCAACCGCTCGCGGATGCCGATCAGGCGATCGCCGAGTGATCCGTGGAAAATCAGCGCTGCCGCGCCGGAATCGGCGAGCACGTGCACGATCTCGTCGGCGAGATAGCGGTAGTTGACGTTCACGGGCGTGGCCCGAGCCTTGAACGCGGCGTACACGGTCTCGAGGTACTCGGGGCAGTTGTACATCAACTGTGCGACACGCGTGCCGGCCCCAATGTGGTGCGTGCCGAGCCCGGCGCTGACGCGGGCCGCCCGGTCGTCGAGATCGCGCCAGCGCATCTGCTGTGCCCCAACGACGACCGCCACGTGGTCGGGCTGCGCGTCGGCGATCGACTCCCATAGCGTGGCCCAGTTCTCCGACAGCGTCGACATGCCGAGCATCGTAGGACGGCCTGCCGGTACGGTGGCGGGATCATGGAAATTGTATTGATCCGCCACGGCGAGCCCGAATGGGTGCGCGAAGGGCTCAACGTCGACAACCCGCCTCTCACCGCTCGCGGTGTCGACCAGGCGGCGAGAATGGCTGCGTACCTCGCCGAGGAGCAGTTCGACGAGGTGCTCTGTTCTCCGCTGCAGCGTTCGCGTCAGACCGCTTCGCCACTGCTCGACGCGTTCGGTCGCGACGAGATGATCGACCCGTGGTTGGAAGAGATCCGCAACCCGGTGTGGCACGGAACCCCGCAGGAGAAAGCCGAGGAGGCCTACCGTCAGGACCGGGCGCGACGCTCCCACGAACGCTGGCAGGGTCTCGACGGCGGCGAGCCGGTGTCGGATTTCGTCGAACGCATCCACCTCGGGTGCTCGCTGTTCCTCCAGGAACGAGGCGTGCGGCGGTTGCCGGGCGACTTGGCGATGTGGGACATCGACTGTCCTGATCGGCGCGTCGCCCTCGTTGCCCACGCCGGCACCAACTCTGTCGTCATCTGTCATCTGCTCGGTCTCGCCGCCACACCGTGGGAGTGGGACCGCTTCGGCATCGGGCACGCGTCGGTCAGCCGGTTGGTGTCGATGGAGATGGGCGACGGCCACACCTTCAGCCTCACTCGGCTCAGCGATAACGAGTTCCTCGAACGCGCCGACCGCACCGTGTGAGGCTGGTCGGGCGCGCCGCCTAGGGTCGGCCGATGGCGATCGATCCCGACAAGCTCAAGCAGTTCTCGTTTCAGCTGTTCACCAAGCTTGAGGGCGCAGTCACGTCGGGGATGATCCACCTCGGTGATCAGCTTGGGTTGTACAGCGCGCTGCTTGCAGCCGGTGCACCGCTCACCTCCGCCGAGCTCGCGGCGCGCTGCGGGCTTGATGAACGGTGGGTGCGTGAATGGGCATTCAACCAGGCGTCGGCTGGGATGATCGTCGCCGACACCGGCACTGGCACTGGCACTGGCACTGGCACTGGCACCGAGCGCGATGCGGGCGCCGAGACGTTCGCGCTCACCGCGGAGGCGGCGGCCGTTCTGGCCACGCCGGATCATCCCTCGTATGGGATGGGCATGTTCCACCGTTTACCCCAGACCATGCGCGCCCTGGAGGACATGCCGGCCAGCTTCCGCAGCGGCGTCGGCCACGATTACGACAGCCACGGGCCCCAGGGCGCGGTCGGGATCGAGCGCAGCTTCGAGCCGTGGAACCGTGCGTTCCTGTTGCCGGTGGTGTTACCGGCCCTCGACGGGGTGATCGACAAACTGCACGCTGGTGCCCGTGTTGCCGACATCGGCTGCGGAGCCGGCAGCGCGGTGCTGTTGATGGCAGAAGCGTTTCCGAACAGCACGTTCGTTGGGTACGACATCTCGCGCTACGCCCTCGATCGTGCGGTCGCCAAGCTCGGCGAAGCGGGTTGTGTCAACGCCTCGTTCCACGATCCGCGCGACCAACCGCTGCCGAGCGACGGTTCCGTCGATGTGGTGATGACGTTCGACTGCATCCACGACATGACCCATCCGCAGGAGATGATCGCGTCGATCCGAGCAGCGCTCGCCCCCGACGGCACCTGGTTGCTTGTCGACATCAAGGCTCTCGACACGTTCGCGCAGAATGCGCGAAAGAACCCGATGGCCGCGCTGATGTACGGCATCAGCGTGTTGAGCTGTATGTCCTCCGCGCTCAGCGAGCAGGGTGGTGCCGGTCTCGGCACGCTCGGCCTCTCGGAGAACGTCGCCCGTGAGATGGCTGCCGCAGCGGGCTTCACCCGGTTCCGCAAGCTCGCTGTCGACCATGCGGTCAACGCCTTCTACGAGGTTCGTCCCTAACGAACCGCACCGCCCCATCGGTCGATCAGGACGACGACGTCGGCCGTCAACTGCGGGCGATCACCTGCATGCGGCGGGCGGAGAACAACCACTCGCCGGTGCCCCGGTTGCGGCGGTACTCGTCGTGGTAGGTGGCCAAGAGCGTGCCAGGCCCACCACGTTTGCGGTGGAACTGCTCCGATACCGTCACCCGACCGGTTCCCGCACCGAGCGTTTCGTCTACCTCGAACACGCACGCGCCGGGTGTCTGCACGATCCACTGGAACGGCTTCATCGTTGCGGCCCACGCGGCGGCTATCGCGTCGCGGCCGTTGGCTGACGTGCCCGGCACCGCCTCCCACAGTCCATCGTCGGTCCACGTCGCCAGCCAAGCTGCAGCGTCGTTGCGGATGATGCCGTCGCTGAAGCGGGCCACGAGCTGGCGCAGGGCCGCGTCGCTCGCGGCACCGGGTGCACCTGAGACCGAAGCGGCACGGGTGGTGGTCACGCCATCGAAGTGAGCGAGCGTGAGCCCGACCTCGGCCGCGGCAGCGGTGCGCACATGGTCGATGAGCTGATCCCGGTCCATCATCCCTTCGTGGGCTGCGAACTGCACGGCGAGACCGTCGACCAGTGCGGTGAGCCGTGTGGCCGACGCGTTCGGTGAGACGCACACGAACTCGCCGGATTCGACCCCGGCTTCAAGGACCCCAACCAGCAATCCCGACGTCTGTTCGTCGAGCTCCTGGCTGATCCGTTTCATCATCGGGTTACGCAGCGCTTCGCCCCAGCCGTCGATCCACAGCATCCATTCGACGTCGTCGCTGCCCTCTGGGACGTAGTTCTGGATTGCCCGATCGAGTTGCGCCATCGCCGTCGGCGCCGCCTGGATCTCGCTCTCCATTTCCGCAAGATCCTTCCGGGCGTAGTGCTCGAACGCTTCGGCGAGCAATTGCTCCTTGGAATCGAAGTGGTAGTGGATGAGGCTGCTCGACACCTCGAGCCGCTTGGCGACATCGCTGATGCGCGTGCCCGCGAAACCGCGCTCGATCACCACCTGGCAGGTGACCTCGAGGATCTCCGTACGCCGTTCGGCCACCGTCTGCTTTTTCACCTGTTGCGACGATATCGGTGGCAACCGCGCTGTAGTGGGACAGCCCCCGTAACCGGCCGGGCACGGGGCGACGGACCAAGATCGACGACGATCAAAGTGGATCCCACGCAGCATCACGCTTCTCCCGATGCGCCCTCGCCGCTTCCTCGGGATTGTTGGTGAAACCGGTGAGGATCTGTGTGCGGTTTTCTAGCTCCTTGGCGAACCGAAGGCTCGGAGCATCGAGTGCCGCGTTGAGCCCGATCTTCGTCTGCCACACACCGAACGGGTTGTTCGTGGCGATGAGACGCGCCATTCGCAGCGACGCCTCCATCAGCTCATCGGTCGGTACCACTTCGTGGACCAGCCCGATGCGAAACGCCTCGGCCGCGTCGATGATGCGGCCGGTCAGCATCAACTCACGAGCCGCGCCGGCACCGACAATCTTCGGAAGCAGGTAGCTCGTACCCATGTCCATCGACGACAAGCCCGCCTTGATGAAGATCGACGCGAAGCGCGCCTGCTCGGACGCGATCCGGATGTCGCAGTGCAAGGCAAACGCCAGCCCGCCTCCCACCGCCACGCCGTTGACCGCAGCGATCACCGGGATTGGCAACTCGTAGAGGCGGGTGTATTGATCGGTGAGCCTGACCTGTGAGTCGTACATGGTTTTGAAGTCGGCCTGCGCCGGTTCCGTCCACGGCTCGCCTGTGCCGCTCAGGTCCGCGCCGGCGCAGAACCCGCGTCCAGCGCCGGTGAGAATGGCCACGCGGTACGCGCCCGGGGCGCTGATGGCGTCGAGCGCGGCGTCCATTCCATTCAACAACGAGCCGTCGATCGCGTTGAGCACGCCGGGGCGATTCAAGGTGATGCGAGCAACGCCGGGTTCGAGCGTTTCAACTTCGACGGCAGCCATCGCGGCATCGTATTCGCCTGAGCGCAACGCACGCATTTTCGAACAGGTCGCCCCAACAGGCCAACAGCAGTCCGGTCCCAAACACGACGACGTCCGCCACAGCGCCGCGAACTACCCCGTTCACACAACATTTCCTGCGGGAGAACGTGTCGGCGAGGGGGGGGCGAACCCCGCGGGCTCTGGCAGGAAACGGCCGTGGCGGGCGCGGTAGCGTGATTCGATCGCGGTGGACAACACCAGGAAACGGAGCAGGACTGATGGAACTCGACGAGATGAAGGCCAAGGCGGCGGCATTGTCGCCATGGGCGCACATGGCCACCGTTGGTGCCGACGGCAACCCCGACGTGGTGCCGGTGCACCCGTGTTGGGGAGCGCCTGCCGGTGCTGCGGACGGCGACGATGACGTCATCTGGATCATGGCCGGGGAGACATCGGTGAAGGCCCACAACATCGCCTCCAACCCGAACGTGGCCTTGCACTGGCAGGTGACCGAAAAGGGCGACGGGGTCGAGATGTGGGGTACGGCAACGCTGCACACCGACCTCGAAACGAAGCGTCGACTGTGGAACGGGGTGTTCGACTACGACTTGAACCTGTTCGCCCCCGGCGGTCCCGACGACTCGGCCGGTACCGCGTTCATCGCGGTCAGCCCCGACCGGGCGCTGTGGCTCGACACCTATGGCATGGGTGGGAGCGCCCGCTGGTCGCGGTGAACCAGCCGGGCCGCCTGACCGCGCTGTCGCGTTCGGTCGTCGGCCGGCGGGTGATCGTGACCGGTGCCGGGTCGGGGATGGGACGCGCCACGGCGCACCTGTTCGCCGACGAGGGAGCCAGGGTTGCGGTGGTCGACCTCGACGCCGGACGCGTGGCCGCGGTGGCTAACGAGATCCGCGGCGTGCACGGAGCCGACGCAGTGATCGAAGTGGCCTGCGATGTTGCCGATCACGACCAGCTCAAAGGCTTGGTGACCAGGGTGGTCGAGCACTTCGGCGGTATCGACGTGTTGATCAACAACGCCGGCGTGTCGTTGCTCAACTCGGCGTTTCAGGACGAGGACAGCTACGAGGCGAACTGGGCGCGCACCCTCGACATCAACCTCACCGCGCATTCGCGTCTCATCCGGCTGTGCCTGCCCAGCCTGAGCGCGACCGGCGGTGGTCGGATCGTCAACATCGCCTCGACCGAAGCGATCGTGGTGACCGCCGGCCTTGCCGCCTACGCGGCCACCAAGGCCGGTGTGGTCGGCCTCACCAAGAGTTTCGCCGTCGAACTGGGACGCCATGGTGTGACTGTCAACTGCATCTGCCCGGGTCCGATCAACACGGCAATGACGTCGGGCATCGATACCGCAGCCAAGGAGATCTACGCCAAGCGGCGGGTCCCGCTGCGCCGCTACGGCGACCCCGAGGAGGTGGCCCAGATGACCCTCAGCCTGTGCCTGCCGGCGGCCAGCTTCGTCAACGGTGCGGTGATCGCCGTCGACGGTGGCATGTCCATCCGGCACACCTGACGCGGTTAGCCGGCGTAGCCGTCGAGGATGCCGGTGAGGCCGGTGGGGTGTTCGCCGAGGGCGAGTTGTTCGAGGATGCCGGTTCCCGCCTCACGTCGGCCGTCCGGAGCGGTGTAGGTGGCTCGGCACACTGCTTGGACGTGGACGCTGGCCCGGTCGCAGGGGTTGTCGACGGGGAGTCGCAGGCGTTCGCCGGCCACCAGCGCTTCGCCGTTCCACACGCCGTGCCCGTAGCGGGGATGGCCGTAGCCGAGGCCGCACATCATGAACTCGTAGATCGGTTCGAGCCGCACCGTGCTGATGCCGCCGTCCCAATCGATGAGGTCGTATTCGAACCAGTCGGCGTACCTGGTTCCCGGTCGCCATGCGAGGCGGTAGTCGACGGTCCGAACGACGTGGGCATCCACGTCGCCATCGGCGGCGACGGCTCCGATCTCGTGCCAGCGACGTCCGTCGCCGTACTCGGTGACGTCGAAGTGGGTGCTGAACGACGGGAAGCTGACCGGGGCCCAGAGCCAGAAGAACTGCGGCGGCCAGCCGACGGGCGCGCCGCCCATGGGCTCGCCAACCGGGCGGATGCCCCACGACCGATCCCGTGACCCGACCACATCGCTCGGGTTCACGCCGATCCGCTCACCATCCACCTCGATCCACCCGCTCCACGTTCCGAACTGGGTGAGGCGGGTGTAATCGAAGAAGGTGCGCACCCCGATGCGCTGAAAGAAGTGCGGCTCCTCGATTGCCGGCGATCGACGCTCGAACAGCAGCTCTGCGCGTAGGCCTTGATCGGGCGCGTCGACGGTGATCCGGATCGTGTGCAGCGGGTGGATGATCTCGACGGTGACCGGGCCGATGCTGGTGGCGTCGATGCGGTCGATGGGCGCTCGCTTGGACGAAAACACCGAGAGTTGCTCGCCGCTGCGGACCACGCTGAAGGCCGTGTCGCACACGTGCCGGTTGGGGTACAATCCCATCGCCAGCGCGAAGTACAACGACCCGTCGGGGGAGTATCCGTTGAAGAAGTAGCGGTCGTAGTGGTTCACGTCGCCGTCGGCTGAGTGGGCGATCGGTGCGCTCGAATGATGGATCGGGTAGTCGTCGAAACTGGTCAGCACCCGCGCGACCGTAGCCACGTCGCAGGCATGCCTGCGGTGTCGCGCGTGCGAACGCCACTGGCGGGGGAGCGGCGTACCCTGTGGCCCGGTGGAACCGACGACCGCGACCAACGAACCACGAAGTCGGTGGCAGATCTCGGCCGCCGGCTACCGGCGTGTCTGCGTCGCCGCACTCGTGATGCTGTGCGTGATCATCGTCAGCGGGGTTGCCGTCCGCCTGACCGGATCGGGCCTCGGCTGCGACGATTGGCCGGCATGCAACGACGAGCGGCTGATCGACGTGTCGTCACGCCACGCGGCGATCGAACAGGTCAACCGGTTGTTCACGGGCCTGGTCTCGGCTGCGGTTGTGCTCGCCGTGCTCGGCTCGCTGCGCCGGGTGCCACGACGTCGTGACCTCACGCTGTTGTCGCTCGGGTTGGTGGTCGGGGTGATGGCCCAGATCGTCCTCGGCGGCGTGACGGTGCTGGTCGGCCTGCACCCAGCCGCCGTGCAGGGTCACCTGGTGGTGTCCATGGTGTTGGTCGCCAACGCTGTTGTGCTCGTGTACCGCAGCGGTCTGACCGATCGGCCGCGGGCGCGCGCTATTGAGCCAAACATCGGTCGTCACCTGTGGTGGTGCGGTGCGGCGACAGCGATAGCGATCGTTGCTGGCACGGTCGTCACCGGCGCGGGCCCTCATGCTGGTGACGAACGGGCTCGGCGTTTCGCCGTTTCGATCGGAGCGGCAGCGCGCGTTCACAGCATCGCGGTGTGGTGCGCGGTCGCGTGCGTGGCGGCGCTGATGCTGCGGTTGCGCAGCCGCCCGTCCGATCGGGCGGTGCTCGAAGGCCCACTGACGATCTGGGTGAGCGCGGCCTTCGTGCAGGGTGGCATTGGCTACCTGCAGTACTTCAGCGGGGTGCCCGAGGGCCTGGTCTTTGCCCATGTCGCCGGGGCGACGGCGTTGTGGGCGGCCACGGTATGGATGGTCGAGTCGCAGTGGACCGATCGGCCCGTGCCTGCCGACCCATCATCGGGCCAGTCAGCCGAGGAGCCCCTGGGTGAACTCGGCGGACTTGTTGATCACGGTTGAGAAGAACCCGCCGACGTCGGAGAGGAAGTCGCCGAACGCGACGGCGCTTCCAGACGGGTTGCTCCAGAACGAGATGATGAGGAACATCACCACGATGGTGCTCCCGAACTTCCTGATGGTGACGACAGACACGATTCGACCTCCAGGTCGACCGATTCGCCAGAACTCGGCGGTCGGCAATGCGGGTGCCCGCCCGTCGGAGAGCTTAGCTCGTCACGCTCTGCGACGCAAAGACCTCCTCGCGTGAGTCATGCTCCCGTCGTCGCGTAGCGGGCGAGACCGGCAAGACAGCTTCGGAACCCCTCCATCGTCGAATCGATGATCTCGGCGACGGGACGGACGGCATCGATGCGCCCCGCAACCTGTCCGGTGAGCGCGAGCGAGGCTTCCATGTCACCGCCGAAGTACAGCTCCATCGCCGAACCGAACTCGCCCATCGGTACATGTTGCTCGCGCTCTAGCCGCTCGCTCCGCTCGGTTCGCAAGGCGCGCAGACCGGGTTTCGAGAAGCGGTTCAAGAACACGGTGTCGGTCTCCGCCGCGTTCACGATGGCCGCTTTCCAGTTGTGGTGTACGGGTGATTCCGCGGCGCTGACCATCCGTGTGCCCATCTGCACGCCCTCGGCTCCAAGCGCGAACGCAGCCGCCATCGAGGGACCATCGATGATTCCTCCGGCTGCGATGATCGGCACGTCGACGTGCGCGCGAACCAACGGCAGCAGCACCATCGTCGCGACGTCGCGCGGGTTCTTGAACCCGCCGCCTTCCCCTCCTTCCACCACCAATCCGTCAACCCCGGCGGCGACAGCCTTCAGCGCCGCGGCCAACGTCGGCACGACGTGAAAGACCGTGAGCCCGGCCGCTTTGAGCTGCGCCGTGGACCTGGTGGGATAGCCGGCCGAGGTGGTGACGAAGCGGACGCCCTGATCCACCACGAACTCGACGATCGAGGGATCGCGAACGAACAGCTGGGCGATGTTCACCCCGAAGGGCTTGTCGGTCAGGTCGCGCATGGCCACGATCTCGGCGCGCACGGCGTCGAGCTCGCCCGACGAGGTCTCGATGATCCCGAGCCCCCCGGCATTGCTTACCGCGGACGCGAGTTGCGCGCGGGCGATCCAACCCATCGGGGCTTGGACGATCGGGTAGTCGATGCCGAGCAGCTCGGTGACGCGGGTTGACAGGGGAGCTGGGCGGTCGGGCATCGCCGCACCGTAGTCACGTGTCGATGCTCAACGCTCGGTGGGCGCCGCCGGCTGGACGGGATCGGTCGACCGGGTCGCTTTCCGGTGGCTCATCGACCAGTGAAAGTAGGGCTGCGCTTTTCCATGAACGCAACGACGCCCTCACGGAAGTCCTGAGTGCGCAGCAGCGGCAGCAGTTGCAAGAACACGTGGTGCACGTTCTGCTCGAAGGTTTCGGTCTCGGCGGCGCGCATCATCCGCTTGATCGCTCGCACCGCGAGCGGCGCGTTCTCGACGATCTCGGTCGCCAGCAAGCGGACCCGTTCGTGAAGGTCTGCGTCGGCAACGACGTGGTTGACGAGGCCCAACTCCAGCGCCTCGGCTGCTTTCAACGTGCGCCCGGTGAACGCGATCTCGGCGGCCTTCGCATAGCCGACCATCCGCGGCAACAACCACGTGCCGCCGCTCTCGGGCAGGATGCCGCGCTTTGCGAATCCGGGGTTCAGCTTCGCTGATTCGGCGGCGACGCGGATGTCGCAGCCAAGAGCGAGATCGAGGCCGTAGCCCGCTGCACCCCCGTTGAGCGCGCAGATCGTCGGGGTGTCGAGTCCGTGGAGCACGATCGGCGGCGCATTGCGAATATCGAACTCGCCAGGAATCGGCGCCGGGCCGTCACCGCCGCCAATGTTGCTGCCTGTGTTGCTGCCCATGTTGCCAAGACTGCCCGGCGACGCTGCCATCTGCGCTGCCAGATCCAGTCCTGCGCAGAACGCGCGGCCAGCGCCGGTGAGAACGATGCAGCGAACGCTTGCGCTGCGGTCCGCCTGCAACAGTCGTTCAGACAGTTCGTCGAGCATCGCGCCCGAGATCGTGTTCATCCGTTGGGGTGCATTGAGCGTGATCGTCGCCACGTGATCGGCGACGTCGTACAACACTTCGGGCGCATCAGTCATGGTCGAACGCTAACTCGTGGGTCGTCGGGGTTCGATTCCGAAACGGCGAAGCCAGTAGGTGCTTGGCGCAGCACCAGAAATGGGCTTAGGCTGACAGCCTTGAATACACGAGCAGACATCGGTCTGCTCACTCCTAGGGGGAGACACCCAATATGCAGAAATCCCGCGTGCGCCGTGTAGGCGCACTGCTCGTAGGCCTCGCGCTCGTCGCGACCGCCTGCGGCAGCGACGAAGAGCCAGCAGCAGCCCCGACCACCGAAGCTGGTGCGGACACGACCGAGGCCGCACCCGAGTCCACCGAGGCCGCTCCGGAAACCACCGAGGCCGCTCCGGAAACCACCGAGGCCGCTCCGGAAACCACCGAGGCCGCAGCCGAAGGTGGCGAACTGGCTGGTATGAAGGGCACGACACCGAAGGGTGCCGACGTCTCGGCATGGATCCCAGCCGTCGACGAGTTCTGGCAGGCCCAGGGCAACGCTGCGCTCGAGGACTTCAACTACGCAGCCGAGGCCTACGACGCCGTCATCGTTATTGCGCTCGCTGTACAAAAGGCTGGCACTGATGGTTCGGCACATGCCGGCGAGATCGTCGGCATCACGGGCGTTGGCGAGAAGTGCTCCACGTACGCCGATTGCTTGGCGATCATCGAAGCTGGTGGAGATCCCGACTATGACGGCATCTCCGGCCCGCACGACTTCAACGGCAACGGCGAGCCCCTCAAGGGTTCGTACGCCGTGTTGACGTTCGACGAGACCAATCGTCTCAGCACTGACGAGACCCTCATCGAGGCCGAGTCGCCCGAGTCGTCGATCGTCGACCTCGTGCCAGTCGGCGTCGAGCGCGACGGTGACGGCATCTTGAAGATCGGTTCGCTGCTGCCCGAGACCGGCAGCCTTGCGTTCCTTGGTGACCCTGAGTTCGCTGGCGTTGAGTTCGCGATCGACGAGATCAACGCCGCTGGCGGCGTTCTCGGTAACCCGGTCGAGTACTCCCAGGGTGACTCTGGCGACACGTCAACCGACACTGCAACGGTTACCGCAACCCGTCTCCTCGGCGAGAACGTCGACGCCATCGTCGGTGCTGCCTCCTCGGGCGTCACCCTGACGGTCATCGACCAGATCTCCGCAGCTGGCGTCACGATGTTCAGCCCGGCGAACACCAGCCCGGCGCTGTCCAGCTACGACGACAAGGGTCTGTACTTCCGTAACGCACCGCCCGACGGTCTCCAGGGTGCGATCGTCGCCAACCTGGTGCTCGAAGACGGTAACGCCACGGCGTACATCCTCAACCTCGACGACGCATACGGCAACGGCATCGCCGAAGTCGTCGCTGCGGTACTCGAGGCGTCCGGCGTGACCGTGCTCGGCCAAAAGGCCTACGACCCGACCGCCGCGTCGTTCGACGCCGAGGTCGACGAAGTCGTCGCTGCCGACCCTGACGCGATCGTCCTGATCTCGTTCGACGAGGGATCGCGCATCTTGCGCACCGCCGTCGAAAAAGGTATCGGGCCGACCGCCAAGAACTACTACGGCACGGACGGCAACATGGGCAACGCCCTCGGCGAGAACTTCGACGCTGGAAAGTGATCCACGCGATCGACTGACTCACTGAGCTCAGTTCACGAGGGCCCCGGGCAACCGGGGCCCTCCTCGCGATACGGGCTAGCCGCCGGTCGCTCGAGCAAGCGTGCCGAGGTACAGCTCGATGACGTTGCTATCGGCGAGCAGTTCCCGACCGGTACCGGTGTACGCGTTCTGACCCTGGTCGAGTACGTATGCGCGGTGCACCACCTGCAAGCAGCGACGCGCGTTCTGTTCGACCATCAGGATCGCTACGCCTTCGGTGTTGATCGTCCGACAGCGGACGAACACCTCGTCTTGTAGCACAGGCGACAGGCCAGCGCTCGGCTCGTCGAGTAGCAGCACCGTGGGCTCCATCATCAACGCCCGCCCCATCGCCACCATCTGCCGTTCGCCACCTGACAACGCGCCAGCGCGTTGCGCGGCGCGTTGGCCGAGACGAGGAAACAACGTCGTGACGTAGTCGAATCGCTCGGGAAAGCGTTTCGGGGCGAGGTAGCAGCCCATCTCCAGGTTCTCGCGCACGGTCAGGCTGGGGAACACGTTGCGAGTCTGGGGCACGTAGCCCACACCAAGGGCGACCAGCTCGTGCGCCTTGCGACCAGTGATGTCCTCGCCGCCCAGACGGATCACGCCGGAACGGACCGAGCACTGGCCGAGGATCGCTTTCAACAGAGTCGACTTTCCAGCGCCGTTGGGTCCGATGATCCCGACGAACTCCCCGGCATGCACGGTGAGGTTGCAGCCGTTGAGGATGTTGACCTCGGGGACGTATCCGGCGACCAGCTCGGTTGCGTCCAGTACCACCGACAGATCATTCACAATTCATCCTCCAGCAGGCTGCGTCCCTGATGAGTCCCGAGGTAAGCATCGATCACCGCCGTGTTCGTTGAGATGTCGTCGGGCGTGCCCTCAGCGATCACTCGTCCCTCGGCCATCACGATCACCCAGTCCGAGATGTCGTGGACCATGTCCATGTCGTGCTCGACGAACAGTACGGTCATCCCCAGGTCACGCAGGCCGCGCACGTGCTGGTTCAGGCTCTGCTTCAGCGCTGGGTTGACCCCGGCCATCGGCTCGTCGAGCATCACCAAGGTGGGATCGGTCATCAGCGCTCGCGCCATCTCCAGCAGCTTGCGCTGACCGCCGGACAGGGCACCCGCGTACTCGTCGCGCATGTGATCGAGCTTGAACCGGCGCAGCAGCTCATCGGCACGCGCTTCGATCTCGGCTTCCTGTGCCGTCCATCGCCATGGGAACAGTCCGTTCCACCACTTCTCGCCCCGCTGGCCGGTTGCACCAAGCTTCATGTTCTCGATGACGGGCAGCTTGGTGAGGCTCTTGGTCAGTTGGAACGTGCGCACCATGCCGCGTGCCGCCGTTCGGTGCGGCGGTACGCCATCCATCGGTGTGCCATCGAACGACCATGCGCCCGTGCTCGGCTTGTCGAACCCGGTGAGGAGGTTGAAGAACGTGGTCTTGCCAGCCCCGTTGGGTCCGATGAGCGCAGTGATCGAACCGCGCTGCACCTCGAATCGGTCGACGTCGACAGCAACGATTCCGCCGAAGCTGCGGCGGATGCCGTGAGCAACGAGGATCGGGTCGGGCTTGGGCGCGCCCGGCACAGCGTCGACAGAAGCGAGCGCGGCGCGAGCCTGTTGGGCGGCCTCGGTCAGTTCTCGCTGCTCGGGGACCGGAGTGTCAGCGTCCTTCAAAGGCCATCTCCTTGCGATTCCCGAACAATCCTTGCGGCCGATACACCATCAACAGAACCAGCAGGATCCCCATGATCATGAAGACCACGACACCGATGTCGGTGGACTGAAGCAGCGTGAAGTCACCGATGCGTACAGGCTTGTCGACGAGTTCACGAAGCAGGCCGTCGAGGAACGAGTAGAACCCCCAAAACAGCATCGGTCCGACGATGGAACCGGTTACCTTGGCCACCCCGCCGAGCACCAAACCTGTGAGCACAAAGAAGGTCAGGTCACGGCTGAAGTTGTCGGGTTGCACGCTGGCGTTGCCAAGGGCGAGCATCATCCCTGCGAACGCGCCGATCACACCGCCGAAGACGAGTGCCTGCATCTTGTAGCTGAACACGCTCTTGCCCAGGCTGCGCACCGCATCTTCGTCTTCACGAATGGCCTTGAGGACACGTCCCCACGGGCTCTTCATCAGCCGCCACACGATGACACCGAAGATCGCGACGAGGCTCCAGCCAACGATCAGGTTCCACAGGTTGCGTCCGCTAAAGGTGAAGATCCACCAGCCGTAGTCCTGCGCGGGTTGCAAGCCCAGATCGATGCCGACCTGCTGGAACGCTTGAGCGAAATTCCTCAACCCGTCGGTCCCGCCGAATTGTCCCTTGAACTTCACCGATCTCACCACCAGCCGGACGATCTCGGCCGACGCGATGGTGACGATCGCGAGGTAATCGGCGCGAAGCCGCAACGTGGGCGCGCCCATCAACAGTCCGAGAGCGACGGAGTACAACAGCCCGAGGCCAATCCCCCACCACACCGAAATGCTCATGATCGACACCGTCATCCCAACGCCATACGCCCCGGCAGCCATGAAGCCTGCCTGGCCGAAGTTGAGAAGTCCTGTGTAGCCGAACTGGACGTTTAGGCCGATCGCCGCGATCGCGTAGTAGCACGCGTTCAAGCCGATGAACTGAAGGATCGCATTCTCGAGCACTGCTCCGATGTCCATCGCGTCCCCTTCAGCCGACTCGTTGGGCTCGTCCGAGGATGCCCTGCGGCCGGACGAGGAGGATGAGGATCAAGATAACCAGCGCTGGCGCTGCTTTCAATTCTGTCGGCACACCGACCAACGTCGACGTCTCGACGAGCAGACCCACGACGAAACCGCCGACCAATGCGCCGTACGCGCTACCTAGGCCGCCGAGCGTGATCCCGGCGAACATGAGGAACAGCAACGACGTGCCCATGTCCCACGACACCTGCTCGTCGAGACCGCGGAACACCCCGCCCATTGCCGCCAGCGCGCCGCCGACGATCCAGATCAGCCGGATCACCTTGGCGCTATCGATGCCGGTGGACGACGCCAGGTCAATGTTGTCGCTGACCGCCCGCGTCGCTTTGCCCAGCCGCGTGTACTGCAAGGTGAGCGCCACGGAGACCAACACGACGGCGGCGAGAATGGTCACGATGAGGTCGCGCTGGGTAATGGTGATCGGACCGATCTTCGAGCCGACCTGGTTGGTGTAATCGAGGTACGGCTTGTCGCGGCCCCCGAAGCGCCACAGGAAAAGGTTCTTCAACGCGATCGACATGCCAAGTGTGATCACCATCTGCGAGATCAGGCCGATTCCCCTCGCACGGAACCTGGCGAAGCCGAATCGATCGAGCGAGTAGCCGAACAACCCGCCAGCAGCGATGGCGATCGGCGCGGCGAGCAAGATGTGGATACCACGGTCGTTGAGGAAGTAGGCGATCATCGCGCCGAAGGTGACCATCTCGCCGTGGGCGAAGTTGGTGAGGCCGGTGGTGCCGAAGATCAGTGACAGCCCGACCGAGCACATCGCGATGATCAACCCGAGGCGGATTCCATCGGCGAAACGCTGCGAGATCCGTTCGGCGTCGGACAGCTCCTCGCTCTGGCTCTCGCCGGTGAAGAAGTTGACGATCCGCTTCGACGTCACGAAACTGTCCTGCGTCACCGTCTGCTCTGCCGGAGTATCGGCCGACAGGGCCAGCCCGTCGGGCAAGGTGTCGACGTCGATCTTCACGACGTAGTCGGCCTTCGCCGGAACTGCGACGAGCGCGACACCGTTTTCGTCCGTGACGACCGAGGCGATCTCGACTCCCGACGCATCGACCACCGTGACCGACACCCCAGCGACCGGCTGGTTGTCGGCCCTACCGCTGGCTGTACGGCGCTGGTCCTTCACCTGCACCTGGATCGACTCGCCCTCAGCAGAGGCCATCCCCGGTGGCGTCAGCAGTGCGCCCAGCGCGCCGAACAGTCCAAGGAACAGCCCGAAGGCGACGATGACGATTCGTCGCCCACAGGTTGGATGGTTCGAGGTCCCCACGACCGGCTGCGTCATCGGGCGGCACTCTAGGTGTCCGGACCCCTCCGGCTCAAGCGTCACGTCGAATTTCGCTCGCGAGCGTCTACCGATCTGGAGGCCGTCGGTAGCATCGAACGGATTATGAGGCCGCGTCGGTCGCTCCAGTGTCCAGATCGGCGTAGGTGATCTGAAGCTGGCCTTGCTGCAACGCAGCTGACGCGGCTTGGTCCTTTG
>JANNHO010000475.1:0-7062 GCA_031404435.1 Acidimicrobiaceae bacterium | reverse complement strand
CGTCGACGGCACGTTCGACGATTGTCAAGATCTCGTCAAGGCGATGTTCGCCGACGAGGCGTTTCGTTTGGAGCAGCAGCTCTCCGCGGAGAACTCCATCAACTGAGCACGGGTGATGGCGCAGGTGGTGTACTACGTCACGGCCGCCGAGGCGCTCGCTGGGCCGGTCACGTTCAGCGTGCCAACCGGCAACTTCGGCAACGTCTTGTCGGGCTGGATCGCCCGCCAGATGGGGGCCTCGATCGCTGATTTCATCGTCGCCTCCAACACCAACGACATCCTCACCCGCTTCGTCAACGACGCCGACATGAGCGCCCGCGATGTGGTGCCCACGCTGAGCCCAAGCATGGACATCCAGGTGTCGTCCAACTTCGAGCGGTTGCTGTTCGAGATGAACGAACGCGACGGGGGGATGACTGCCGATCAGCTCCGCCGGTTCCGATCGATCGGTCGTCTCGACATCGAAGCCGACCAGCGTGAACGGTGGATCGAGGGGACGTTCCGGGCGGCGCGCTTCGACGACGAGCAGACGCTGGCCGAGATCCGCCGAGTCCATCGGGCCACCGGGATGCTGCTCGATCCGCACTCGGCTACCGGAACCGCCGCGGCGGAGGCGCTCGGCAGCGAGCACCCAATCGTCACGCTCGCGACCGCCCACCCGGCCAAGTTCCCCGATGCCGTGCGCCGCGCGACCGGGCTGGATGTGGCGTTGCCGCCGCACCTGGCTGATCTGTTCGAGCTTCCCGAGCGGTTCACCCGTCTCCCCAACGATCTCGCCACCATCCAACGTTTCGTCGCCGCCACCTGAGAGATCTGGGCAGGATTCCACTCGGTTTCCGGGAGAAATCCTGCCCAGATCATTGGTTGGGACGGCGACCATGCGTTGTGGCGAGGCGTGCGCGTGACTACAGTGCTGATGTTCGGGTTCCCGAACGACCCTGTCGAACCGGTTGCTACCGAAGCTTCGATGGGTGATCTCACAGGCGGTGGGGCCGCCAGCTGTCAAGCTTCGACACGCTGAGTCTCACGCCCTTGCAGGAAGCAGGTGGCCGGTGGCCGCGGAAGCCCTCGAACAATCGGTCCTCGAAGCCAAGGACAAAGAACAACTATTGATCATCGCCCAGGCGCTTGGTATCAAGACCACGGCCAGGGCTGCCAAGGCAACGCTGATCAACAAGATCCTCGAATCCACCGGAGCGCTCGATCCATCGCCCGCTGCCGCGGCCCCTGCGGCGATGTCGCCGGCCGAGCCGCACAGTGACGAGGCCCCGACGCCTGCCGCCGTCTCCTCCGGCGCAGCCGATCGCGCTTCGCCCGGGGCGGCACGTGTCGTGCTTGGGGCCGACGGCGAGCCGCTCGCCGACTGGGAACTCGATTTGATTGCCGCTGGCGAAGCGACCCAGGCGCCTACCCCAGCCGCCCGTGGCACCGCCAACAAATCGGCCTCGGCGCCGACGTCACCGGCCCCCCCGAGACGTGCCGAGGGTCGTGAGACGAGCAATGGCCGTACCGATCAAACAGTTGAAGACCGCGCTGACGGCGATGTCGGCAGTCGGGATACTGACGGCGATGCCGGCAGTCACGATGGCGATGGCGGCGATGGCGGCGATGGCGGCGATGCGGGTGATGGTGATGGTGACGGGGACGGCGAGAGTCGCAACAGCCGCCGACGTCGCCGCCGGCGCAACAAGAACGGCCGAGTCGATGCGCCGGCCGGCGGCGGAGCCGACGTGCACACCGACCGGGCCGAGCGGTTCGAGCGGACTCCGGGCCGCGGTGACCAGTACCCCGACCGCAGCGGCCAGAACCCGCAGCAGGGCCAGCAGTACCAGCAGCAGGGCGCGCCGGGCCAGCAGAACCAGGGTTCCAGCCCGGGCCAGCACACCAACCAGAGTGACCGGCCCGATCGCGGCGACCAGTCATCAACCGGGTTCGGCCAGGAACCCGTCGAGGTTGCCGGGTACCTCGATCTACGCGACGAGGGTTATGGCTTCCTGCGTGTGAACGGATATCTCGCCAGCCGTGACGATGCCTACATTCCGGTCAAGCTGACCCGCCAATACGGGTTGCGCAGGGGTGACCACGTCACCGGGCTCAGCCGTCCGGCGGGTCGCAACGAGAAGAATCCGGCGATGCTCGAAATCCACACCGTCAACGGCGGTGATCCCGACAAAGCCAAAGGCCGGCGGAACTTCGAGGACCTCACCGCACTGTTCCCCGACGAGAAGCTGCGGCTCGAGAACCCCGCCGACCCGAACAACATGACGGCCCGGATCATCGATCTCATCTCGCCGATCGGTAAGGGACAGCGCGGCATCATCGTGTCGCCGCCGAAAGCCGGCAAGACCACGATCATGAAGATGATCGCAACCTCGATCGAAAAGAACCATCCCGAGGTGAAGCTGATGGTGCTGCTGATCGATGAGCGTCCCGAGGAAGTCACCGACATGCGCCGCACCGTGAAAGGCGAGGTCATTTCCAGCACATTCGACCGCCCGAGCGAGGAGCACACTCACGTCGCCGAACTGGCGATCGAAAAGGCGAAGCGGATGGTCGAGATGGGCGAGGACGTCGTGATCATCCTCGATGGCATCACCCGCCTCAGCCGCGCCTACAACCTTGCCGCGCCGGCGAGCGGCCGCATCCTGTCGGGAGGTATCGATGCCGGTGCGCTGTACCCGCCGAAGCGGTTCTTCGGTGCGGCGCGCAACGTCGAAGAGGGCGGTTCGCTCACGATTTTGGCGACTGCGCTGGTCGAGACCAACAGCCGCATGGACGACGCGATCTTCGAGGAGTTCAAAGGCACCGGCAACATGGAACTGCGCCTCGACCGCAAGCTGGCCGAACGGCGGATCTACCCGGCGATCGATGTCGATGCGTCGAGCACGCGTCACGAGGAGCTCTTGTTCGATCCCAAGCAACTGCAGATGGTGTGGAAACTGCGCCGTGTGCTCAGCGGTCTTGCCGCCGACGGCAACGCGGCCCCCGGCCTCGAGCTCCTGGTCGACCGGCTGAAAACGTTCCGCACCAACGACGAGTTCCTCAGCGAGATCAGCAAGCAACCGAGTACGTGAACACGGGCGGATTGCCGGCGGTCGCGGACTTCGGCCACTCGCCGGTACACTGCAACGTCCGATTTCTCCTGTGGAGCGCATCATGAAAACCGACATCCATCCGAAGTACGCCAACATGACCGTCAGGTGTTCCTGTGGGAACACCTTCACGACGAACTCCACCAAGCCCGGCGAGTTCCGCGTGGAACTGTGCAACGAGTGTCACCCGTTCTTCACCGGCAAGCAGAAGCTGGTCGACACCGGTGGCCGCATCGAGCGCTTCAACAAGCGCTTCGGTGAGCGCAAGACCAAGTAGGTCAGCTTCGTCAACCAAGTCTCAGTTCTTCGTCAACAACCCGGCCATCTGGTCGGGTTGTTGCCGTTTTGGCACTACGGCCCGTGACCAGTGAGGTGTGATCGGCCGAGTTGGCTTAAGCGGTGTGGGACACCGGCCGATACGTAGTCACCGATCCGGATGCCGGCCCTTCACATTGGCCCGGGAGAGACTTCGTGCCCGACCCACAACTTGTCCACTTGCTGCGCCGAACCGAGTTCGTCGTCAAACCCGCTCGGGTGACCGAACTCGCCGCCCTGACACGAGCCCAACGTGTCGACAACATCCTCGATTTCACGGCCAACGGCAATCCGCCCCTCCCGGCCTACCTCACGTACCACGATCCCGCCAACGGGTGGGATCAGTTCACGTTCGCGTATGCCTGGTGGCTCGACAACATGCGCCTCAAGCCGCGGTCGATGCAGGAGAAGATGACGCTGTTCTGGCACGGTCACTTCACCACGTCGTGGTGGGAATCGGTCAACCGCGCCGACCACATGATGAGCCAGAACCAGCTGTACCGCACGCAGGCGCTCGGCAACTTCCGGACGCTCACGCAGGCGATGGCGGTGGAACCAGCGATGCTGGTGTACCTCAACAACAACGACAACCGGGCCGGTTCACCCAACCAGAACTTCGCCCGCGAGCTGATGGAACTGTTCACGCTTGGCGTCGGCAACTACACCGAGGCCGACGTCGAAGCGGTGGCTCGTGCCTGGACGGGACACAACGCCGACTGGCCGGAGTACACGTACCAGTTCTTCCCCGGACGCCACGACGGCGGGCAGAAAACGTTCTTTGGTACCGAGAGGAACTGGAACGGGCCCGACACCATCGACGAGATCCTGCGCGACAACGTCGACAAGCGCCGCATCGCCGCTCGCTACATCACCAAAAAGCTGTGGGACTTCTTCGCCTATCCGGGCGGGCCGGCCAACGTGATCAACGAACTGGCCGAGGTGTTCATCGCCGCCGACTTCGAGCTCCAGCCACTGATGCGCGCCGTGCTGCTGCGCGACGAGTTCTACACCGCCGCGGCGATGCAGGGCCTGGTGCGCACACCGACCGAATGGTTGGTGGCGCTGAGCTACCACACCGGGCTCAGCCCAGAAGCGATCGGCGCGTTCTGGCATGGACCACGCATGGGCCAGGCGCTGTTCGGCCCTCCCAACGTGTCCGGTTGGAAGCACAACGCGTACTGGCTCAGCACCGGAGCGGTGAGCGCTCGGGCCAGCGCCGCTCGCGATGTCGCTCACCGTCTGCGTCAGAACGACGGTTTCGACAACCTCCACGCCATGAGCGTGTCCGCCGCGATCGACTACGTGGCCGACTACTTCGCGATCTCGCCGTTGTCGGACGCGACCCGCTCCGCGCTGATCGCCGCCCACACGGCCGAGCGCGCCGCGCAATCGTGGCCGAGCTGGTGGGCACCTACCGATTTGTTGACGATGGCGATGCTTGCGCCAGAAATGCACATGGGCTGATGAACGACCTCGACATCTCCACCACCGATGCGTTGACCTTGTTGTCGATGCCCGACGTCGGGCCCGATCTGGTCGGGCCTGGCGGCTGGACCCGGCGTGGGTTCCTGCAGGCGCTCGGCCTCGGCGTGATCGGCGGTGCGGCCGTCGGCACGCTCGGCCAATCGATGATCCCGGGTGATCTACGCGATGCATTTGCCGCTACGCCGATCGCCGCCAACGAGGGCATTCTGATCACGATCATGCTGTACGGCGGCAACGACGGGCTCAACACCGTGGTTCCGTACACCAACGGCTCGTACTACTCGCAGCGGGCCAACATCGCTGTCGCTCCAAGCCAGGTGCTGACGATCAACGACCAGATCGGCCTGCACCCGAACCTCGGGTACCTGCGCTCGCTGTACGGCGCGGGGCAGATGGCGATCGTGCAAGGTGTCGGCTACCCCGATCCGAACCTGTCGCACTTCACCTCGATGGCCATCTGGATGAACGCCCGCTTCGGCGTCGGTGCCGCCACGAACGGATGGATCGGTCGTTGGCTCGACGGCCTCACCCCGGCTCAGGCCGAGCTGGGTGTTGCCACGATCGACGCATCGGTGCCATTGCACCTGATCGGGTCGAACAGGCGAGCGGTCGCGATCTCGCCGTACGGCGACATGTTCGGCGTCGAGACGCAGCCGCACGACCTGCGCATGCACAACGGTTTGCAGGCGATGGCGAACACCTCCGGTGGGCGCGGCCAGTGGCACGACATGTTCGCCTCCACGCTGCGCACGCACCTCAACGTGGCCCGCGACGTTGCGCCGGTGTTCATCCAGGCGTTGCCCGAGACCGAGTTGACCCGCAAGATGACAATCGCTGCCCGGCTGGTGAACGCGAACGTTGGACTACGGGTGATCGATGTCGGCCTCGGCGGGTTCGACAACCATGACGACCAACTCGCCGGGCATCCCAATCGACTGGCCGATCTCAATGCTGCGATCCAGGCTTTTTACGTCACCATCTCGCCGCAGTTCCGCGACCGGGTGACGATCATGACGATGTCGGAGTTCGGGCGCACGTCGTTTTCCAACGCTTCCGGTGGCACCGATCACGGCACGGCGAGCGACATGTTCGTGATCGGCACGCGGGTGAACGGCGGCCTGTATGGCCAGCGGCCATCGTTGGCCGGGCTCGGGCAATGGGACCGGCTCGAGCATCACGTCGATTTCCGCAACGTGATCGGCTCGGTGATCGACGGGTGGATGGGCGGCGGTGCGAGCACCATTCTCAACGGCGGATTCGAAGACCTACGGTTGTTCAGTGCAGCCCCGACAAGTGGGGGGACCGGGCCGGTGATCGTGCTGCCGCCCGCATCCGCCAGTGGGTTCGTGTCGATGGCACCGCTGCGCGTGTTCGACACCCGTGACGGAACCGGAGGTCGAGCGACGCCGATCGGGCCGCAGGAGACCTGGTCGTTCACGCTCGCCGGGCGGTTCGCGATCCCGACCGACGCGGTAGCAGTGGCGCTGAACCTCACCTCGGTCGATGCGACCGCAAGCAGCTTCGTGACGGTGTGGCCGAGCGGTGAGGCACGTCCGCTGGCCAGCAACCTCAACCCGGTTCCGGGTTCTGCGGTGCCCAACCTGGTTGTGGCCCGTGTGGGATTGGGTGGCTCGGTCGATCTGTTCAACAACTCGGGCAGTGTCCATCTCATCGGTGACGTCGTGGGGTACTTCCTGCCGTCGAGCGACGTCGGCTTGCAGCCGCTTGCGCCGGCGCGGTTGCTCGACACGCGTGACGGCACTGGTGCCCGCCCGGGTACCGTCGGGCCGGGCGAAACGATCGAGTTGCAGGTCACCGGACGGGGCGGCGTGAGCGGCAGTTGCGAGGCGGTCGCCATCAACATCACCGCCACCGAACCATCGGCGGCGAGCTTCATCACGGTGTGGCCGACCGGTCAACCGCGACCGCTGGCGAGCAGCCTGAACATGGCTCGTGATCAGACCGTGCCCAACTTGGTGCTGGCCCGCGTGGGTGACGGCGGCAAGGTCAGCATCTACAACAACACGGGTACGACCCATGTGGTCGCCGACGTGCTCGGGTGCTTCGGTGCCGGCCTGCCGTCGCGCTTCGTCACCGTTTCACCGGCGCGGGTGCTGGACACGCGTGACGGAATCGGTGCCCCGGCGGAGCGTCTCGGCGCCGCGGCGAT
>JANNHO010000474.1:0-2865 GCA_031404435.1 Acidimicrobiaceae bacterium | reverse complement strand
GGTGGCCATGGTCACGCGCGGATCGGCTTCCAGCTCGGCCTCGGCCGGGCCGAGGGGTTGGAAGTAGAGGATGTAGAAGAACTGGTCACCCGCCGCAGCCTTCAACAACTGCGTCGGTGGGGCTGGCCAATGCACGAACGGCACGCTCACCCCGGCGACGGCGCGCACTCGGTGCGGGTGAAGCCGGGCCATGTCCCAGACGATCATCGCCCCCCAGTCGTGCCCGACGAAGACCGCGTCGTCCTGGTCGTACGCGTCGAGCAAACCGGCGAGGTCGGCGGTGAGCGCGCCGATGCCGTACGCGCCCACCTCGCGCGGAGCGCTGGAGTGGCCGTAGCCGCGTTGATCCGGCGCGAGGACGTGGAAACCGGCATCGGCGAGCGCGCCCATCTGATGACGCCACGAGTAGGCCAGCTCCGGAAACCCGTGACACAGCACGACTGTCGGGTGATCCGGGTCGCCGGCTTCGTGCACGCGCAGCGTGATCCCCTCGGCCACCTTGATGTCGCAGACCCGCCCGTCGTTCATGCCAGCAGCCACTGTTGCCGGGGGCGCGTTACAAGAAGTAGCCGGTGACGTCGACGAGGAACTCGGTCGAGCCGCCTGCTCCGCCGGCCACGACGGTGAGCTGGCGAGTGGTGTTCAGCGTCAAGATGACGCCGTTGGCCAGGATCTGCCCGGCGGCCGACCAGTTGATCGTCGACGATTCGACCGCAGCGTTGCCGCCGGGGTTCAACGTCAGGAACCCGCTACCGGCGATGCTGACCACGGTGACGTTCGCGGCAACCGCGGTCGCTCCGGCCGGTACGAAGTTGGCCAGCGTGACCGCGCCGGTGGTCGGGTCACGCTTGTCTGCGACCGAGATGGTGCGGGTCTGTGGTCGGGCGATCGGGCCCTGTGCCGGTTGCGCGGCACGTGAGTCGAACACGCGGCCAGGCGACAAAGCATGGAACGCCCCAGCGGTGGCCGCGCCGGTGATCTTGCGCCACGTGCCCGGCGTGCCGGCCACGGTGCACCCCCATAGGTTGCCATCCGCGTCGCACACCAATTCGCCCAGCACATGTGGATCCGTGCGGGCCCCGGGTGCGGTTCCGATTGCCTTCAGCTCGATGTTGGCGCGAGTCCCTTGGGCGTACACACCGGTCGATCCGGTTCCCGTGCCCAAACCGACGACCCCGCTGCCGGCCATGGCCGTGTAGCCGTACACGCCGTTGGCAACCGTTCGGTACGAGTAGCCGGCCACTGCCGCCGGAAAGCTTGACAAACCCGGATCTCCAAGAACCAATGCCGATGGAGTGTCGCGGGCGATGAAGAGGTTGGCGTTGGCCAGCGAGCCGAGAAGGGCTCCGGCCACCTGCGGCGCGAGAGCGTTGGTGTACACCAACCCGGTTGGGAGCCTGGTGGTACTGGTGGTCTCGACGATCCTGCTCGCGAGGAGGGGATCCGTGTCGGCGGCTGCTGCCGGCAGCGCGCGAGCGGCTGCGGCAGCGACGGCACCCGCGGTGGCCGCGCCGGCCAACTTGAGCATGCCCCGGCGTGACGACGTCTGCGCCGGGTCTGCGGCAGCGACCATGCCGCAGACCATGACCGTGCCCGTTGCGGTGACCGTCGGGGTGCCCGCCTGAGCGGCCGGTGTTGACAACGTGTCGACCAAGGCGGTCAGCTCGGTGACCTTGGATTCGAGTTCGTGGATACGGTCGTCATGGCTACTCATGGGGTCTCCTCCGGCGGTGAACACTGCGTTCGCCGCGAGTCTCGCGCATGGTTACCGTGTGCCGGCCCGCGGAGGGTCGAAATCAACCAGGGCACCGGCGCGAGGTGCGCCGGTGCCCAGTTCGTGTTCTGGTTCCGCAAATGTCAGAGGTAGTACCCCGTAATATCGATGAGCAGCTCCGTCGTACCGCCGCCGCCGGCGACCACGGTCAACTGACGGGTTGCGTTCAGCGTCAAGATGACTCCGTTGGCGAGGATCTGCCCGGCAGCCGACCAGTTGATCGTCGACGACTCGACCACGGTCGAGCCGCCCGGATTGACGGTGAGGAAACCCGCCCCGGTGATGCTGACCACCGTGATGTTTGCCGCAACCGACGTCGCTCCTGCCGGTACGAAGTTGGCCAGCGTGACCGCACCGGAGGTTGGGTCGCGCTTGTCGGCGACGGAGATGGTGCGATTCTGACCGCTGGCAATCGAGCCCTGAGTTGGCAGTGCTGCACGCGAGTCGTAGACACGCCCAGGTGACAAGGCGTGGAAGGCCCCGGCCGTGGCGGCCCCGGCGATCTTGCGCCACGTACCCGGCGTCCCGGCGACCGTGCACGCCCACACGTTCCCGTCGACGTCGCAGACGAGTTCACCGAGGCTGTGGGCGTCGGCTCGGGTGGCAGGTGCGGTGCCCGCTGCACGCAGTTCGATGTTGGCGCGGGTGCCAACCGCCAACACCCCCCGACTGGTCCCCGTCGATCCCCACCCGACCACCCCGTAGCCGCCGTTTTCGGTGAACCCGTAGATACCGTGCGGAAGGTTGGTGCCGCCTGCGCTCGACCAGCCGGCCAGCGCACAATCGTACACTGCGTCGCTGTTGGTGTACCCCGTGCCAGCCTGGAACAAGAACGCGGCCTGGGCGACGTTGCCTGTGTAGTCATTGCGCACCGGTAGGAGTGGATTGAAGATGTCGATGCCATTGGTCGCCGCGACCGGAAGTGCGCCGGTTGCTGCTGCGGCGGCGGCGCCCACGGCTGCTGCGCCGGCAAGTTTGAGCTTGCCCCGCCGAGATGACGTCGGCGCAGCATCCTGGTGGGTGCCGACGGTGGGTACCACGGCTCGGGCCGGTTCCGTCCTCATCGTGTCGATGATGGTCGTCAGCTCGGC
>JANNHO010000473.1:0-5594 GCA_031404435.1 Acidimicrobiaceae bacterium | reverse complement strand
CTCGCGATCTGCCCCTGACACGGGCCGGACAAAACCTTTGCAAACACCTGATACACGGCGCCCTTGACGGGAATGTCGTCCGCATCCACGACGAAGACAGCGGTCCCGGTGGAATCTGCGATCACTGGGCCGAACCACACGTGGTTGTCGCCAGTGATGATCACGAATGAAACCGGATCGCCGGGGCAGAAGCCAGTGGCGGTGATCGTGAATCCATCGTCAGGATCGATCACCGGGCTGGACACGACGACGGATGGCCGCGATGGCGCGTACTGCCCGCCGCTGCAGGCACACGTTCCACTCGAGCCGGTTCCGTTTCCCTCGGCGCGCACAGGCATCGAGCCGAAGCCCACCGCCATGCACATTGCTGCCACAAGGACCGAAAATTTCTTCATGAGTACCGCTCTCCTCTCAAGATCGGCCCAAAGGTACCATGTATCGTGGTGAAAGGCCACCACGAGTGGTTTTTAATCGATTGGCTCCTCGTGCTGGTCAAACGCTCAGCGCAGGGCGTCGGTGCCGAGCACGATGATCAGGTCGCCGAACTCATCGTCGACCGTGACGGGGGCGTTGGGAAGCGGGGCGGTCGCGGCCGCGGGGACTCCGACGTCGGCCCCGGCACGGGCGGCTTCTTCCTCAAAACCGGGTCGGTAGAAGATCACCGTTGGATCGTCGTCGTCGGGCACGACGTCGGCCCCGCGAATCAGGGTGTAGCCGGCGTCGCGGAGTCGGTTGGCGTTCCGGGTGACCAGGTTGAACCTGCCGTCACCGTTGGCCACCACCAGTCGCACCTCAGCTCGGTCAACGAGACCGTCAGCTGGAGCCGTGGTGGTGGCCGCTGCCGTGGTGGTCGGCACGGTGATGGTCGGCACCGTGGTGGTCGGTGCGGGCAGCGTCGAGACAACCACAGTGGTCGACGTCGAAACGACCGTCGTTGTCGTCGGCTGCGGTGGCGCGACCGTCCCGGTCGTGGTCGATGCGCCGACCGTGGGGACGACCGTGGTGGTCGCCGCCGTGGTCGAGGTCGGGTCGATCGTGGCTGCCGCGTCCGTGCCGGGGGTGGGCGCCAGCGCCACGTCGACGGTTGCACCGTCGAGCACCAACGGGTGGGCCGAGGTGGGATAGCCGGCGATGACGAGCCCAGCGAGCGCCGAGACCGCGCCCACGACGACGAGGTAGGTGTGCGCCCGTTTCATCACCAAGGAAATCTAGGGCATCACGCCATCAGGTCAGTAGCACGGTGGCGAGGCGGCGCAGTTGGGCTTCGGGTAGATCTCGGCCGTCCTGCAGCACCTGCACGCACACGTGGTCGGCGCCGGCCTCATGGTGCTGGGCGACGCGCGCCGCGATCTGGTCGTCGCTGCCCCACGCCACGATTGCGTCGACCAACCGGTCACTGCCTCCGTCAGCACGGTCGTGTTCTTCGAAACCGAGGCGCAACAGGTTGTTGAAGTAGTTGGGCAGTCCGAGGTAGATCTTCATTCCCGCCCGGGCGATCCGGCGGGCCTCGACCGGGTCGGTTTCCAGCACGACCATCTGTTCCGGGGCCAGTAGCGCATCGGGCCCCATCGTTGCCCGCGCGATCTCGGTGTGTTCCGGAGTGGTGAAATACGGATGCGCGCCGTTGGCGCGACTGGCCGACAGTTCGAGCATCTTCGGGCCGAGGGCGGCGAGCAGCCGACCGGGGTCACTCGCGGGCGGACTGGCCATGAACAACGCGCTGTCCATCCGGTCGAGGTACTCGACCATGTGGCTGTACGGCTTGGTGTAGTCGTGCTTGCGAACACCGGCAACGAGGTGCCCGTGGCTCACGCCCAGCCCAAGCAGGAATCGGTCGGGGAACGCTTCGGCCAAGGTCTTCTGCGCCGCCACCATGGCCATTGGGTCGCGGACGTAGATGTTGGCGATGCCGGTGGCGAGCGGCAGACGTTCGGTAGCCGACAGCAACAGAGCGCTCGACACGAATGGGTCGCGGCCGACAGCCTCGGCCACCCACAGCGCGCCGAAACCAAGCTCCTCGACGAGTTGCGCCGCTCTGCGTGCCTCGGGAGCGGGGAGGGCGTCGATTCCGCCGTACCAGATTCCCACGCGGCCGATGTCGACGTTGGGCCTGCTCATAGAAGTTCCTCCACTTGGTTGGTGGGGTGACAGTACCGATCGAGATGCCGTCGGCTCGTTACCGACGATGTCGTCGCGCGTGGCAGCCGCGCACATCCATTGCAGAGGCGTGGCTGTCCGGCCTGGTCATGCCGGTAGCTTCGTGCGAATGGGCCGGCAGAGGATCAGGGTCAATGGCGCCGATGCGCGCCAGGTTGCTGCGATCGCGCTGGCCGGTGGCATCGGTGCCGCAGTCGCCGGAGCACGACCCACCGGCAGCCCGGTGATCGACGTGGCCATGGTCGCCCTCGGTGGCGCCAGCGCGATCTGGGCTGCGGCCAGCGCCCCGTGGTGGGCTGGCGGGTCGGCGGCCGCGATCGCGACCGCGTTCGCCCCGAACCTGTGGTTGTTGGTGCTCGGCGCGCTCGGGGCGACCGCCGGCATGGCCATCGGGGTGGCGAGGCGTTCTTTGCCGTGGAGCCGGGCCCTCGTCGCTACCGCGGCACTGCAGATCGTCGCCAGGCTCGGCCACTTCGAATGGTTCGGGTTCACCTCCGCTGTCGCGATCGTGACGATGCTGGCTCTCGCTGTGCTCGGTTTGCGTCGCCGGCCGCGGCGTGACCGGCGGATCCTGTGGATCGTGTTGGCTTCGATCGCTGGGGCGGGGGTCGTGTCGGCGATTGGCCTTGGTGCGGCGGCGGCGCTCGCCAAGGACGATCTTCGCGGCGGGGTCAATGCCGCCGAAGCGGGCATCGATCTGTTGGCCGACGGCGACCTCGCCGAGGCGAAAGCGAAGTTCGAACAGGCGGCAGTTCTGCTGTCGTCGGCCGGGGACGATCTCGGCGCGCCGTGGGCTCAGCCGAGCCGGTTGCTTCCCGTCGCCGCGCAGCACCGCAACTCGGCGGTGTCGTTGGTGGGAGGAGCCCGCGATCTCTCCACCACCATCGCCGGCGTGTTGGCCGTCGTCGATTATGACAACCTGCGGGTGGTCAATGGGCGTTTCGACCTCGCCGCGATCGAAGCGATCGAGCAGCCGCTGCAGGACCTCAACGATGCGCTCGCAGGTCTCGATTCGACCCTGGCCGAGGCGCGCAGCCCGTGGCTGATCGATGCGCTTGATTCCCGTCTCGACAAGTTGGCGGTCGACATCGACAAGCAGCAGGTGACGGGCGCCAACGCGCTCGCGGCGATCAAGTACGCACCCGCGCTGCTCGGCCGGGACAGCCCGCGGCGCTACTTCCTTGCCTTCACGACGCCGGCTGAAGCCCGCGGGGTCGGCGGGTTCATGGGCAACTGGGCCGAGATCACCATCGACCGCGGCAAGCTCAGCGTGTCGGAGTTCGGGCGGACCAAGGCGCTCAACGACGGCGGAAACGGCACCACGCTCGAAGGCGTGTCGAACGATTTCGTCAACGTGTACGGCGGCTTCCTGTTCAGCAACACCGATACCCGCACCGTCGGCGAAGGGGCGTGGTCGAACCTCACTGCGTCCCCCGATTTTCCGGCGGTGGCCGCAGCCATGGCCGAGCTGTACCCGAAGAGCGGCGGCCGCAAGGTGGACGGTGTGTTCGTGATGGACGTGTACGCACTGGCCAAACTGATGGAGATCACCGGCGACGTCACGATCGCCGATCGCGGTGTCACCGTCGGTGCGGCCACTGCGGCGCAGTTCCTGCTGACCGAGCAGTACGCGATCGAAGCAAGCCTCGAGCGGGCCGACCTGTTGGAGGAGATCTCCCGTGTCACCATCGAGCGGCTGTTGACCACAACATTGCCGAGCCCGCCGGAGCTCGCCGACCTGATGGGGCCGATGGCCCGCCAAGGTCGCTTCCTGGCGTGGTCGGCAGTCGCGGACGAGCAAGACCTGTTCCAGCGAATCAACATGGCCGGGGGTCTGCCGGCGCGCAATGGCGGCGACGGGATCACCGTTTCGCTCAACAATGCGGCTGCCAACAAGATCGACTACTACCTCGACGGATCGATGACCTATGCGGTCACGATCGATCCAGCCACGCGGGCGGTGCGGGCAGAGCTGACCCTCGCTTTGACGAACTCGTCGCCGGTGACCGGTCGCCCCGACTATGTGATCGGTAACACGATCGGGCTCCCGGTCGGAACAAATCGGTCCTACGTGGCGGTCCATCACGTGCTCACCCCGGTGGCATCGGCAATCGATGGCCAACCCGTGCCGTTCCAGGTGGGAGTGGAGGGTGAGTATCTGGTGTCGAGCACGCTGCTCGACATTCCGTCGGGTGAATCGCGAACGATCACGTTGACATTTGAGGGTGAACTCGAACCTGGTGCCGACTACCGGCTGGCGATACGCAGTCCGCCGTTCGTGCGCCCGATCCCGATCGACGTGACCGTGAACGGGTCCAGCGCGACCCCCGCTGGCATCGATCAGCCCGGCGTGACACGGCTGCGCGTGACAGCCGACCAGACGCAATCGTCCTAGCTTCGAACTCCTAACCTCGGACATCTGAGTTTGGACTCGGACTTCGGAGTCCGAACTCGAAGTTCTTGAATCTCCCCCTTGTCTCGATCGCGCCCACCGGCTACTTTCGGTGTTCGCCCGACCGAAATGCACCACACAGAGTGCCCCCGCACTTACATCGACGAGGTTGACCCCCCTGTGACCACGAGACTTCAAGCATTCCCTCCGGGCCGTTGGGCCCGGCCGGCCCGTCAGTACATCGTCGACGCACTGATCTGGGCGATCGCCATTCCGTTGGCGACGATGCTGCGCTACGACCTTGACAGTTCCAAAGTTTCATGGGGTGGCGTTCTTGCAACCGTTGTGCTGGCGGTCGTGTGGCAAGGATGTGTTGGTTGGGCAGCGGGCCTGTACCGGCGGCAGTGGCGCTACGGCAGCTTCGAGGAACTGATCGGGTTGGCGATGACCTTGTTCGTGGTCGGTGCCGGTCTGAGCGTGATCGTGTGGACTCCAGCGGCGACGATCCCACGATCGGTACCGATCCTGGCCGGCGGTCTCACCGTGACGGGCACGATCGTCGTCCGGTCGATTCGGCGGTTGCAGCTGGGACGCAAGATCGTGCCCGGACAGGCGGAGCCGATCGTCGTGGTCGGGGCCGGCTCGGCTGCCTACGAGATCGTGCGCACACTCCTGTCATCGCGCGACTGCCCGTACCTGCCGGTGGCACTCGTCGACGACGATCCGTTGAAGAGCAACCTGCGCATGCATGGAGCCCGGGTCGAGGGCGTCGTCGAGGATCTTGTGTCGGTCGTGCACAAGCATCACGCCACGGCTGTGTTGCTTGCTATCCCCACCGCTGAGCCCGAGCTCGTGCGGCTGGTCGACGAACTCGCCCGACGTGCCGAGGTGCGGCTCCTGGTGCTGCCTGCGGTACGCGACCTGTTCACGGCCCCCGCGTTGAGCGACATCCGGCCCGTGTCCGATGCGGATCTGCTCGGTCGCGTCTCGGCCGACATCGACACTGCCGCAGTGGCGCAGTACGTCACGGATCGCCGAGTCCTGG
>JANNHO010000472.1:0-7262 GCA_031404435.1 Acidimicrobiaceae bacterium | reverse complement strand
AGGCGGGCTCGGCCGAGGCGTTCGAGGCAGGCTTCGGCACTCCACGGCAGCATCGTCGAGCCGAGCCGGGCATCGCGGTACATGCGCTCGAGCGGCAGATGCTTCAGCATCGCCTGGCCGCCGCACACCCTGATCGCGGTGGACGCGACCTCGGCCGCATGCTCCATCACCGTGACCGACGCGGCCCAGCCGGTGATCATCTCCGCTTCGCTCGGGTCGATCACCGCGTTGTCGACCGCGTGGTACAGCAGGGCCCGGGCCTGTTCGTGGCGGAGCTGCATCTGCGCCCAGCCCTGCTGTTTGATCGGGTGATCGCGGCGTGCACCCGTTGTCTGCCCCGGCATGTCGCCGCGCAGGTAGGCGGCAACCGTGTCGAGGATTCCGCCAGTCAAGCCAAGGTATGCCGGACACAGCGACAAGAACAGCCACGGGTACCGCAGCGCAGCCTGGTTGTAGGCGCCCGGCGGCATCCACTCGTTCGCCGCAGGCACGAACACCTCGCTCATCAGCAACGTGCGTGACACGGTGCCGCGCATGCCGAGCGGATCCCAGTCGTCCACGATCGACACGCCGTCGGCGTGCGCCGGCACTCCGAGGAGACGGATCTCGTCCTCGCCCGGGCTCATGCACGTGACGTTGTAGAAATTGGCAGCACCCGACAGCGAGGCGAAGATCTTGCGGCCGGTCACGAGCCAGCCGCCATCGACAGGAACGGCGCTAGTCGCGAACCCCATCGTCGCCCCCGGGGCCAGACCCTCGGAGAACGGCTGGCTGTGGATCATCCCGTCCTCAACGACACCGCGGAACATCTCGGCGCGAATCTTCTCGTGACGATCGCGTTCGGCGGAGGTCATATCGAGTAGGTCGGCAACCTCGCCGCACCACAGCATCGTTGCGTTGTGCATGTTGAACGTGAGTGCCGTGGCCCCGCAGTGGCGGCCGATCTCCTCGCTGACACGCACGTAGTCGGCGAAGGTCGCGCCACCGCCGCCGAAGCGCTCCGGGACGCACGCTGCGAGCAGGCCGTTGGCGCGGAAGTCGGCGAAGTTCTCGAACGGGAAACTGGCCTGGCGGTCGTAGATCACGGCCCGTAGTTCGATCTCCGGGCCGAGCGCACGGACCTTGCCGACCAGGTCTCGCCGACGAGCCGAGTTGTCATCCACCAACTTGTCTGCCGCTGCGGTCACCCGCTCATCGTGTCGTCGTCACGACCTGTCGTCAAAGCCGAGCGTCGCCACATCGGCAGGCTCATCGGAACGTGCCGACAAGATCGGCGATCAGGTTGGCTGAACGCTGGGTGTAGATACAGACTTTGCCGGCAGCCTGGCCGCTGGTGCCGACCTGGGAGATCGTCAGGTTCGGCGTGATCCGACCGGGCGTCAAGTTGAGGTTCGACGCGGTCGGCATGGTCGCGCCACATGGGTACCCGTGACGAACCCGGTCGCCGTGAGCGGCGGACGTTAGCTGTCTTCGCCGGCAGGTACAAGGGGTGGCCGGGGCGCTATCAGCGCTGTCAGCGTTGACAGCGGGGGCAGAAGCAGGTGGAGCGGCCGGCGGTGACCACACGCACGATCGGCGAACGAGCGCAGGTGAGGCACGGCTGCCCGGCCCGGTCGTACACCCGGTGGGCGAGTTGGAACTGGCCGCCGTTGCCGTCGATGTCGACGTACTGGGTGTCGGCGAGTGTGGAGCCGCCCGCTTCGATTGCCTCGTTCAGCACCCGGTGGATCTCGGAGTGCAAGCGGGTGATCTCCTGACCGGTGAGCGAATCGGACCGTCGGTCGGGACGCAGCCGCGACGCGTGAAGGATTTCGTCGCAGTAGATGTTGCCAATCCCAGCGATCACATGCTGATCGAGCATCAGCGCCTTCAGCTGCCGCGCCCGACCGAGCACGATCGTCCGTAGCTGGGCGCGCGACATACCATCGGTGATCGGGTCGACGCCGAGCCGGGCGAGGTCGGGGATCTCGACGGCCACATAGCGCGGATCGAACACGACCACTTCGCCGAAGGTGCGCGGGTCGACGAAACGCAGTTCCTCAGCGGGTTCGCCGGACAGCTGCGCAACGACGTGGGTGTGTGGTGGACGGGGCTCGTCAACGGAACTGATCAGCACCCGCCCGCTCATTCGCAGGTGGATCATCACCTCGTCGCCTGAGTCGAGTTCCAGGAGCAGGTACTTGCCGCGCCGTTTGGTCGACACGATCGTCGTGCCACTGAGCCCGTCGATCACCGCCTGTCGCGACGTGCGCCGCACGGTTCGTTCCCGGCCGACCTCGACGCGGCCGATGGTGCGTCCCACAAGTCGGACATCCAGTCCGCGCCGAACGGTCTCCACCTCCGGAAGCTCTGGCACAGCGGGTCCGAAACGCCCGCGCTAGATCTCGGCCGACAGCAGCGTGTGCGCGGCTTCGGCGGCGATCTGTTCGGCGATCTTCTTCGAGCGTCCTTTGGCCTCACCGACCGCACGGCCGCCGACCATCACGGTTGCGGTAAACGTCTTGGCATGATCGGGGCCCGTCTCGCTGAGCACGTAGACCGGCGCGGCATCGAACATCCGCGCCGTGAGCTCCTGCAACAACGTCTTGAAGTCGAGGCGATCAAGGTGCGTGGCCGCCCGCTCCAACGGTTCAGCGAACAGTCTGCCGATCAGTCCCACTGCAGCGGGTACACCGCCGTCGAGGTACACAGCGCCGATCACCGCTTCGAGCGCGTCGCTGAGGATCGACGGCTTCAAGCGACCGCCGCCACCGTGCTCGCCCCTGCCCAACAACAGACACGATCCGAGGTCGATACCGGTAGCGATGTCCGCCAACGCCGACGCGTTGACCACGCTCTTGCGCAGGTCGGTCAGCTTCCCCTCGGCGAGGTCGTGATGTTCCCGGTAGGCGATGTCGGCGATCATCCAACCGAGCACGGCATCGCCGAGGAACTCCAGCCGTTCGTTCGACAACGTGCCCGGATGCTCGGAGCACCACGACCGGTGGGCCATCGCCCGGCGCAACAGATCGATGTCGTTGAACTCGTAACCGATTCGCTCGCTGAGGTCGTCGAGCCCGGCGACCGAAGCAGCGGGGTCAGTCGCCTTGGACCCGGGCATACACGTAATCGACCGCGTCGCGCACCGTCTTCAGGTCTTCGAGGTCCTCGTCTTCGATACGGAACCCGACCGAGCGTTCCGCCATCTCCTCTTCGAGCGATTCGACCAGCTCGATCAGCGCCAGTGAGTCGGCTTCGAGATCGTCGACGAAGGATTGGCCTTCGGAGATGGTTGACGCTTCGATTTCCAAGATGTCGGCGAGGCTGGCTCGAACGATTTCGAACACGCCGAGGCGGTCGAGCGGTACGGAGGAATCTCCCACGAACATCTCCAGGAACTGGTGTGGACCGACGTCCACGGTTGACGCCCGAGATCGTAGCCCGTGCGGGGGGTCAGACCCCGGCGGAGATGGCGGCGCGGAGCTCGCCGACGAGATCAGCGTCCACCATTTCCTTGGCCACCTTGATCCCGTTGAGCATCGCGTTCGCGTTCGATGACCCGTGGCCGATGATGCAGACGCCGTCGACGCCGAGCAGCACCGCACCTCCGTAGGTGTCGGGACTCATCGTTTGATACAGCGGAAGCAATGCCGGCATCAGCGCGTCGGCGTGCTCTTTGTAGTGCGGCTCGGAACCGAACGCTTCCAGGATCGCTGTCATCAACACGCGCACAGCGCCCTCGAGGGTCTTCAACGTGACGTTGCCGGTGAACCCGTCGGCGACCACCACATCGGCGGTCTTCAACAGCATGTCACGGCCCTCGACGTTGCCAATGAAGTTGATTCCGGGTGCGACCGCAAGCAGTTCGTGGGCCTCTTTACGGAGCGTGTCGCCCTTGCCCGGTTCCTCGCCGATGGAGAGCAGGCCGACCTTGGGGTTGTCAACACCGAAGCGGTGGCGGGCATACACCGAGCCCATCTGGGCGAACTGCACCAGCCACTCGGGTTGCACCTCGGCGTTGGCGCCCGCATCGAGGAGGATGTTCGGCTTGTGCCCAGGAATTGGCAACGGGGTAGCGATCGCCGGACGACTGACGCCTTTGATACGGCCCATCCTCAACAGCGCCGACGCCATCGTGGCACCCGTGTTACCGGCCGAGATCATCGCGCTGGCGCGACCGTCACGCACCGCCTCGGCAGCACGCACGAGCGAGGAATCCTTCTTGCGGCGGACACCTTGCGCGCCGTCATCGTCCATGCCGATGACCTCGCTGCACCCGATCACGGGCAGGTCACCGATCGCTGCCGCGTCGAGCAACGACTCGACGCCGACGAGCACCACGGGGATGCCCTGGTCGGCGGCGGCTCGTGCCGCGGCGATGATCTCGGAGGGAGCGCGATCGCCTCCCATCGCGTCGATGGCGATTGGGAGCATGTGGGAACGAAGCGGGACGACGTCAGCCGACGTCGACGGCGACGCGATCCTTGTACCAACCGCACGAGCCGCACACGGTGTGCGGCAGCTTGGCCGAACCGCAGCGCGGGCACACGCTGCGAGCAGGTGCACCGAGCTTCCAGGCGCCAGCTCTGTGGCTGCGCGTCTTCATCTTGGACTTCTTCTTCTTGGGAACAGCCACCGGGTTCTCCCTACGCGAAATGGGCTGCGTTAGGTTAACGGCGTCGGGCCGGAATCCGACCTCGACTACTCGAACTGCTCCAGTGCTGCCCAGCGCTGGTCGGTGTAGACCACGTTGCACGAGCATTCGCCAGTGTTGAGATCGACGCCGCAGTGCGGACACAGCCCGCGGCAGTCAGGCCGACACAGTGGCGAGCCGGGCGCGTCGAGCACGATCACCTCACGGATCATCGGTGCCAGGTCGAGCTGATTGCCTTCCAACTGAAACGCCTCGGGATCAGAAAGCACCTCCTGGTACAGCTCGTTCACGTCGCATACGAGATGCCCCTCGGTCGGGGATGCACAACGGCGACAGAGACCATGCCAATCCGCTTCGACCGTGCCGCGGATCACGACCCCGTCAGTGAGCGACTCCAGATGCAACGCAATCGTTACTGCACTGTCGGGATCGAGGCGCTCATCGACAAGGAGCAGCTCGACCGGTGTGACCGTGACATCGACTGCCCGCTCGGTTCCGGCGCGCCGGAGCAGTTCGGCGGTGTTGACTCGAAGCGGGTTGGCCATAACGCAGAAAACGCTAGCGGTCTTGGTCGAAGAAGCCCTTTGTCGGATCGTCGTCGTCGTGTTCGCCGAACTCGTCGCCGAACTCGTCCTTGTGTGACCCGATGGCCAGCTTGGCGCGGCCGGACTGCACGGTGCGGTTCAGCTTGTCGAGCAGCACCTCGAAGCTGCCGAGGCGCTGATCGAGGAAGTCTTCGGTTTCGTGACGCAACCGGCGGGAATCGGCCTCGGCGGTCTCATTGAGCAGGCGGGCTCGCTGCTCGGCGGCGCGAACTACCTCGGTTCGCTGCACCATCCGCTCGGCCTGCACTCGTGCCGCCTCGAGCAGTTCCTCTGCTTCGCGGCGAGTCTTGGTAACGAAATCCTGGCGCTCCTTGATCATCCACCGGGCATGGCGCATCTCGTCGGGCAGCCGGTGCAACGCCTCTTCGAGTAACTCGATGATCTCGTCGCGGTCGATGCGCGGCGATGATGACAACGGCATCGTCGGCGCGGTCGCGATCACGTCGATCGCCCGCCGCAACAGCTGCTCGGCATCGCCGACGTAGCCGTTGGTCGTGCGCACGAAGGCATCGGAATCGTCGAACTCGGCATCGAACTCGTCGTCTTCGTCGTACTCGTCGTCGTTGCTCATGACTCTCTGTCCGATTCGTGGGTGTTCGGTTGGGGGAGATGGGGCAGCACTGCGGCCGGCACCATCGTGGACACATCGCCACCGTAGTTCGCGATCTCCCTGATGAAGCGGCTACTGATGAACACCAATGCCGGCTTGCACGGCAGGTATACGGTACGCACGCCGGCGGCCGCGTAGTTGGTGTGGGCCATCTGCTGCTCGACTTCGAAGTCGCCGCCGGTGCGCAGCCCTTTGACGATGAAGTCGGCCCCGAAGCGTCGGGCGGCGGCGACGGCGAGGCCGGGGAACGCCTCGACCCGAACGACCCGCCCCGGAGCACGCAGCGGTGCGACGCTGGCCTCGATCAAGGCGAGGCGGCGATCAAGATCGAACATCCCGCCGGGCTTGGATGGGTTGTGCATCGCTGCAACGACCACCTCACCGAACAACTCGAGTGACTGTTCGACGACATCGAGATGGCCGAGGTGGATCGGATCGAAACTCCCCGGATAGAGCACGGTGGTCATGTGCGGCCAACGTTACTGCGCGGCAGTCCGGCCGAGCAGTGTTACGCAGGTACGACCGTACTGCTTGGCCCGGATCGTGCTCCATCCATCGGGTGCGGCAACCTCTCGACTTGCCTCGCAGACGGCGTACTCCACCTGGATCAGGCCCAGCAGCGCCGGCCACGCCTCAAACGCGTACGGCGGGTCGATGAACGCCACATCGGTACCGCGCATCGCCGGCACCCATGCCATGACATCGGAGGTGACGATCGCCGTCCGGTCCTCGATCCGCAAGCCAGCCACGTTGGCGCGCAGCGCAACGAGTGCCGAACGGTCGCGTTCGACGAACACGCAGCGTTCGGCTCCGCGCGACAACGCCTCGATGCCCATCGCTCCCGACCCGGCGTACAGATCAGCCACGACCGCCCCGTCGAGCACGCCCATCGAGGCGAGCGAGTTGAACACCGCCTCGCGAACTTTGTCGGTGGTCGGTCGGGTGGTGTTCCCCGCCGGTGCCACCAACTTCCGCCCGCCGAACTCTCCCGCAACCACACGCATCGGCGCAGGCTACCGACGGCACACTGGTGGCGTGCTGGTGCCAGAACCCGAGATCGAGTGCATCGACTGCGGCGGCCGCTGCTTCCTGCTCACCCACCCTCGCGAGGACGGCGTGTGGGAGCCGGGCGACATGGTGGCGTACCGCTGCCAGGACTGCCGCGACCGCTGGGACCTCGTCCTGCCCGACGAAGCCGACAGCCACGGCGACACGTCGAGCTAGTGCTGCCGCGCGGAAGTAGGTCGCGTATGGGTTCATGCGACGAGTGGGTCGGCGGCGTAGGTCCATCTGAAGGGTTTGGCGGTCTCGTCGTACTTGGCGATGTAGGTGAGCATCTTGGTGATGAGGTCGTCGCGCCCGTAGACTGCTACGGTCAAATCGCCTTCTGCAACCGCATTGGCATCTGGACTCA
>JANNHO010000471.1:0-9311 GCA_031404435.1 Acidimicrobiaceae bacterium | reverse complement strand
CCGTGCCATCACGCGTATCGAGCACACGAGTTGGGCCGACCGGCACGAACCGGCCACTGGCGACCGCGTCGGCGACGGTCACGTAGTACCCGGCGACATCGGCAACGAGGTGGGTGCCGGTCTGAGAAAATAGAGACACCGAGCCACCGACTCCGAGCCGCACGGTCACCTGGTTGGCTACGGTCTGCCCGGCGCGATCCAGGTTCAGCGTCGACACCCCGGGCCTGCTCCCACCGGCCGGCCACACGGTGACAAATCCAGCCGCTTTGGCTTCGGTAGCCGTCACGTTCAACACGACTGCGGCCACGTCAGGTGAGTCCGGAACACCACCGCGTCCGGTCACGCGCAGCGTCAGCTGCCCGCCCTGCCCGAGTGCCGCGGCTGGCGCGCCCGTGCCGTCACGGGTGTCGAGGATGCGCGCCGGGGCAACGGCCGTGAACGCCGTCATCGCCAACGCCGGAGGCTGCGCAGCAAGTCCCCACGGTGAGTCGACCATCCCCAGGTACATCACGTGAGGAGCGCCCACTTGCCGTCCCGTCACCGCCACATCGCCGCTGGACAGCACCGTGAGCCGTGCTCTCAACAGGGGAAGCTCGATGCGTCCGGTCATCAGACCCAACGTGGGGTCCGGACCGATTGATCCGAAGGTGGTGTCGTCTGCGAATTCGGGAGTGTACGCGCGCACTTCGTAGTGGCTCGTCGCGCCTGGGGTGAAGCGGGCGACGAGTAGACGCCCTGTTCCCTCGACGACGAAGCTGTCGAATGTGGGTATTTTCGGTGCGGACAACGCGGTTCCGTCACGTGAGTAGCGGTGCAGCGAGGAGGAACTCGTCATCGGATCCCAGAACTCGACGAGGAAACCGCCTGTAGGTTCCGGTTGGATCTGTCGACATTGCCCCCACGTCGTCATCGCTCCGCCGCTGCCGAACGAAGTATCGAGTTGCAGCGCCGACGTGTACATCACCAACCGGCACCAGATGTCCGAACCGGCGTTGTCCGCGATGATGGCCAGAATGATTCGGCCGTCGGCAAGGACGGTTCCGTTGACCGACCGATTGCTGCCCGACGGTGCCAGCACGGTGTTCGGCGGCTCGACGATTCGATTCGGCGCTACCACAACCATCATCGTCTCGGACATGTGCGGCGACAAGTGAAGAACACGACCGTCGCCGAGTTCGATCAGGCGGTCCGGGGCGATGAACGTACTGCCGTATGATTTTTGAGTTCCGACCGTGACCGAACCGGTTCCAAAGCGATCGACGATCCGCAGCCGGACGTCGTCGGTGGAACCGGCAACGATGATCGAGCCGTCAGGCAGATGGGCGATGTCACGGGCACCCGACAGGGGCAACGTGAACACCCCGTTGACGCCGAAGGTCGTGTCGCGTGCGCCATCGGGGGTGTATTTCACCAACAGTTGCGTGGTCGGGGGCGGACTGCTCGGGAAGGGCTCGCCCGGGGGCGGACTGTGCGGGGTGACGATGTCGACGAGCGTCGTGAGCGCACCGAAGGAGTCGTCGATCACCTTGACGACCTGGAGGACCTGGCCAGGTGATGCGAGACCGCTGTCGAGCACGACTCCGTTGACGCCGAACCCTGGCAGCGGTCCGCCATCGGCTGCGTTCGCAAGCGGGGTCGGTGCAACCGTGGTGGTGACGACTGCGACGATCGTCGCGGTGAGCAACGCCGTGGCAAGCAGCCGAAGGCAGGGGCTGATTGAGATGGTCATGAAACGAGTGTCTTTTCGGTGTTCGAGGGGGGATGCGGTGCTCAGGCCCGGCGCAGGCTTGCAGCCAGCGGCTGGCTACGCGTCGGGCTTGACGAGGATCTTGGCGTGGGCTTCGGGGTTGGCGAGATCGGCGAACGCCTGCGGGACGCCGTCGATGCCAACGGTCCCGGTCAACCAGTTGCTGATGTCGACCTTGCCCTCGGCGATCGCATTCAGCGACTGGGTGAACTCGGCCGGCTCGTATCCGAGCGCGAACTGGATGCTGAGCTCACGGCTGATCCCGAGCATCGGGTGGATCCGGTCCTGCTGCATGCACACCCCCACGACCAAGATGCGCGCGTCCTTGGGGGCCATCCGCATCGCCTGTTCGATCATTCCGGGCACGCCGACAGCTTCGAAGATCACGAGAGGGCGGATGCCGTCGATCCGCCGCCACGCCTCGATCGCCGACGTCTCGTTCGGATCGACGACCACGTGGGCACCGAGTACTTCGGCCAGCCTGCGTCGTTTCGGGGAGTAGTCGGCGGCCACGATCGGGCCGATTCCCTGCATTCGCAACTCGGCGATGCACGCCAGCCCAACCGGCCCGCAGCCAAGCACGATTGCGGAATCCCCGCCGGAGATGCGGCTCTTGGCCACCGCATGCACACCCACCGCCAACGGTTCGGTCAGCGCGGCCAGCTCGACCGGCAGACCCGCCGGAACCTTGTTGCCCAACAGATCGTTGAGCACCATCAGCTCTGCGTAACCACCGTTGTATTCGTTGGAGAAGCCAAGGGCATGCATGCCGGCGGCATCGAATGCGACCGGCAAGCCGACGACCACGTCACCCACGCGCAGGTTCTCACATCCGGGCCCGACCTCGACGACCTCGCAACAGAACTCGTGGCCCATCACCGTGTCGCGGTTCGATTCGAACATGATCGGTGCCATCGGGTCGGGCGGTCGATCGTCGGCCATCTCCGCGCTCAACTCCCGAGCCTGCTCACCGTGCTGCAACAGGTGTAGATCGCTCCCGCAGATCCCACACGCCAGCACCTTGGTGAGCACCTGACCGGGGCCGGGCACCGGATCTGGGACGTCGTCGACCCGCAGTTTCCAATCTCGCATCACGGCTGCACGCATCGGGCGACTGTAGAGCGCGCGACCGCGGCCGCACAGCTGTCAGACGGAGCCGAGCCGTTCAGCCGCCCTTGTGCCAGAGGCGGCTGCTGATCCAATTGGTGTCGATCGGGTTGGAATCCATCCAGTCGCGCACGGCACGGGTCTGGTTCTCGGCCACCCAAGCATCTGAACCACGCGAGCGATGGAACCACGCCACGGCGTCCTCGGCGTACATCATCGCGGCGATCGGCCGGCATTCACGGATGGTGTCGAGGGCGGTCAGCGGGTCGTAGCCGGTGGCCAGCATCGCTGCGAAACCCATCGACGGGCCGCGGTTCACGCCCATGTGGCAGTGGATCATCACCTTGCCATCGGGTTCGGCCAGCGCAGTGCTCGCCGCGGCGACACCTTCGGCGAACCAACTGTCGGGCTGCTGGCCACCGTGGTCATCGACGCCCACCCACGTGTAGCCAACGTCGGGGGCGTGGGCGGCCACGAACTTCTTGTCGCTGTGCTCAAGGCGGGTGTCGACGATGTGCGTGACCCCGGCCGCCACCCACTGATCGAGCCCGCGGCCCTTGGCTGCGCCTTCGGGTAGATCACCGCTGAGGACGATCCGCGGGGTCACCCAGCACAACTTGCGCCAGTACTGCATCGGCTCGAATCGTGCCGGTTTGGTTATCTGCTTGTTCGCCACCGAAATCCTTCAATCACTTGTCGTACTCGCCCGAGCGGGCCTCACAGCATCGCCGCTCCGAGCCGCGGTACCAACGCGGCCACCCGTGAGCTGCGTCGGAACGTGACCTGGCTGCGCGTGATCAGGCCGAGAAGTGGCCGATCGCTTCGACGATGACGTCGAAGCCGGCCTCGGCGTCGACGGTTGTGAAGACAGTGCAGGTGGGGGCGAGGCGTTCGCGAAGGTGACGCTGGTCGATCAGGGTCATCCCCCGCGTGAGGCTTCCCGCAGTCTCGATTGCGACGTGCATGTCGACGCCGTGCAGAAGGTGGGGATGGGTGAGCGCGAGCACGGCGAGCGGATCGTGCACGACCGCCCCGGTGAAGGAATCGTGGCGGGCGATGTAGGTGCCGCTGAAGAACACGAACAGGTCAGCCACGATCGCGGCGAGCCGTCCCGGGAGGGCGCGCACCCGCTCGATGCGCTCCGGTGTCGTCTGGAACTGATGCGTCACATCGAGGCCGCACATCAGCAACGGACCGCCATAGGCGAACACGGCTGCTGCGGCTTCGGGATCGGCCCAGATGTTGAACTCGGCGACTGCTGACCGGTTGCCGAACGTGCCGCCGCCCATCAGCGAGATGCCGGCGATCCGTCGCGCCAGATCTGGCGCGACGCGCAGCGCCAGGGCGATGTTGGTAAGCGGGCCGATGGGCACCAGCCACGTCCCCTCGTTCGCGCGGCAGGTGTCGATGATGAACCCCACCGCATCGGCGCTCGCCGGCGGTCCTGACGGTTCCGGCAGGTCGGCACCGTCCAGCCCGCTCACGCCGTGCACGTAGTCGGCGTGCTTTGGTTCGGCAACCAACGGCCGCTCCGCACCCGAGTGCACGGGCACGTCGATGCCGAGTAGGTCGCGGACGATGATCGCGTTGCGCGTGGTGCTGGACAATGGCGCGTTGCCAGCCACTGTCGTGATCCCCAACAGGTTCGTGTGCCGCGCTGCGACCACCATCGCGATTGCATCGTCGTGCCCGGGATCGCAGTCGAGGATGATCGAGGTCATCCCCCGAACGTAGATGATCTGGGCAGGATTCCTCCCGGAAACCGGGACAAATGCTGCCCAGATCTTGGCGGTCAGGCCGGGTGCAGGGTGCCTTCGGGATCGAGGGTTACCGCACGGCCTACCCATTCGCCTTCGCACATGGCGGCGGCCAGGGAGGCATCGGTCGAGGTGCCCCAGGCGCGGCGACCGTCGGCGAGGATGCACGACGCGATTACCCGCTCGGGGGTGCCCTCGCGCGAGTGCATCACCGTGTACGCCTCGACCGTGGTGGCACCGGCGGCGTCGGCGACGGGCGCGAGCTCGCGGCGGGGGAGTGCGTCGATCTCGGCTTGCGGGTAGCCGAACCGGAAGCCGTCGGCGGGCGGAGCGGTCGAGTACACGCCAAAGGCGTGCTTGGTGGTGTAGCCGCCGTTGGCCCACACCAGCCCGCGGGCGCCGGGCCGCTCGCGCAGGTCGGTCATCATCGTCGCGATCGCGTGCATGACGTAGTTGTTCCAGGGTCCGCCAGCGAAGGGCAGCCCGCCGGTGCGGGTGAGTTGGCGGTCGAGGTCGAGGCCGAGACTTTGCGCGCCCAACTGCACGGCCGCCGGGAAGCACGAGTACAGGTCGACGAGGTCGACGTCGTCGATGCCGATGCCGGCCAACTCCAGCGCCCGCCGCCCGCCGAGCTCGATCGCCGGGGTTTCGTGAAACGACCAGCGATGGCTGACGAACTGGTGCTCGTGACAGTCCGTACCGGAATGCGGGAACACCCAGCGGTCCTCGGGGATGCCGAGGTCGCGGGCGCGTTGCACCGAGCACATGATCAGCGCGGCCGCCATGTCGACATCGTTGTTGGAGTTCATGTACTTCGGGTAGGGGTACCCAACCATCCGGTTCGATGGCCCGACGGTGCGGATCTCGTCGGCGGTGCGCAGCTCGCGGCTCCACGCATTCGGGTTGTGCGAGGCAACCTGACTGAACCGCGACCACAGCTCGCTGACCAACACCTGATGCTCGTCGACGCCGCGTCCCGCTGCGGCGCGGATCGCGGTTTCGAACATCGGATAGATCTGGACCGGCATCATGATCTGACGGGCCAGCTCGTCTGGGTGGTTCATCACCAGTTCCTCGCCCAAGATCCGCGGCAGCGAGGCGTCCGGTGCCTTCGGCCACGCCAAGTCGACGCCAGCTCGGCGGGCCCGCATCCGGGTGCGCCACGATTCGCCACCGGTGAGCACGGCCATGTCGAGTTCACCGCGCAGAATCTCGCCGGCTGTGGTGTTGACGAGGCTCTGCGGGCTGTTGCCGCCATTGGTCGTGAGGCCGAACTCACGGACGTCCAGACCGAGTTGCCCGGCGACCATCTCGGCCGGGTTGCCGTACTTCCAGCTCAGCAGCGCGACCACACGCAACGAGTCCACTGCGCCCAGCGAGGTGAGCCCGGCATCGGTGATGGCCAACCGGATCGCCCCGCTCATCAACGTCGCCGGCTCGAGGCCATCATCGACACCCTCGGCGCGGTGCAGGAACTGGCCGGAGCCAACAAGGATGGGAGTACGTGGATCGAGCGTCACGCCCGGAGGTTAGGGAGTCGCCATCGTCAGCACGCACCCGAAGTGGGCGATCGGACCGGTGGTCGCACGGGAGACCGGTGGCCGTGTCGGGAGACCGGCGCGTACACTCCTCGGCCGTGTCACGCATCGCCATTGGTTCCGATCATGCCGGGTTCCCCTTGAAGCAGCACGTGATCGGCGTGTTGGAAGCCGGCGGGCACGAGGTGATCGATCTGGGCACCGACAGCACCGACAGCGTCGATTACGTGCCCTACTGCGCCGCGGTCGGTCGCGCGGTGCGCGACGGCGAGGCCGACCAGGGCATCGTGCTCGGCGGCAGCGGCCAGGGTGAGCAGCTCGCCGCCAACAAGGTGCGCGGCGTGCGCGCCGCACTGTGCAACGACTTGTACACCGCGCGGATGGCTCGGGCGCACAACGATGCCAACGTGCTCAGCATCGGCGCCCGTGTGGTTGGCATTGGGCTGGCCGACGAGATCCTCGATACGTTCTTGACCACCCCCTTTGAAGGTGGCCGTCACCTCCGCCGTGTGCAGCAGCTCATGGCGCTCGAGCAGGAGTTCTGATCCATGCCGTTCCCTTCCGATACGAACCCGGATACGGAGATCTTCGATCTCATCGAGCGTGAGGTCGAACGGCAGTGCACTGGCATCCAGCTGATCGCCAGCGAGAACTTCACCTCGCCGGCGGTGATGCGCGCCGTCGGCAGCGCACTGACCAACAAGTACGCCGAGGGTTACCCGGGTAAGCGGTACTACGGCGGCAACGCGATCATCGACGACATCGAGGCGTTGGCCATCGCGCGGGTCAAGGCGCTGTTCGGCGCCGACCACGCCAACGTCCAGCCGCACAGTGGCGCCAACGCGAACATGTGCGCGTACCAAGCGGTGCTCGACCATGGCGATACGGTGCTCGGCCTCAGCCTCGACCACGGTGGCCACCTCACCCACGGCTCGCCGGTCAACGCCAGCGGCAAGCTGTACAACTTCGTGCCCTACAAGGTGACCCCTGGCGACGAGCGGATCGACATGGATCAGGTCCGCGATCTCGCGCTGGAACACCGCCCGAAGATGATCGTGGCTGGCACCACCAGCTACCCACGCCGCCTCGATCCCGAGCCGTTCAAAGCGATCGCCGACGAGGTGGGCGCGCTGTTCATGTTCGACGCCGCGCACATCGCCGGGCTGATCGCCGGTGGGGCGGCCCCCAACCCGGTGCCGTTCGCCGACATCGTCACGTTCACCACCCACAAGACCCTCCGTGGCCCGCGCGGCGGCTGCATCCTCAGCACCGCTGCCCATGCCGCGGCGATCGACAAGGCCGTGTTCCCCGGTTGGCAGGGCGGCCCGCTCGAGCATGTGATCGCCGGCAAGGCGGTGGCGTTCTTCGAAGCCGCACAGCCGAGCTTTCGCGAATACGCCCACCAGATCGTGGCCAACGCCAGCGCGCTCGCCGAAGCGTTGGTGCAGCAGGGCTTCCGTCTCGTCAGCGGCGGGACCGACAACCAACTGATGGTCGTCGACCTGCGCCCGTTCGACGCCGAACTCAGCGGCAAGCAGGCCCAAGCGGTGCTCGACATCGCCGGCATCACGCTGAACAAGAACACCATCCCTGACGACCCGCGCAGCCCGTTCGTGACCAGTGGCGTGCGCATCGGCACCCCATCGGTCACCACCCAGGGCATGCGTCAGGCCGAGATGGCCCACATCGCCGCCCTCATCGCCAGGGCGTTGCGGATGCGCGACGACGAAGCCGAACTGGCCGCAGTGAAGGCCGACGTGAACGCGCTCTGCGCGCGCTTCCCCGCCTACGCCTGACCTACGATCACATCCGTGCCCACCACCGGTGACTACCTTGTCATCGGCCTTGCGGCGGCTCTTGTCACCTTCGCGATCACGCCGGTGGTGATGGTGGTCGCCAAGCGACTGGGGTGATGTACGAGCCGAACGAGCGCACGGTGCACGTTCTGCCGATCCCCGATGTCGGCGGCCTGGCGATGTTCGCCGGGTTCGGTGTCGCGTTCGCCGTGTCGAGGTTGTGGAACGATTTCGACCAGCTCTTCGCCCGCAACGGCGAGCCGCGCGGCGTGCTCATCGCCGCAGCGATCATGTTTGCGGTCGGCCTGCTCGACGATGTCCGCGACATATCCGCACCGGCCAAGGTGGTCGGTACCGTGCTCGCCGGCATCGCGCTCGTGTGGTTCGGCGTGACGATGCGATTCTTCCGGCTGCCGTTCCTCGACGTCACCTACCTCAGCGCCGACTGGATCCCGCTGATCACCGTGCTGTGGATCCTCGGCCTCACCCAGGCGATCAACCTGATCGACGGACTCGACGGGCTGGCGGCCGGCATCGTCGCGATCGGGGCGTTCTCGTTCTTCCTGTACAGCCAGCACCTCAGCGATCGCGGCCAACTCGTGCAACCCAACCTCGGCCCGCTCATCGCGATCATCACCGTCGGGATCTGCGTCGGGTTCCTACCGTTCAACTTCAACCCGGCACGCGTGTTCATGGGTGACAGCGGTGCGCTGCTGCTCGGGTTGTTGATGGCGGTCAGCACCAGCGTCGTGGGCGGCCGCGCCGATCCGGAAGCCGCAGGCACGGCAGGGCAGTCGTACTTCTTCCTCGCCCCGCTGTTCATCCCGTTGTTCATTCTCGGTGTGCCGATCCTCGACACGTTGTTCGCGATCTTGCGCCGGGCGCGCCGCGGTCAGGGCCTGACCACTGCCGACAAGGGCCATCTGCACCACCGGTTGATGGAGATGGGCCACGGGCAGCGGCGCAGCGTGTTGATCCTGTGGGGATGGACGGCGTTGCTGAGCGGGTTCGTGCTGTATCCGGTGATCACCGAGGAGGGGCTGCCGTTCCTGCCGGTGGGTGCAGCAATGCTCGGGCTTGCGCTGTACACGGTGCTGCACCCGCAGATCCGCGGCCAACGCGCCGGTGAGTGAATGCGTCCGGGGAGTGAACGCGTCCGGGAGATTTTGCGCACGTTGTGGCCCTTGGTTTGGACCGACCTGTTGAACCGGCTAGATTGTGTTCGCGTTCACAAGCTCTCCACGATGGGGATCGTTGCGATCGCGAAGCGGTGGAATGTCGACCGAAACGACGTTGAGTCGGTAGTAGAGATCTTCGCGAAAGCGTCCGTCGGCGACCGCCTCACGGAGGTCGACGTTCGTGGCGG
>JANNHO010000470.1:0-2414 GCA_031404435.1 Acidimicrobiaceae bacterium | reverse complement strand
GACTGCTCGAAGATGTGCGGGCGGGCGAGGAGATCATCCTGGCCAAAGCCGGAAAGCCCTACGCACGTCTGGTCCCGATCGCTGGTTCCGCCCGCCGCGAGCTCGGCTTTCTACCAAGCATCATCGGCTCCGGCGACGAGTCGCTGGATCCGCTCGGCGACCGCGTGCTCGCATCGTTCGAGTCGGACCTATGAGCACGTTTGTACTCGACACGCATGTCCTGCTCTGGGCAGTTGCCGAACCAAACCGGCTCAGCCCAACCGTTACCGAGCTGTTGCTCACGGAGGCGAACGAACTGCTCGTCTCGGCTGCGTCGGCATGGGAAATCGCCACCAAGTTTCGGATCGGGAAACTCCCCCGCGTCGGCACGTTGCTCGACCAATGGGACGAGGCGTTAGGTCGTCTACGCGCAACCCCACTGCCCATTGACAGCGCGCACGCTCTCCGCGCCGGGCAGTATCAAGCCGGGCATCGCGATCCATTCGATCGGGTCCTCGCGGCGCAGGCCGAACTCGTCGGTTGTCCGCTCCTGACGAGCGACCCAGCATTTCACGAGTTCCCGATTACGACCATTTGGTAGCGGCGACCGCGAGCGCACCAACGTCAGGACGAGTGCTTCGCCATCGCCTGGGCCATGCGAAAGCGGGTGGGGGCGAGTTCGCCGCTGGCACGCCCGGCTCGCAGCGTGCGTCCCCACCACACGAGATCGTCGATCACGAGGTCGAGGGCTGCCTGCGTCATCGGGCTGACCGGCTCGCCTGCAGCGTCGAATGCCTTGCCGACCCCACCGATCATCACGGTGCTGCGCAGCGGTGCAGCTTCCTGCGTCAGCACCGACTGGATGAGGTGCTCGATCGCCCGCACCCCGCCGGTCGGCGAGATGCTGTAGCCCACGAACGCCAATGGTTTGTTGCGGATCGCATCGCTCAGGAAGATGCTGTCGATGGCGTTCTTGACCGCTGGCGGTATCGAGTGGTTGTACTCGGGCGTCAGCAGCAGGTAGCCGTCCGCGGTCTTCAGGGTGTCGTTCCAGCGCTTGACGACAGGATCGGAATAGGTGGGATTGGCCGGATCGCCGATCGAGCCCGCGTGTTCTTGAAACAACGGCAGCTGCCACTCGCGCAGATCGAGCACCTCGATGGCAAGCCGGACGTCGGCGTGCAGTCGCCGGAGCAGCCACGGCAGCACGAAGTCGGCAGCGCGTCCAGGTCGAGTGGAGCCGACGATGAGCTGCACCCGCAACTCCTCTGCATTGGTAGGGGTCGTGGATCCGCGCTCTCTGGAGAACCGTCAGCCGGCAAGTCGGCGAACATCGCGGCCAACGTAGCCGCGCGAGCTGCAATCACCGGGTCTGACTCACCCTGGTTCGGACCGCTTTCGGCGATAAGGCAGTGCCCGGTCGACACCACGATCCGGTCGATCCGGCTGTTCTTGACACCTGCGCCCACCGACTCACCATAGCCACCGCTCGACGCGGTCCGCCGTGACCGTTGGCCCTACGATCAGCGGGATGGAGCGCTTTGATGTCGTCGTCGTGGGCAGCGGTGCAGCGGGTCTCACGGCCGCGGTGATGGCTGCGGAGAGCGGTGCCACGGTTGGGCTGTTCGAGAAGTCCGATCTGTTTGGTGGCACCACCGCATGGTCTGGTGGGCAGTTGTGGATCCCGAACAATCCGCACATGCCCGACGTCGGTGTGGACGATGACCGCGACCGGGCGATCACCTACATCATGTCGCTCTCGCGCGGTTTGCTCGATCTCGAACTGGTGACCGCATACGTCGACGCCGGCCCGGAGATGGTGAATCGTTTGGAGGCGATCGCACCGATCGAGTTCTACGCCGTTGGCGGGATGCCCGACTATCACCCCGAGTTCCCGGGAGGCAGCCCCGGCGGTGGCCGCACCCTCGAGTGCCCAATCTTTCCGTTCGTCGAGTTGGGCGACTGGGCGCAGCGGGTCACACCGTCTCCGTACTTCACCAACCCGCATATCACGATGAGTGAGACCCCGCTCGGCAAAGCGATCCCCGATCCCCCACCGGCTGCCGAGCTCGACCGGCGGGCCGAACGTAACGAGCGCGGCTGCGGCCAGGCGCTCGTCGGTCGCTTACTCAAAGCGTGCCTGAACCTTGGGATCGAGCCGCGCCCGAGCCACGCGGCGAAAGAGTTGATCGTGAAAGACGACGAGGTCGTCGGCGCGCGCTTCGCCACGTCGGACGGCATCGTGGAGATCGGCGCTGACCGCGGGGTCGTGCTCGCATCAGGTGGCTTCGAATGGGATGCCGACCTCTGCCGGGCGTTCTTGCGCGGTCCGATGACCCACCCGGTTTCGGTCGAGACCAACACCGGTGACGGGCTACGGATGGCGATGCGCGCCGGAGCGATGCTGTCCACCATGCGCGAGGCGTGGTGGATCC
>JANNHO010000469.1:0-42404 GCA_031404435.1 Acidimicrobiaceae bacterium | reverse complement strand
ATTTCCCACCGTGACCGAGGAAACCGACCACAAGGGTTCTCGGGGCGATGTCTGCCGGAGGTTGACGTTCCAAACCTTACGTACGCTCCGATGGTTCGGGCCACTGACGTCGGTTTGCGCCCTCTATCTCGTGCAGGCTGCGTTCTTCTGGTTTACCTACCCTTCGGCTCCACCCATAACAAAGGGAGGCATGTCAAGATGGTTCCAGGCTTTCTTTATGATGCCGGTCACCATCGCCGTGCTGGCGACCATCCTGGTACTATTCCTCTACGTTCGTGAGGTAATACTTAGAGGGCGCCGATAGTCATTTGTAGGCGACCATCCCCGGCCTTTGGGTCGACCCCCGGCTATGAAACGGCTAGCCCTGATCGTTCACGAGTCTGAGGTGGTGTAGTCCGCGTATCAGCGTTGCGGCCCTCCTGGCCTGCTTTTCTTGTTGTTGCGACACACCAAGAACACCGACCAGGAGGGCACTCGCGAAGTGAACCGTAACAGCGTCATGAAGGTCACTGTGGAAGTCGGCGGAACCCAGGTCGTGGCCGACGCCGGGCTGCACGCGTTGGGTCGTTTCGCTGATCGGACCGAGCTCGGACCGTCGTTGTCGACAGCGATCCCGTGGACCGGCGAACGTGCCCCCGTTGCATGCGCCCGGTCGCCACACCGGGGCGACCGGGACCACCACAACCACCGCAACCGCGGCAGGGGTGCAGACGAAGATCGAATTAGAGCGTGCAGGAGAGACGCAGCAATTTTCTCGGTAATTACCGGTATGATCTCGCCAGGAAGACTCGGGGGACGGGGTGGAATGCAGTTTTATTCCAGGTGGCCGAGCGTATCATGTGAATCTCAGGGTGGGTGGGACCGACGAACGGCGCTCATCAATTTTAGTGGTGAGCGTGGTGTCTGTCGTATTCACTTTGATAGTTTGGCTTTGTGGAGGGAGTTGGTGGATGAAATGGGTCGCTCCACCGGTGATCTTTTCACTTCTGTGGATAAAGATAGTTGCATCTATTGAAAAGTGAACGACGATGGCACCGGTGAACTCGGTCACGGTGGCCACCTACTGCTACGACTCGATCAACTTCCTCGGGCGCACGGCGGGCGACGATCAGCGTGTCAGCGGACGGGGCCGGCTACGCCGAGTTGGTTGCTTGGGCACGCCGTCTCGGACTGGTCGAGGCGTGCGAGCACGGCACGGCGGCGAGGCGTCGCGTAGGTCGATATCGACCGGCAAGCTCAGCGGCAACACGACCCCGAAAGCCGGGGCGTGATTCGGCCTGATGCACTAAATTGATCAAGTGATGCGTACCACTGTCGACCTTGACCCAGATTTGCATCGGGAGGCAGTCGCACGAGCACGAGGGTCCCGTATCAGCTTGAGCAAACTGCTGAACGACGCGTTGCGGCAGAGCCTGCATCCGCTGGGGCCAGTCCAGCGCGATCCACTCACTGGACTTGGCACGATCACCATCGGTCGTCAGGTCTCGGCAGACGAAGTCGCTGATGTCCTCGATGACGATTGATGCAATCTTGCTCGACGCGAACGTACTGATCGCCCTGTCCGTCGTCGACCACGAGCACCATGAGCGTGCTCGCACGTGGCTCGGTCAAACGCGGCGATTCGCCTCAACTCCGTCGACCCAGGGGTCACTCGCGCGGTTCATGGTCCGAGTTGCGTCAACGAGCCATGCCATCGATGCGCTGGCCGTACTTCACGAGAACCCCCGACACGAGTTCTGGCCAGACGATGAGCCGTACGGATCGCACGTGCTGCACGGTGTGGTTGGCTACCGACAGGTCACCGACGCATACCTGGCGGCAATGGCACAGGCACGCGGGACGACGATCGCAACGTTCGATCGCGGATTCGCGCAGCTTCGAGCCGGCGTCGCGGAACTCATCGCCTGATTTTATGCGGTGCGGTGGTGTTTCCCGCTTTGCCTGCCGGGCGCGTCGGCCAGTGCTGCCACGCTTCATCCCGGTCGTTGAGACGCGTTGCGATTAGAGCAGGGCGCCTTGGGCGGCTACGGCGGCGCCGCGGGCGCCGGCCATGTCGAGATCTGGGACGAGGGAGAACTCGGCTACTGCGAGTTGTTCCTCACGCAGGTGCGTGTTCGCCCTCACCGTTGCGAGGTACCAATCGCGAAAATGTGGTTCGGCCTCGACCACTCCGCCACCGACGAAGTACGCATTGGGATCGGTGAAGTTGGCGGCGATGGTGAACAGACGACCGATCGCCATCGCCTGCTGCTCGAACACCCGCCGAGCCATCTCATCGCCACGCTCACCGAAGGCCCGCAACAGCTTGGCCGCCTCCGCGATCGGCACATCCGCCAGCTCGTGGCCCGGGTACCGGGTGAGCCAGAACGGCAGCAGGTTGTGGGTGATGCCAGTGAGCGAGGCGACGCTTTCGACATCTCCGACAAAGCCACAGTTGCAGCGCGGCACCGGCTGCCCCTCGGCGAGCAAACCGTGCATCGGGATGTGCACATGACCGAGCTCGCCGGCCATCCCCGCGGCCCCGCCGACCACCATGCCCCGTTCGACGACCCCACCACCGAGGCCGGTACCGACGATCGCCGACACCGACGAACGCTGCATCGCCATCGCCCCGAAGTGCACGTGATGCGCATACAACGCAGCCGCATTGCCGTCGTTGCTGTACACCACCGGCACCCCGACCCGGGCCTCCAGCGCGCTGCGGATATCGAAACCCCACCACTCCGGAAGGGCGAAGTTGGTCGCGCCTTTGGAGGAGATCACCCCGTCGGCAGACGCCGGCCCCGGGGTGTCGAGTCCCACGGCACGGACCGCACCACGGTCGACGCCAGCAAGCTGCAAGCCGAGATCAAGCGCAGCAACCAGAGCGTCGAGCGCAGCGGCCGTGCCCTCGCGAACACGGCTCGGTACCTCGGCCATCGCCTCGATCAGAAACCTGCCACCGGGCTCGAGTACCGTGACGTTGTTCTTCGTTCCGCCGTTGTCAATCCCCACGATCACGCGGGCATGCTACGGCAGGTGCCGATCACGTCAATCACTCCTCGTCGTCCAAGTTCAGTTCAGGAGCGCATGCGTAGGCCTGGGGGGTCGAGGACCGGGTCGAGTTGTAGGCGAGCGGGGCGGCGGTTGCCGATGATCTCGATCTCGAACTCCTCTCCGGACTCCACCAACTCGGTCGGGATGTAGCCCAGTGCCAGCGACACCCCCGAGTAATGGGCGTAGCCACCGGAGGTGATCCAGCCGACCACCTCGGAGCCGTTGGGACCCTTGTGCCACACGGGTTCGTCACCGATCACGTCGGCAGGGGAGTCGCGGTCGACATCGACGGTGAACATCACCAGTTTCCGCTTCGGGCCGCCCGCGGCGATCTCGGCTTCGACCGCGGCTCGACCGATGAACTCGTGGTCGAACTTGAGGACGCGATCCATACCGGCCTCGAGCGGGGTGTAGATCGGGCGATACTCACGGAACCACGTGCCGAAGTTCTTCTCCAACCGCAACGTGATCAGGGCGCGGAAGCCGAACAGGGCCATACCGAACTCCTGGCCGGCGTCCCACAACAGGTCGAACAGGCGCCGCTGGTACTCGGGTGCCATCCAGATCTCGTAGCCAAGGTCGCCCGAGTACGTCATCCGCGACAGCCACACCGGAGCCATTCCGACGTCCACCTTGCGGAACGCCATGAACGGGAAATCGGCCGTCGCCAACGACGTGTCGGTCAGCTTCTGCAGCACGTCGCGGGCACGCGGCCCGGCCACGGTGAGGCCCACCATCGACAGTGCGAGCACCTCGAAGCGGATCGAGCTGCCGGCGGGGAGATGATCCAGGAACCAGCGCGGGTGATGCACTTCGGCGGCTTGCGAGCCGAACAGGAAGAACTCGTCAGGCCCGATTCGCGACACCGAGAACTCGCCGACGATGAGGCCCTGCGGGTTGAGCATCGCAGTCAGGTTGGTCCGTCCAACCCGCGGCAACGCGTTGGTGAACAGGCCTTGCAACCACTCCGCAGCCCCAGCACCCGAGATCCTGTACTTGGCGAAGTTGGAGGCCTCGCTGAGCCCCACCCGCTCGCGCACCGCACGGCTCTCCTCGCCAACGTTGGCGAACGCATTCGAGCGGTGGAAGGTCACCTCCTCGACCGGGTCGAGCCCCGGCGTCTGGAACCACAACGGGTGCTCCAACCCGAACCCAGCTCCCCACACCGCATTGTGTTCGGTGAGCCGGTCGTAGATCGGGGTGGTGTGCAGCGGCCGGGCGGCGAGCAGCTCCTCGTTGGGGAACGTGATCCGGAACCGACGCGAGTAGTTCTCGCGCACCTTCGCGTTCGTGAACGCGAGCGACGCGTAGTCGCCGTAGCGGGCGACGTCCATGCCCCAGATGTCGGCGCCCGGATCGCCGTGCACCATCCAGTTGGCCAGCGACAGCCCGACCCCGCCGCCCTGTGACAACCCGGCCATCACCGCGCATGCGCTCCAATAGCCGCGCAGCCCCTTGATCGGGCCGACAAGCGGGTTGCCGTCGGGGCTGAACGTGAATGGGCCGTTGATGATCTTCTTGATCCCGGCCCGCCCGACGGCGGGGAAGTGGTCGAAACCGCGCTCGAGCTCGGGGGCGATGCGGTCGAGATCGTTGGGCAGCAACTGGAACACGAAATCCCACGGCGTCTGCTTCGGGGCCCAAGGAACACCCGCCTGCTCGTAGGTGCCGAGCAAAATGCTCTGGCCCTCCTGGCGGGCGTAGATCTCGCCGGCGAAATCGATCATGTGAGGCAGTTCGCGCCCGGTCGAGCGGTTGTACTCGATCACCTCGGGCATCGGCTCGGTCATCAGGTAGTGGTGTTCCATCGCCAGCACCGGCAGCTCCAACCCCGCCATCCGCCCGACCTCCCGGGCCCACAACCCGCCGGCGTTCACGACGTGTTCGGCGTGGATGGTGTGGTCGCGATCGGTGATCACATCCCACGTGCCGTCGCTGCGTTGACTGAGGCCCGTCGCCCACGTCTCGGTGTAGACCTCGGCCCCACGGTTGCGGGCGCAGATCGCATACGCATGGGTTACTCCGTACGGGTCGACGCTGCCCTCGTCCTCGTCGTACAGCGCGCCGACGAAGTACTTCTCCTCCAGCAGCGGGTTCAGTGCCTTGGCCTCGGCCATCGAGACCATCTCCATGTGCATGCCGAGGTAGCGGCCGCGGGCCTGGGCCATGCGCAGCCAGTCGAGCCGCTCGGGTGTATCCGCCAACTGCAGCCCACCGGGGAGATGGATCGAGCAGTCCTGGCCAGACTCGGCCTCGATCTCCTTGTAGAGGTTCACCGTGTACTGCTGCAGGCGGGCGACGTTCGGGTCACCGTTGAGGGTATGCATGCCCCCGGCCGCGTGCCACGTGGAACCGGCGGTGAGCTGCTTGCGCTCTAGCAGGACCACATCGGTCCACCCCGCTTTGGTCAGGTGGTACAGCACACTGGCCCCGACCACCCCGCCGCCGATCACGACGACTTGTGCTGATGACTTCATGGGTTGCTCCTACGTTGAGTTCAGTTCAGTAGTCGGTGGCGACGCCACCCTCGGCGACGCGGCGGACGACGAACGCATCGAGTTCGTCGCGGATCGCTGGGTCCATCACCGGAGGTTCGTAGGCATCAAGGAAGCGAGTCGCGAGCAACTTGGCCCGGTCGGGCGCCTGCGGGCTGCCGGCCTCTTGCCAGCTTTCGTAGTTGCGCCAATCGGAGATCATCGGCTTGTAGAACGCGTGGCGGAACCGGTCCTGAGTGTGTTGCGTGCCGAAGAAATGACCCCCCGGCCCGACACTTTCGATGGTGTCGATGGCGAACGAATCGGCGTCGACCACCACCGGCTCCATCATCTTCGTCACCATCTGCAACAGGTCGGCATCGAGGATCATCTTTTCCAAGCTGGCATGGAGGCCGCCCTCCATCCACCCGGCGCCGTGCATCATGAAGTTCACGCCGCCCATCACGCATCCCCACAGCGAGAACACGCTCTCGTACGCGGCCTGCGCGTCGAGCGCGTTGGCCGCGCACACGTTGGAACTGCGGTAGGGGAGCGAGTAGCGGCGGGCCAGTTGGCCGCCGATCATCGCCGTGCGCACATACTCGGGCGTGCCGAACGCCGGAGCCCCGGATTGCATGTCGACGTTCGAGGTGAACCCGCCGTAAACAACCGGCGTGCCCGGGTTGATGCACTGCAGGAACGTGATCCCGGCCAATGCTTCCGCGTTCTGCTGGGCCAGCGCGCCGGCCAGGGTGATCGGTGCCATCGCCCCGGCGAGTGTGAACGGGGTCATCACGATCGGCTGATTGTGGCGAGCGAACTCGATCATCCCCTGCGACATGGGTGTGTCGAGGCGTAGCGGCGAGTTCGAGTTGACTACCGAGAAAACCGACGGCTCGCGCAGCAACGTGGCCTCGTCGATGCCGCGGGCGATGCGGGCCATCTCCAACACATCGCGGTTGCGTTGTCGGCCGAGGCTGTAGCAGTGCAGCGGTTTGTCGGTGAGCGTGAGCACGTCGTGGGCGGCGTGGATGTGGCGCACCGAGTGGTGGATGTCGACCGGCTCGACGGGGTATCCGCCGATGAAGTGCACGATGTTGAGCGACTGAGCGAGCCTGAGCAGGTCGCGGAAGCCGTCGCGGTCGCCGGTTCGGCGAACTCCGTTGCGGTCGATGTAGTGCGGTGCGCTGCCGACGGTGCCAAAGGCCAACCAGCGGCCGCCGATGCGCAGGTGGTGGTCGGGGTTCCAGCTGTGCAGCGTGAACTCGGCTGGGGCCTTGGCCACGCTCGGCACCACCAGGCCACGGTCGAAGCGAACGCGCCCGTTCGATTCGTCGACATCGGCACCGGCTTCGCGCATGATGCTGCGCGCCTCGGGGCAGAAGAACTCCATCCCGATCCGTTCCAGGATGGTCAACGACGCTTCGTGGATCGCCTCGACCTCGTCGGCCGAGATGACCTCGGTGTGGTTGAGGCGCATCGTCGGTTGCATGAACGGCAGCTGCTCGGGCAGCGGTGAACGGCCCCCCGCAGCAGCCCGTTCACGGCCCCGACGACGAGGAGCGGAGCTGTCAGTCACGGTCAGCGACACTACACGCGCCGACCCATTCCTTGTACGATCGTCTCAGGAATTCTGGGTGTCTTATATACGCCGTCGATCGGCCTTGAGAGCATCGAGCTTGTGCTGGTCGGTAGAGTCTCGGTGATGGGGGCCGCAGAATCCGACGGGTCTGTGGCGCGGCTGGCCAAGGGTTTCACGGCACGAGCGAAGCGGGCTGCGTCCACGCTCAAGGCCGAGTACGAGGCCGGTAAGCGCGGCGACAACGCACCCCCCGAGCACATCTGGGCGACGTCGCGCGAACAACTCGACGGGTTCCTTGCGCTGTTACGCTCCACCGTCGGGACGTCAGGTGGCGCCAGCGCGCGAGACGCCGAACTTGAGCGCAATGCCGATGCGCCCGCTTCCGGTGACACCTCGCCTACCGAAACCGAGCCCCAGGTGGCAGTGGACGAGGTGGCCAGCGCCTTGGGTGGCGTGGATTGGGCGAGCGTGCGCAGCGCAACAGCGGAACGAACCGGCGATGCCGCCAAGGCCGTCAAGGCAATGACCGATCAGGTCGACTGGGGCAAGGTACAGCCGGTCGCCAGCCAGGTGTCTCGGGCGCTGATCGCTGCGGTCGCCGCTGGGCAGATACCCGTCGGCGGGCGGATGGGTGCCACGGTGGCCCGGGCGATTGCGAATCAGAGCGGGCTGGCGCAGCGTGTTGGTGACCAACTGCAGCGGTCCACAACGGCGGCAGCGCTGCCCGAGGAGTTCCGCCACGCGATCGAGGCAACATCGCGCCCCGCCGCACCGGTTGACGCCAAACCCTTTGACGGCGGACCGGCACCCGATACCCGATGAGTACGATCGCTTTGTTTCGGGCGACGCCAATCAACGTGCCGATGGTGCCGCATTCCGCCAGCGGTAACGGAGATGTATCAGCCAGGAATGCCCACTAGTTGGGGTAGAAATCGCTTGACAGCCAGACCTCGCGCTGGCATAGGATTCCGCGTACCGGCTTGATCGGGCCGCGTGTACCGGCGAGGGGGTCGGCTCATGATCCGACGGACATGGTTCGCAGCAGTCGCAGCGTCATTGGTGGGGGCGACGCTGATCTCGACTGCACCACCGGTCAGCGCAGCTGCCGCACCACTCGACATGGCCAACGCCATCGTCGGCAGTGGCATCTCGGTGACCGGTGCCTCATTTGTCACGAATGCAAGCCAAGACGCAGTGCAGGTGCGCAGCGATCCGGTGGCGGGCTTCCCCATCGATTCAGGCGGCAGTTACGCGGTGTTCAGCACTGGCGACGCTGCGCTACTCACCCAGCCAAACAGCGAAGGTGATCAGGGCACAATCTTGCCCGGCGGGGCGTATCGCGGTGCCAACGACGCGACCACGCTCAGGATCGACTTCAGCGTCCAAGCGGGGTTCAACTGCCTCACTTCGTTGAAGCTCCGGTTTCTGTCCGAGGAGTTTCCCGAGTACGTGCTCGCCGGATTCAATGATGCCGCAATCATCGAGCTCGACGGAAACGATTGGAGCTTGGCGGGGGACCAGGTTGTCGCTCCGAACAACATCGCGTTTGTCGGCACGTCACCGTTGTCTGTGGATACCTCCGGCCCGACACAGGCGCAGGCCTCCGAGGCCGTTGGCACTGCGTTCGATGGCGCGACGCCGATCCTATCGGCGCGCTCGCCGATCACGCCAGGGCCGCACTCGCTGTACATCACCATCTTCGACCAGGGCGATTCGATTCTCGATTCGCTGCTGATGGTCGACGACTTCCGGGCGGCGACCGTTGCCGATCCAGCGGCGGAATGCCCGAAGGGCGCGTTCGCCACCAATGTCAACCCACCAAACCGATTCGTGCCGCTCACTCCCGATCGAATCGTCGATACGCGCAGTGCCCTCGGCCTACCGACAATGCTTGCGGCGGCCACGTCCACTGCGGTTCAAGTCAGCGGTCGAGGTGGAGTGCCGGCCAACGGCGTCTCCGCAGTGGTGCTGAACGTGACCGTCACGCAGACTGCGGGTACCGGCTTCGTCCGGGTCACGCCGTCGGGCGGGACGAGCAACGTGTCGAACCTGAACATCGAGTCGGTCGGTCAGGACCTGGCCAACCTGGTCACGGTGCCGCTTTCGGCAACCGGGCGAGTCGATCTGTTCAGCCAGTCGGCCACCCATGTGGTCATTGATGTGTTCGGTTTTTACACCGCCGCTGCGGCCTCGACATCCGGTCGATTCATCGCCACCGATCCCACTCGGCTGCTTGATACCCGGTCGGCCAATGGCGTACCGACGACAAGCATTGTGCCGAGCGGCGGCAGGATCGATGTACAGGTCACCGGCAGGCTGCCGGTTCCAGCCGCGGGTGTGTCTGCGGTGGTGCTGAACCTGACGGCGACCGAGTCCGTAGGTCCGGGCTTCGTGACGGTGTGGCCGGCCGGTCAGGGGCAGCCACCGACGTCGAACCTCAACCTGGTTCGCGCCGGCCAGACGATCCCCAACCAGGTGATCGTCCCAGTGGGGCCGACGGGTCAGATCAGCCTGTTCACATCGCAGGCGACCCACCTCCTCTTCGATGTCGCCGGCTATTTCACCGACTCGACCGCGCCGCTGTCCAGCACTGGATTGTTCATTCCGATCACGCCTTCGCGAGTGCTCGATACACGCGAAGCCAACGGTGTCACCACTACAACCCCGCCGGGGGCAACTGCAACGGTCTCACCGGTGGTCGCTGGGCGCGGCGGGGTCCCATTGGTGGGTGCCTCAGCGGTGGTGGGCAACACCACCGCGACGGAGTCCGCGGCTCCCGGCTTCATCACCGTGTTCCCGAGCGGCATCGCCCGACCGAACGCCTCGTCGCTCAACATCGAGCGGATAGGCCAGACCATCGCCAACCACACCACGGTGCGTTTGAACGCCGGTGGGATCAGCCTGTACACGCAGGGAGGAACGCATCTGATCGTCGACGTGTCTGGCTTCTACACGGCGTAGCCGCCTACGGCTGGAGTGCTCCGACGAGTTGACTCAACCGGTGTGCGCTGCTGCTCACCGCGGTGCGGGCGCGGGCAAGCGTCGCGTCCGACAGGCGGAAGCTCGGGCCGATGACGCTGACGGCGGCGACCACTGCTCCGGTGGCGTCGCGCACCGGGGCGGACACGGCCGTGATGCCTGTCTCGACTGCGTCGACACGCACGGCCACCCCATCGGCGTCGACCTTCCCGGCCAACGCTCGGCCGACGGCAGTGCCACGGCGCGAGACCGTGTGGCCGAGCCAACTGACGTGGCGGACAGCATGATGCCCGGCCTCCATCGCGACGTACACGGCGGTGCGCGCGTCTGCCGCTTCGGCGAGATAGGCCGATTCGCCCGTTTCGGCGGCGAGCGCGTCGAGCACCGATTCGGCCAGGCGGGGCAGCGTCGCAGTGGCCGACAGCGTCCGCGAGATGCGCAGCAACTCCGGGCCAGGCACCCACCATCCATCCGGCCTCCGGCGAGCGAAGCCCGCTCCCTCCAGCGAACGCAGTTGACGCAGCGCGGTGCTCGCGCTGAGGTCGACAGCACGGGCCAGGTCGGCCAAAGCCAACCCGCCGGGATGGTCGGCAATCGCCACCACCAGGCTGAGTCCCCGGTCGGTGGCACGCGGGGTACTGGCTAACGATGTTGTGTTCACGGATCTCACTCTCGCTCTACTTCCAGCGTGCTTGCCAAGTGTTGCGCAGTATGGCAGAGTCTGCCACTAGATGAAAGCTTCCGATTTCTCGCCGGTCATACTCGCCGGGCTCGGTCTGACCGCAGCCGATGTCGTGGCGGTGGCCCGCCACAACGCACGCGTCAGCCTCGCGGCCGAAGCTCGCGCAGCGATGGAGCGCTCCGCCGGCCTGATCGACGGCTTCGTCGCCTCCGTCGAACCGGTCTACGGCGTCACCACCGGCTTCGGCGCGCTGGCCGGAACGGTGATCGCCGCTGAACGCACGGCCGAGTTGCAGGTTGCGCTCGTTCGCTCGCACGCGGCGGGAATGGGGACGGAGGTGGAACGCGAGGTTGTGCGAGCGATGCTGCTGCTCCGGGCGCGCAGTCTGGCGATGGCCCGCTCGGGGGCTCGGCCGGAGCTGGTCGAGCTACAGCTCGCACTGCTCAACGCGGGCATCACGCCCGTCGTTCGCGAGCACGGCTCGCTCGGCGCCAGCGGTGATCTCGCCCCGCTCAGCCACTGTGCGATGACCTTGATCGGCGAGGGTGAAGCGCGAGATGCCGATGGCATCGTGATGACGTCGGCGGAGGCGCTCGACCGGGCCCGGTTGCGGCCGGTGACGCTGCGAGCCAAGGAGGGGTTGGCGTTGATCAACGGCACCGACGGCATCCTTGGCATGCTCGTGCTCGCCATCGACGACCTTGACCGTCTCGCCCACACCGCCGACATCGCTGCGGCGATGACCGTCGAGGCGCTGCTCGGCACCGACCGAGCCTTCGCCTCCGATCTGCAGGCCCTTCGACCGCAGGTCGGTCAGGCCGTGAGCGCGGCGAACCTGCGCCGCCTCCTGGCCGGCTCGCCGATCGTGGCCAGCCACCGCACCGGCGACTCGCGGGTGCAGGACGCCTACTCGCTGCGTTGCTCGCCGCAGGTGCACGGTGCCGCACTCGACACCATCGACCACGCCCGCACCATCGCCGAGCGAGAACTTGACGCAGCCATTGACAACCCGATGATCCTGCCCGACGGCCGGGTGGAGTCGTGCGGCAACTTCCACGGGGCACCACTCGGATTCGTCTGTGACTTCCTCGCCATCGCGATCAGCGAGCTCGGCTCGATCGCTGAGCGGCGCACCGACCGCATGCTCGACGTGGCCCGCTCGCACGGGTTGCCACCGTTCCTCACCACCGACGCGGGGGTGAACTCCGGCTACATGATCGGCCACTACACCCAGGCGGCCATGGCGATGGAGAACAAGCGCCTGGCCGTCCCCGCCTCCGTCGATTCGCTGCCGACCAGCGCGATGCAGGAAGACCACGTTTCCAACGGTTGGGCGGCGGCGCGCAAGCTTCGTCGGGGGATCGACAACCTGCGCTGCATCCTTGCCGTCGAGATCGTCTGCGCCGCGGCGGCGCTCGACCTGCGCGCCCCGCTGCGACCAGGTCCCGGCACCGGTGCCGCCCTCGCTGCGTTGCGCATCGCCGTGGCCGGGCCAAGCGCCGATCGCTGGCTCTCGCCCGACCTGCTCGCCGCCGAAACATTGCTCGCCGACAACACGCTCCTCGCCGCAGTGAGCGATGCGATCGGCCCCTTCGAAAGGATCCGACCATGATCGGTGCCCGCCCCGTCCGAGCCCCACGCGGCACCGAACTGCGCTGTCTCGGCTGGCAGCAGGAGGCCGCCTACCGAATGCTGCACAACAACCTCGACCCCGAGGTGGCCGAGCGCCCTGACGACCTCGTCGTCTATGGCGGTACCGGACGCGCCGCACGGAGCTGGGACGCGTTCGATGCGATGGCGCGCACGCTCACCACCCTGAAAGCTGACGAGACGATGCTGGTGCAATCCGGCAAACCGGTCGGCGTGTTCCGCACCCACGAGTGGGCACCGCGGGTGCTGCTGGCCAACTCCAACCTGGTACCCCAGTGGGGTACGTGGGACGAGTTCCGCCGGCTGGAAGCGATGGGCCTGACGATGTACGGCCAGATGACCGCCGGCTCGTGGATCTACATCGGCACGCAGGGAATCCTCCAGGGCACCTACGAGTGCTTCGCCGAGATCGGCCGCAAGCGCTTCGGTGGAACGCTCGCCGGCACGATCACGCTGACCGCCGGACTTGGCGGGATGGGCGGAGCGCAGCCGCTCGCGGTCACGATGAACGGCGGTGTGGCGTTGTGCATCGATGTCGACCCGACACGCGTGCAGCGGCGGATCGAGACGCGCTACCTCGACGAAGTGGCCGATTCGCTTGCCGACGCGATCGCCCGCTGCGAACGGGCCCGCGACGAACGCCGGGCGCTCTCGGTCGGCATGGTCGGCAACGCTGCGGAGCTGTTGCCGAAGCTGCTTCAGATGGGTTTCGCCGCTGACATCGTCACCGATCAGACCAGCGCCCACGACCCCCTCAGCTACGTCCCCGCCGACCTCACCCCAGAGGCGACCGCTGAGATGGCCCGCACCGACCCGCAGGAGCTGATCCGCCGTTCACGCGAATCGATGGCCGAGCACTGCAGGGCGATGGTGGGCTTCCTGGGTCGCGGCAGTGAGGTGTTCGACTACGGCAACAGCCTGCGCGCCGAAGCCCAGCTCGGCGGGTTTGAGCAAGCGTTCGACTATCCGGGCTTCCTACCCGCCTACATCCGTCCGCTGTTCTGCGAAGGCAAGGGTCCGTTCCGCTGGGTAGCGCTCAGCGGCGATCCAGCCGACATCGCTGCGACCGATCGTGCCGTCCTGGAGGAGTTTCCAGACGACGACGATCTGCACCGCTGGATTGCAATGGCGGGGGAGCGGGTTGCGTTCCAAGGGCTGCCGGCGCGCATCTGCTGGCTCGGCTACGGCGAACGGCATCGGCTCGGGTTGCGCTTCAACGAGATGGTCCGCACCGGCGAGCTCTGCGCCCCGATCGTGATCGGCCGCGACCACCTCGACTCCGGCTCGGTCGCCTCGCCCTATCGCGAGACCGAGGCGATGGCCGATGGTTCCGACGCGATCGCCGACTGGCCGCTGCTCAACGCGCTCGTCAACACTGCCAGCGGGGCTACGTGGGTGAGCATCCACCACGGCGGCGGGGTGGGCATCGGCCGCTCCATCCATGCCGGCATGGTCTGCGTTGCCGACGGCACCGCCCTCGCGGATGAGAAGCTGGAGCGTGTACTCACCAACGATCCGGGGATGGGAGTGATCCGCCACGCCGACGCCGGCTACGACCGCGCCATCGACGTCGCCGCTGAACGCGGCGTGCGCATCCCGATGAGCGAAACCGCAAACGTCGAATGACCGTACGCGTCGAGGGTGACTTCTGGCGCGATGGTGCAGTGTGCGTGCGCGGTGCGTTCTCTGGCGAGCAGATCGCGCTCGCCGAACGGGCGATCGACGCGAACCTCGCCGCACTGTCTCCACACGCGAAGCGAGCGAGCAGCGATGGCGACGGGGCGTTCATCGAGGACTTCTGCAACTGGCAGCGGATCCCCGAGATGGAGGCTTTCATCCGCACCACCGGCGCGGCTGCGCTTGCTGGTGGATTGCTCGGCACCGACACGTTGCGGCTGTATCACGATCACGTGCTGGTGAAGGAGCCCGGCACCCGTCAGCGCACACCGTGGCATCAGGACCTGCCGTACTACAACGTCGCCGGGCGACAGAACATCAGCATGTGGTGCCCGGTCGACCCGGTCCCTCGTGCCGCAACACTGGAGTTTGTCGCCGGCTCGCACCTCGGTCCGTGGTACATGCCACGGTCGTTCCTCGACGGCCAGGCGAAGTGGTTCCCCGATGGCGCCCTTGCCGAGCTGCCCGACATCGACTCGTCCCCCGAACAGTTCCGGGTGATCGGCTGGGAGCTCGAACCCGGCGATGCAGTGCTCTTCCACATGCTCACGCTGCACACCGCGGCGGGTGTGCCCGGAACCCGCCGCCGAAGGGTGCTGTCGGTGCGCTTCCTCGGCGACGACATGGTCCACGCGCCACGCCCATGGGTGACCTCGCCGCCGTTCCCCGGTCTCGTCGACGAGCTCGCCGACGGTGCTCCGCTCGATCACCCGCTGTTCCCGGTGCTGTGGCAACGTCGAGCGGATTCAGGCCAATGACCGTCCGCGAGATCATCACCGTCGGTCATCCAGTGCTGCGCGAGCGAGCCCGCGAGGTGGACGCCGCCGACTTGGTCACGCCGGAGACCCAGCAACTGATCGACGACCTGATCGACACCATGCGTCATGCCAATGGTGCCGGTATCGCCGCTAACCAGGTCGGAGTCCCCGTGCGGATCACCACGATCGAGGTCAACGACAATCCCCGCTATCCATACAAACCGAGCATTCCGTTGACCGTGGTGATCAACCCGGTGATCGAAGCGATCGATGACGAGATGGTCGAGATCAACGAGGGCTGCCTGTCGGTGCCGAACCTACGCGGCAACGTGCACCGCCATGTGAACGTCCGTGTCCGCTACCTCGACCGACACGGTGTGGCCCACGACGAGGTGCGCCGGGGCCTGACCGCCGGTACGTTCCAGCACGAGTGCGATCATCTCGACGGGGTGCTGTTCATCGACCGGGTGACCGATCCGACCACGTTCACCACCTGGGAACAATTCGAGCGGTTCCATCGCGACGCGTTCATTGAGCGGATCACCGCCTTCGTGAACCGGGTGGGTTCATGACCACGTTTCACTGCGAGTACGCCTGGCTCGGCGGTGACGTCGCAGAGGCCGACGTGGCGATCACCGTCGACGGCGACCGGATCCTTGCAATCAGTTCCGGCGCGGAACCGGACCCGGCCGCCACTCGGCTGGCGGGGGTGACGGTGCCGGGTTTGGCCAACAGCCACAGCCACGCATTTCACCGCGGGCTGCGCAGCGCGACGCAAATTGGCACAGGTTCGTTTTGGACCTGGCGCGAGCAGATGTACGCGTTGGCCGCGACACTCGACCCCGACTCGTACTACCGGTTGGCCCGCGCTGTGTACGGCGAGATGGCGCTGGCCGGGATCACCTGTGTCGGCGAGTTCCACTACCTTCACCACGGTCCGGGCGGCACCGCGTACTCAGACCCGAACGCGATGGGCGCTGCGCTGGTGGAGGCGGCCGTCGATGCCGGCTTGCGGATCACCCTGCTCGACACGTGCTACCTGCGCGGAGGTTTCGAGACCGGCCTGAACGCAGTGCAGCAACGCTTCGCCGACACCGACGTGCTCGGCTGGGCCGCCAGGGCGGCATCGTTGGACGCGCTCGGATCGCCGACGTGCATGATCGGTGCCGCCGTCCATTCCGTGCGAGCGGTCACACCCGCCGACATCGAAATCGTCGGCTCATGGGCTGCGACGCGCGACGCCGCATTGCACGCCCACGTCTCCGAACAGCCGACCGAGAACGAGCACTGCCTGGCCGCCTATGGGCTGACACCGACGCAGCTGTTGGCCGAGCGTGGAGCGCTCGACCAGCGTTTCACCGCTGTGCACGCCACCCATCTCACCGATGCCGACACCGACCTGATTGGCGCGGCGAGTTGCACCGCATGCCTGTGTCCGACGACCGAACGCGACCTTGCCGACGGGATCGGCCCGGCGCTGGCGCTGCGCGACGCCGGAGCGCGCCTGTGCCTCGGTAGCGACTCGCACGCCGTGATCGACCTGTTCGAAGAGGCCCGCGCCGTCGAATTGGACGAGCGCCTCGCCAGCCTGGTTCGTGGCAGCCACGATGCGCCGTCTCTGCTGCGCGCGGCCACCGTGAACGGTCACGCCAGCCTGGGGTGGAGCAGGGCCGGCACCCTTGCGGTCGGTTCGCTCGCCGACTTCGCGACGGTACGGCTCGACACCATGCGCGCCGCTGGGGCGCAGCCCGGTCACCTGCTCGAAGCAGTGGTGTTCGCCGCCATCGCCGCCGATGTCCACCACGTGGTGATCGGTGGTCGGGTCATCGTCAGCGATAGCCGGCATCACTCGATCGATGTAGTCGGCGAGCTCAACGCAGCGATCGACGAGCTGCGGCGCGACCGATGAGTACCACGGTTGTCGACCGGATCGGCCTGCTCGTCACCGGTGACCCGTCACTCGGCGATGGCCCACTCGGGCTGCTGCGCGACGCGGCGGTCGTGATCGAAGACGGTGCGGTCGTGTCGATCGAGCGGGCCGGTGCACTGGCCGACGAGCACATCGATGCGGCCGGGCGATGCGTGCTGCCCGGGTTCGTCGACAGCCACACCCACCTCGTGTTCGCCGGCGATCGCAGCGACGAGTTCGCGGCCCGCATGGCCGGAGCCGCGTACACCGCAGGCGGCATCCAATCGACCGTTGCTGCCACACGCGCGGCTACCGACCACGAGCTCCTGCTGCTCACCGCACGCCGCCAGCGCGAGGCGTGGCGCGCCGGGATCACGTCGATGGAGATCAAGTCCGGCTACGGGCTCGATACGCACCACGAGCAGCGCTGCCTCGGCATCGCCACCCGGGTCACGGACGACACCACGTTCCTCGGCGCGCACGTCGTTCCCCCCGAGTTCGCCGGACGCGCCGACGACTACGTCCACCTCGTGTGCACCGACATGCTTGACGCCGCCTCACCGCACGCACGCTGGATTGACGCGTTCTGCGAGGACGGCGCATTCGACGCCGATCAGTGCCGCGCGGTGATCACCGCCGGAGCCGCAGTCGGCCTGGCAGGACGACTCCACGCCAACCAGCTCGGCCACGGGCCCGGCGTTCAGCTCGCAGTTCAACTTGGGTGCGCATCGGCCGATCACTGTACGTACCTCACCGTCGCCGACATCGAGGCGCTGGCCGGAAGCACGACGGTCGCCACGTTCCTGCCGGCTGCCGACTTCTCCACCCGCCAGCCCTATCCCGATGCCCGACGCGTCATCGACGCCGGAGCGCAGGTTGCGCTCGCTACGAACTGCAACCCGGGCAGCAGCTACACCTCCTCGATGTCGCTGTGCATCGCCCTCGCCGTGCGCGACATGCACATGACCATCGACGAGGCGATCGCGGCAGCGACGAGCGGGGGAGCGGCCGCACTGCGTCGCGCCGACATCGGCCGGCTCCGGCCGGGTGCCAGTGCCGACATGATCATCCTCGACGCCCCCTCCTACACCCACCTCGTGTACCGCCCCGGCATGCCCCTCATCGACACCACCATCGTCCGCGGCCGGATCGTGTAAGCAGGCCCACCTCCCAACTTTGTCGGTCTCGACATGCTGACGGTGTCGAGACCGACAAAGTTCGGGCTGGGCGGGGTTCCGGCCGGGCACGTCGCTGGGTCAGAGCTGGGCCGAACTAGGGTGCTCGCACATGGCGCGGACCCCCGACCTCGAACGACGCCAGGAGCTGCTCGACCGGATTGTCGTCTACCTTGCCGACCACGGCCTCGCCCAAGTGACGCTGCGGCCGATGGCAGCTGCGCTCGATGTGAGCATCAATCGCCTCGCTCATCACTTCGGTTCCAAGGACGAACTGATCACCGCAGCGCTGGCACGGGCGATCGAGCAGCAGATCGAGGTTCAAGATCGATGGCTGAAGCGGCAACCGTCGATGTCGTCGCCGGAGCTGTACCGGCGGTGGTGGCGGTGGCTGAACGCAACCCCTGAGAATCTCGCGCTTGTGCGGCTCAACTACGAAGCGGCCGCGCTCGACACCAGCGTGACCGGTCTCGCGGGCCCGGTACGCGCCGACCAGATTGGCGTGTGGCGCCACGACGTCGAGCAGCGCCTGATCAACTCCGGGCTGCCCGTCGACCAGGCCGAGTTGGAGGCGTCGCTGACCAAGGCCACGTTTTCGGGGCTGATCATCGACCTGTTCGCGACCGGCGACCGGCAGCGGTTGACGGTGGCCTGCGAGACCTGGCTGGCCAGACTGAGCTCGATCCTGCAGACGACCGATGCGACGAGATCGTTCCATGATGCGGAACCAGACCACCAGACGGACCAGATGAGCCGCGATCCGGTGGTGGTGGGGAGATAGTCTGGGCCCCGGGAAGACCCGCACCAGGACCGGAGGCGTCGCATCGTGACCAAGATGAAAAGCCATCGCCATGCTCCGCTGGCTCGGATCACCGAACCTCTGGTTCGCGACAACGGCGTGCTCCGGCCAGCCACCTGGGACGAGGCACTCGACCGGGCCGCCGCCGGCTTTGCCGCGGCGCGTGACCGTCACGGACCGAACGCTGTCGGCGTGTTTTCGTGCTCGAAGTCGACCAACGAGATGAACTTCGTCGCCCAGAAGTTCGCCCGCATTGCCATTGGCACCAACAACATCGACAGCTGCAACCGAACTTGACACGCTCCTTCCGTGGTCGGTCTGGCCACCGTGTTCGGAGCCGGCGGGGGTACCTCCAGCTATGCCGAGGTCGAAGACACCGATGTCATCGTGTTGTGGGGTTCCAACGCCCGTGATGCCCATCCGATCTTCTTCCACCACGTCCTCAAGGGAGTCCACAACGGGGCCAAGCTGTTCGTGGTCGATCCTCGCCGGTCGCCGTCGGCGCAGTGGGCAGACCTGTGGCTCGGCAACCACGTCGGCACCGACATCGCTCTCTCGCACACGATCGCCCGCGAGATCATCCACGCCGGCCTTGCCAACACCGCGTTCATCGAGCGAGCCACGTCCGGTTTCGACGAGTACCGCGCCGCGGTCGAACCATGGACGCTCGAGGTGGGCTCGCGTGTCACCGGCGTGCCCGTCGACGCGATCCGCGAGATCGCCCACGCCTATGCGCGTGCCGACCGGGCGCAGATGTGCTGGACGCTTGGCATCACCGAGCACCACAACGGAGTCGACAACGTACTCGCGCTCATCAACCTGGCATTGCTGTGCGGCCATGTCGGCCGTCACGGTGCCGGGCTCAACCCGTTGCGCGGCCAGAACAACGTGCAAGGCGGCGGTGACATGGGTGCGATCCCCAACCGCCTCGCCGGGTTCCAAGACATCCTCGACCCGGATGTTCGAACCAAGTTCGGCGGCGCGTGGGGTGTCACCATCCAACCCCGCTACGGCTGGCACCTGACCGAAATGTTCGAGGCGATGGAGCGCGGCGAACTCCACGCCGTGTACGTGATCGGCGAGAACCCGGCACAGAGCGAAGCCGACAAGACCCACACCATCGGCTTGCTCGAGGGCCTCGATCACCTGGTGGTGCAGGACATCTTCCTGACCAAAACAGCCGAACTGGCATCGGTGGTGCTGCCCGGTTCGGCGTCGTGGTGCGAGAGTGAAGGCACCGTCACCAACTCCGAACGCCGAGTGCAACGATGCCGCAAAGCGATCGACCCGCCCGGCAACGCCCGCGACGACATCTGGATCATCCGCGAGATCTGCAAGCGTCTGGGCCACGAGTGGGACTACGGCACCACGCCCCGCGAGGTCGCCGAAGCAGTGTGGAACGAAGTGCGCTCGCTCTCACCGATGCATGCCGGGATGAGCTACGAGCGCCTCGAAGATCTCGATGGCATCCAGTGGCCGTGCCCGAACGACGACTCCATCGAGCCGTCGTACCTGCACGGTCGGCTGTGGGCCGACAGCCCGGCCGACCGCGGTCGGCCGGCCCCGTTCAGCCCCGTGGTCGACGATCCTCCGGTCGAGTCGTTGTCGGCTGATTTTCCGCTGCGGCTCACCACCGGCCGGCGCCTCGATTCCTACAACACCGGTGTCCAATCCGGTGGCTTCCAGAGCCCGTTGCGGTGGGGTGAATCGATCGACGTGTCGCCCGAGGACGCGTCGTCACTGGGCGTGGTTGCCGGTGAGGTCGTGCGCATCTCGTCGCCACGCGGGGGTGTCGACGCTCCGATCCGCATTGACACCTCCCTGCGCCCAGGCTTGGTGTTCATGACGTTCCACTTCCCCGAAGAGGTCGACACCAACGTCCTCACCATCGACGCCACCGACCCCAAGTCGGGTACCGCCGAGTTCAAGGCCGCCGCCGTGCGGATCGAGCGGATCACCCCCGCTGGCCTCGGCGCAGCCGCCGCCGACTGACAGTTCAGAACAAGCGATGGATCTCAAGCTCAGTAACCACACCGCCACGAAGGCCGAGGTGCAGGCGATCTCCTCCGTGCTCGGCGATCCCGACAGCACCTGGCGCGGCGGCGATCGCGCCGCAGCCGATCACCACGTCGCCCGTGGCGGACACTCGTTGCGCGATCAACGCCACCGGCTGCTCCCGGTGTTGCATGCGGTGAACGACCGCGTCGGCTGGATCAGCCGCGGCGCGATCAACGAGATCGCCCGACGCATCGATGTCGCCCCGGCCGAGGTGTACGGGGTCGCCACGTTCTACGGTCTGCTCAGCACCGTCGAGCGGGCCGAACGCCAGGTGCACGTATGCATCGACTTGGCCTGCATGATGGTCCGCCCCGATGCCGAACCGCTCCCGCACGGGGCCCACGAGTCGCCGTGTTTGGGGTTGTGCGAACGGGCTCCTGCGGCGCTGTTGATCGAAGCAGGCGACCCGCAGGTGCAACAGGTGATCGCTCCAGCCACACCGGTCGCGGTGCGCGCCGCGCTCGCCGGCGATCTGACTGGCGACGCGGCCGACGAGGCACCGGTGGTCCAGGGCGTGCCGCAGTGCGCCGATGGGGCCATCGACGATCTCGTGCTGCTCGGCCGTATCGGACGGACGGACCCGACCAGCCTCGATTCCTACCGGTCCGCTGGCGGCTATCTCGCGCTCCGCCGGGCCCTCGACATCGGCGCCGTCGCGGTCATCCGCGAGCTCACCGATTCGGGGCTGATGGGGCGCGGCGGCGCGGCCTTCCCGGCCGGACGCAAGTGGGATGCCGTCGCCCGCCAGCCGGCCCGACCGCACTACATCGTGTGCAACGCCGACGAGAGCGAACCCGGCACGTTCAAGGACCGGGTGCTGATGGAGGGCGACCCGTTCGCGCTCATCGAATCGATGACGATCGCCGCGTTTGCGACGGGCTGCGAGCAGGGCTACATCTACATGCGCGGCGAGTACCCACGGGCACGACGGATGCTCACCAACGCCATTGCCCAAGCCACTGCGCGTGGCCTGCTCGGGGACGACGTGATGGGCTCGGGCACCGCGTTTCATCTCGTGGTGTTCCTCGGTGCCGGCGCATACATCTGCGGCGAGGAGACGGCGATCTTCAACTCGATCGAGGGCTTCCGCGGTGAGCCACGTAACAAGCCGCCGTTCCCGGTCGAGGTCGGCCTGTTCGGTAAGCCGACCCTCGTCAACAACGTCGAAACGATGGTCAACGTGTTGCCGATCGTGCTCAATGGCGGCGTCGCCTATGCCCGCCGCGGCACGTCGGGTTCCACCGGCACCAAGCTGTTCTGTCTGTCCGGTTCCGTTGCCCGTCCCGGTGTGTACGAGGTGGATTTCGGGGCGACGCTGCGCGATCTGATCGACCTCGGCGGGGGACTCACCGCTGGGCGAACGCTGCGAGCCGTCCTGCTCGGCGGCGCAGCCGGCACCTTCGCCACCGCCGACGACCTCGATGTTCCGCTCACGTTCGAAGACACCCGCGCCGCTGGGCTGTCGCTCGGTTCGGGTGTGGTGATGGTGCTCGACGACACCACCGACCTCACCGCCTACGTCCGCCGGATCGCTGCGTTCTTCCGCGACGAATCGTGCGGTCAATGCGTGCCGTGCCGGGTGGGCACCGTCCGCCAGGAGGAGATGCTCGACCGTCTCGCCGCTGGCGCGACAGCCGCGTCCGAGCGCGACCTGATGCTCGACATCGGCCGGGTGATGCGCGACGCCTCGATCTGCGGGCTCGGGCAAACCGCGCACAACGCGATCGAGTCGGCCATCGTGAAGCTGGGAGTGATGTCATGAACGGTGTTCCCGTCTCCGTCGCCGCGCCGGTGCGGCTGGTCGAGCTGACCATCGATGGCGACAGCGTGAAGGTGCCCGAGGGGACCACCCTGCTGCAGGCGTGCCGTGGCGCGGGGTGCCCCGAGATCCCAACGCTGTGCTACGGCGACACGCTCACCCCGAAGAACGCCTGCCGGGTGTGCATGGTCGAAGTAGAGGGGTCGCGCACGCTGGTGCCCTCGTGTTCGCGCAAGGCCGAGGCCGGAATGGTGGTCAACACGTCCACCGAGCGGGTCAACCACAGCCGCAAGATGGTGCTCGAGTTCCTCGGCTCGGCCACCGACCTGTCGGTCGCCCCCAACGTCGACCGCTGGAACGACGACTACGACGTCGACATCGACCGCTACGGCCCCGACCGGCGGACCCAGGCCCAGCCAGTGAAGCGAGACAACGCCCTGTACGTGCGCGATTACGACAAGTGCATCCTCTGTTACAAGTGCGTCGACGCATGCGGCGAGCAGTGGCAGAACACGTTCGCCATCGCCGTCGCCGGGCGGGGTTTCGATTCCCACATCGCAGCCGAATTTGACACCACGCTGCCGGATTCGGCATGCGTGTACTGCGGCAACTGCATCGCCGTCTGCCCGACCGGGGCGCTGATGTTCACCAGCGAACACGACATGCGCGCCGAGGGCACTTGGGACGAGGCCGCCCAAACCGTGACCGACACGATCTGCCCGTACTGCGGGGTCGGCTGCCAACTGAGCTTGCACGTACAGGACAACACCATCGTCAAGGTAACGAGCCCCAGCGACCACTCCGTCACCCACGGCAACCTGTGCATCAAAGGTCGCTTCGGCTTCCAACACGTCCAAAACAGCTAGCCGAGCCGGAGTTCACCGGCGTTGCGTCAGCGGGCGGCTTTTTCGTCTTCGTAGGCGGCGATGGCTGTGAGTTGGGCTCCGAGGGTGGCGTCGACCCAGCGGGTGCCTGCCCCGATCACCTTGTCGTAGCTGGTCTGCACGGGGGCGGCCTGGCCGGTGAAGTGCGGCATCACCCGGTCGGCGAACAGCTCGTAGCTGCGCAGCGTCTGCGGGAAATCGGCAAGGTCGGCGCCGAGGAACAGGTACGCCCCGAACCCGCCGGTCTTGTCCTGCAAACGCTGCAGCTGCTCGATCGCCATCTCCGGGGTGCCGATCACCATCCGCCCCGTCTCGTTGGCGTAGTCGATGAACTCGTCGTAGTCCGACGGCGGCGGGGGAGCGGACGGATCGCCGATCGGAATGATGTGACTCAGGTAGTTGAACACCCACTGCAACCCGTAGCGGCAGTTCTCCTTGGCCTGCTCCACCGTCTCGGCGATGTGCATCGGTCCCATCAGCCGCCACGTGTCACGCGACACGGTCTGCCCGAATCGGGCGGCCTCGTCCTGCCACACCTGGTAGTTGTAGTCGAGCACCTGGAACGCGGCCGGCTCGGTCGCGGCGATCGAGAGCATCCCTGTGCCGTATCGGCCGGCCAGCTTCGAGCCCGACGGCGAGAGCGACGAGGCCACCGCGATGTCGAAGTTGCTGTACGGCCGCATCTGCAACACGGCTTCGTCGCAGGTGAACCAGTCGGTCTTCTCAGTCACGGTCTCGCCGGCGAACAGACGCATGATCACGTCGAAGGCCTGTTCCATCCGCGGCCGCTGCGACATCGGATCGATGCCCATCATCGCCGCGTCACTGGTCAGCTGGCCCGGGCCGGCGCCGAACATCATCCGCCCGCGGGTCAGGTGGTCGAGCATGACGATGCGGTCGGCGAGGATGAACGGGTGGTGGTACGGGAGCGAGTTCACACCCGTTCCGAGCTTGATGTGCCTGGTCCGTTCGGCGGCCGCGGCAATGAACACCTCGGGGCTGGCGATCAGCTCGCTCCCGGCCGAGTGGTGCTCGCCGATCCATGCCTCGCCGTAGCCGAGCTGGTCAAGGTGCTCGACTAGTTGCAGATCGCGGTGCAGCGCCAGCGTGGGGTTGATCCCGGTCCTGTGCATCGGCGGCATGAAGATCCCGAACCGAAGTGGATTGGCAAGTGGCTGGAGCTGCGGCATGGCGATCATCGTGACACACGGCTCGCGCAGCTCACTCCGTCGGAGTGGCGGCGGCCAACTGGTCGCGCAGGGCGAAGCGTTGGATCTTGCCGGTCGCTGTCTTGGGCAGCACGTCGACGACGACGAGACGTCGCGGTCGCTTGAACGCAGCCATCGAGGCGCGGCAGTGCGAGTCGATCGACGCCTCGTCGATGGTGTGCCCCGACCTGGCAACGATGAACGCAACCACCTCCTCGAGCCCCTCGGCGTTGCGCAATCCAACGACCGCGGCCTCCAACACATCGGGATGTTCGATCACCACGCTCTCCACCTCGGCCGGCGACACCCAGATGCCGCCGGCTTTGATCATGTCGTTGTTGCGCCCGAGGAACGTCCAGTGATCGTCGGCGGAGCGTGTGTACACATCGCCGGTACGCAGCCAGCCGTCACTGCGGAATGACACTGCGGTTGCCTCGGGGCGATTCCAGTAACCAACTGCAGTCGACGGTCCCCGAACGTGGAGGTAGCCCGGCACATCGGCTGCGTCGACCACGACATCGGCGTCGTCGCGCAGGCACACCTCGTAGCCGGGCACGACCACCCCGGTGCTACCGGCGCGCTGGTCGTCGATGGTGTTGGACACGAAGATGTGCAGTGCCTCGGTCGAACCGATGCCGTCGAGCACCGCGTGGCCGAAGCGTTCACGGAAACGGCGATGGAGATCGCCCGGAAGCGTTTCACCGGCGGTCATCGTGGCTCGCACCGAAGCAAAAGTCTCGCTGGGAGCACCGGCATCGGCCAACCCGGCATCGAGCAGCCCGGCGACGAAGCCGGGCGCGGCGAAGAACAACGTCGGCTGCTCGGCCACGACGAGCTGGCACATGCTCATCGGAGTGGGCCGCTCGGGTTCGAGTATCACGGTGGCAGCGGCACCGAACGGGAACGTGAGGGAGTTGCCAAAGCCGTAGGCGAAGAACAACTTGGCCACCGACAGACACCGGTCATCGGGGGTGATCTGCAACACGTGCCTGGCGTAGGTGTCGAAGGTGGCCTGCGGGCTGCGATGCACATGGATCACGCCTTTGGGAAGCCCTGTGGTTCCCGAGCTGTACAGCCACAGCGCCTGCGAATCGCGCCCGGTGTCGGCGACACCCACCTCCGTCGCATCGACGAAGCTCGACCATGCCGCGACCGAAACCGTCGCCCCGGACTCGACGGTCCCGGACTCGACGGCACCGGCGTCGATCACGACGACGTGGCGCAGTTCCGTTGCTGCGATGGCGATTGTGTCAATTCTTGGCGCGTACAGCTGCGACACCACCACGACTCCAGCTACGCAATCGACCACGATCGCGGCAAGGTCGTCGGCGGTCGCCATCGTCGACAGCGGCACCGGAACCACGCCCGATCGCTGGCAGCCGAGCAGCCACGCGATCATCTCCGGCGAATCGTTCATCACCAGCACCACACGCTCGCCGCGCCCGACGCCGAGCTCGCCGAGCGCGCGCTGCACCCGCCACACCTCGCGGATGACGTCGCTGTAGCTGAGCGACTCGCCTCGGCAGCGGATCGCAACCCGATCACCCTGTCCCGCATCGAGGTGGCGATCGAGCAGCCATTGCGCCGCGTTGTAGAGCTCCATCACGAAACCTCCCGGGGATCAGAGCTTGACGTAGTCGAAATCGAGCGGTCTGCCATGCACGCCGCTCGATGGCGGCGCCACCCAGCCGGCCATCTTGCCGGGCTCGTGTACGCCGACCATCAACGACTCGATGTACGCCCGGTCGGCCGCAGTCGGCAACCACTGCGCCACCGCCGCGTGCCACTCGGCTTCGCTGATCATCTGCCCATCGGGACTCACCCGGCGGTCGCGGAACGTGCCGACGTTGCGATTGAACCCGGCGTGCGGGAGCTGGAGGGATTGCCCGATTTCGGCCAGCGCCCGGTTCCATCGGTCGACGCCTTTTTGGCAATCAGCGACGTAGTCGTCGCGCAGGGTCTCGTTCAGCGCAGCCAGCGAGCTGGCCTCGCGTTCTCCGATCCCGGCATCCGTGGCAACCGGCACCATCCGCGTTACGGCCTTGAGCCGGTGATCGTCGTCGCGGCGCTCCTCCTGGAAACGGCCCTTGATCCCCGACGCGAAGTAGTTCGCCGCATTCGTGGATGTCTCAGCGCCGAACAGATCGAGCGACAGGCTGTAGTGGAAGTTGAGGTAGCGCTGCAGGGTGGGCACATCGATACCGCCGAACGGGCGGATGTCGTCGGTGTCGTGCTGCTTGGTCAGCGTCACGATGCGTTCCACCACACGGGCCACGCCGGAAGCACCGACGAACATGTGGTGGGCCTCCTCTTTGATCATGAAATCGCACGTCCGCGACAGCGGGTCGAAGCCCGATTCGCGGAGCGACGCAAGTTGGAACTTGCCGTCACGGTCGGTGAAGTACGTGAACAGGAAGAATGACAGCCAGTCGGTGGTCGGCTCGTTGAATGCGCCGAGGATGCGCGGGTGATCGCTATCGCCCGAGTGGCGAAGCAGCATCTCATCGGCCTCGTCGCGGCCGTCACGGCCGAAGTAGCGGTGCAGCAGGTACACCATCGCCCACAGGTGGCGGCCCTCCTCGACGTTCACCTGGAACAGGTTGCGCAGGTCGTACAGGCTGGGCGCGGTGAGGCACAGGTAGCGCTGCTGTTCGACCGATGCCGGCTCGGTGTCGCCCTGCACGACGATGAGGCGCCGCAGGTCGGCCCGGTACTCGCCCGGCACCTCCTGCCATGCCGGTTCGCCGAGGTGGTCACCGAATGCGATCCGCCGATCCGGCGTGGGCTCGGCGAGGAAGATGCCCCAGCGGTAATCGGGCATTGGCACGTGGTCGAAGTGAGCCCAACCCTCCTGCCCGACGGCGACGGCCGTACGGAGGTACACCGGGTTGGCCTGGAATGCGACCGGGCCCAAGTCGTTCCACCATTGGATGAACTTCGGATGCCACGACTCCAACGCCCGCTGCAGACGGCGGTCGCCGGCGAGGTCGACGTTGTTGGGGATCTTGGCATTGATGTCGACGGCGTTCATGCTGGACATGTGTTCATACCCTTGCCCGGTCGTAGGTTGGACGGGATCCGGTTCCGAACCGGCGCAGCGCGCCGTCGGCACCGACGGCGTTGGGCCGTTGAAACACCCAGTTCTGCCACGCCGTGAGCCGGGCGAAAATCTTGGTCTCCATCGTCTCGGGGCCGGCGAAGCGGAGGTTCGCCTCCATCGCCGTCAGCGCGTCGGGCGAAAAGCTGTTGCGCTCCTCCAGCATCATCCGCACCTCATCGTCGAAGTCGATGTCATCGAGGGCGAAGGAGACCAGTTCAGCGGCAACGGCGTCCTTGGCAGCAAGGTCGGTATCGAGTGCGGTGAGGGCTGTCGCGAGGGCCGCGTCGCGGCCCCAGAACCGGGTCTGCATCCGGGTCAGACCGTTCGACATCAGGAACAATCCGTCGTTCGCCGCGGTCAGTCGCACAATCGGTGCCGGCTGGCCGCCCTCGACCGGCTCGCCGTCGAACATGAACGACCGGTCGGAGATCAGGGCGAGCTCGGCGAGCACACCGGCGAAGCAGCTGCCCGGTTGGATGAGCGCCACGATCGTGCGCGCCGAGACGTCGAGCCGTTTGAGCGTTCGCGTCCACTGCAGCCGAGCCTCACGCACGAGCCAGTCGTCAGCGGTGTCGACCATCAACTGCTCGGCCGCCATGATGGCCGCCGGGTCGCCTTCGGTGACAAGGATCCACGTTCCGATCTCGAGCTCATTGAAACGCAGCTGCAGCAGCGCATGATCCAGCTCCAGAGCGGCAGTGATGATCCACGCCGAAGCGCCAGTCGCGAGCAGCTCGGCGGCGGTGGACGGTTGCGGGTCGGTCGGGGCGCGGACCGTGAGCGTCGCCGCTCCCAGCTCGCGGTCGATGATCACATCGACGTACCGGGACCGCAGCCCATCGTCGACGACTGACGTCGTGCTACCGAACACCGGCAAGGCAATTCCGGCGGCAGCCACCGGACGATCCGACTCCGCCGCGCGGGCCAATGCTCGAATGGCGACCACGTCGGCGAAACTGCTCTTCGGCGCAAGGTGGTCGACCAGTCGCCACTCGATGGCTTGCTGACCCTTCACCCCTTCGGTACGAGTCGAGAACGCGTCGGCCAGGTCGCGTCGAACGAACCGCTTGTCGACCAGGCGGGTGAGCCCACCGGTTCCGGGTAGCACCGCGAGCAGCGGCACCTCGGGCAGCGACACCGCCGAGGCGCGATCGTCGATGAGCACGATCTCGTCACACGCCAACGCGAGCTCATAACCGCCTCCCGCCGCGGTGCCATTCACCGCAGCGATCCACACCTGACCGGAGTGCGCCGACGCATCCTCGATGCCGTTACGGGTTTCGTTGGTGAACTTGCAGAAGTTGACCTTGTGCTGGTGCGAGGAGGTGGCCAACATCTGGATGTTGGCGCCGGCGCAGAACACCTTGTCGACACCGCCGGTAACGACCACCGCCTGTACCTCGGGATGTTCGAAACGGAGCCGCTGGACCACGTCGAACAGCTCGATGTCGACACCGAGATCGTAGGAGTTGAGCTTCAGCTCGTAGTCGGCGCGTAGCCCTGCGGCAGGTGTGACCATCATTGTCACCGTCGCCACCGCGCCCTCGTAGCTCACCGCCCAGTGGCGGTATGCGCCTGGATCCACGCTGAAGCTGACCGCCTGCTGCACCACGTTTCACCTCCCTGCGACCATCGCTGCCGGTGTCGGATGCCCCGGCGCAGCCACGTTACTTCGTGCCGTCGATGACGATGGCGGTCACTCCACCGTGCCGTAGGCACCTTGATCGCCTGTCGCGGCCGAGCGTACGACTGTGGCGACGCACTGGCGCAGGTCGTCGACGAACGTGTCGATGAGTCCTTCGTGGACGGCGTTGACGGTGCAGTGCAGCGATGGGGGAGGGCCTTGCCGGTCGAGGTACCAGCCACGCTTCCACAACTCGTCGGCCACGGCGAACACGTCGAGGCGAGCCGGGTCGGTGGCACCGAAGGCCAGCAGCGTGGCATCGGGGTCGGCACGAATCGACAGTTCGTCGATGCTCGCGATTGCTGCTGCGAGCTGCTCACAGGCACTGCGCGCCGCTGCGGTCAGGCGCAGGTAGCCATCGTCGCCGAGGTAGTGCATGACCGCCCACGCCGCCGCCATCGCCCCACCGCTCTTGGTGCCAAGCACGCCCGACGAGCCGTACATGCCTCCAAGCCAATTGTCGGTGACAAAGGTCTGGTAGGCCCGTAACGCCTTGGTCCGGTGCATGATGACCGACGCACCCTTGGCGGTGTAGCCGTACTTGTGTAGATCCACGGAGATGCTCGTCACCCCCGGAACCTCGAAGTTCCAAGGCGGAATCTGGTGTCCGAGGCGGCGCAGATAGGTCAGTGTCACGCCGCCCATGCACGCATCGACGTGGCAGTTGATGTCGCGCGCTGCCGCGAGCGCTGCGATCGCGGGGACCGGATCGATCACGCCCTGCGGATACTGCGGAGCGGATGCGACCACGAGGACGGTGTTGTCATCCACCGCTGCGGCCATCGCCACGGGATCGGCACGCCAATCGGTACAGACTGGAACGCGTCGACTCTCCAGTCCGAAGTAGTAGCAGCCCTTCTCGAACGCAGCGTGCGCGCTCGTGGGCAACACGACGTTGGGCGAGGAAATGCCGCGCTCGGTGCGGCCGCGCTCGCGGGCCGCTTTCACCGCCAACAGGATGCTCTCGGTGCCACCGGAGGTCATGAAACCAGCACCGGTACTGGGATCGACGCCAAGCCAAGCGCCGACGATGTCGACCACATCGGCTTGAATCCGGCGCAAGCTGGGGAACGCATCGGTGTTCAACGCGTTCTCGCTACTGAAGCGGCGGTACGCCTCCTCGGCCACGCCGATCACGTCGGCACCAGCGTTGTAGGCGAGCGTGAACGCCCGCCCGTCGCGCCAACGGACGTCATTGACCTTCATCTCATCAAGGCGGGAGAGGATCTCGTCGCGGTCAAGGCCAGAGTTGGGGAGCGACATGGGGCGAACGTACCCGATGCCGGCGCTGTCGTCCTGCGTCCATCACCCCAACTGATGCATCCGTGACCATTACGCGCCACCACAGCGCACGATGGACACGGACCCGGATCGGTAGCGTCGCGGCACGAGCGGCACGCACGGCACCATCGATCACCGTGACCCGCCCTCGGCGACCTGACGTTCCAGCGGGTCACGCCACCATCATCGGCAGCGCGTCCCTCCGACACAGGCGTGATCCACGACCTCGTCATGGCAGTGCTCGAGCAAACTCAGCAACCGTGCCGGTTCGTTCGGCGAGCAGTTCCGAATGCTCAAGGAGCCGCCTTGCCCTTGCAGGATCCGTCGAGCGGCAACAAGGGCCCCAAAGCCGGAGCAGTCCATGAACGACAACCCGCTCAGGTCCACGGTGACATCGCGGACCTCGCTGAACGTGCACGCGCGCGTGGCCTGCTCGCGCGCATCCATGTCGAGTTCGCCGCTCAGCACGACCACGAGGCGGTCATCTTCGGTCGTGACGCGCGATGAAAAGTTCACGACGCCATATCGCATGCGAGTGGGCTGGCTGTGCGACCAAGCATGGGACTACTCCTGGGGAATCAGGCGCAACCAAGGGTCCGGAGCAACGCTCAAGCGACAAGTCGCTCGTCCGCAATTTACACCCATGACCGCCCAACGCAAGGGAAAACGGAAGATGCCCGCGATGGTGTTCGCCGGGTAGCTTCGGGGGATGCCCGACCGACCGATCATCTCCATCCCCGACGGCGCGCCTCCCGCCGAGTTCCAGTTCGACGACGAGGTAGTCGGCGACGGCGACGAAGCCGTTGTCGGTACGCGCGTCGTCGTGCACTACGTGGGTGCAGCGTGGAGCAACGGAAAGGAGTTCGACGCCAGCTGGAACCGCGGTGACACCTTCGACTTCCGTCTCGGGGCCCGCGAGGTCATCGAAGGCTGGGACCGGGGCGTCGCCGGGATGAAGGTCGGCGGACGCCGCCGCCTGACGATTCCGCCGGAGCTCGGCTATGGCAGCAGGGGAGCGGGCGGGGCAATCAAGGGCGGCGAAACCCTCGTCTTCGTCGTCGATCTCGTCGCGGTGCGCTGACGATCCCGTTTTCGTTGCCCAGTGCGGATCTACGCTGGCCGCTGATGCCTGATCCCTCACGTGCGCATGACCTCGACGATCGCCACGGACCAACGACGGATGCGTTCGATTCAGTTGCCTCGCCATCGCCTGCAACGTCCCGCAAACCCGGGCGACGCTGGTTACGGCTCGCTGCGCCGCTCGTCGTGGTTGCCGGTGCTGCTGGCGGCTTCCTGATCGGCCGGGTCACCGCTGACAAGATCACCGACGACGAGACACAAGTCGCGCTGCCCGAGACACCGACTTCAACGGCGTTCAACTCGTCCGACCAGGCGGCAATCGACACATTGCTGCAAGAGGGACTCTCGGCTCACGTTGCCGGAGACCTGGATGAGGCAGCTGCCAAGTACGAGCAGGTGTTGGCAGCCGATTCGGCGAACAAGTTTGCGTTGTTCAACCGGGGCCTGGTCGCGCACACCAGGGGCGACCTCGCTGCTGCCATCGCCGACTACGAGGCCACCCTTGCGATCGACGACGCGTACGTTCCGGCCCGGTTCAACCTCGGCATCGTCTACTCGGCGCAGGGGGAGTGGTCGGACGCAGAGGCGGCGTTCCGGGCAGTTGTCGATTCGGAGCCGGACAACACCACGGCGATGTACCGCCTTGGCCTCGCGCTCATCGAACAGGGCGACGATGCCGGTGGCCAACAACTGATCGACGAGGCAACCGCAATCGACCCTGGCGTGGCCGACTAAACCTCCAGGCTCGCAGCTCTGTCCCTCGTGGTGCTCGTGGCGGCATCATTGGGTCCAAGGAACCCAATGATGCGGCCACGACCGAGCGTGAGGCTCACCCCATCAAGGGCGACGACCTCGCGGGCGCTCAGAACGCAATGACGCTCAGCACCTGACTGTCGAGCGAGAGCACCCCACCGGCTCCGGGCGGATCTGCAAAGGTGACCGTCACGGTGTGCGAGCCAGCCGTTAGCGCTGCGCTGGCTCTCTGAATCGAGCGGACCGACCAACTGCTCTCGGCGAGCAAGTCAAGGTTCTTGAGTCGGACCGGATCGCCGAGGACCACACCGTCGAGCGTGAACCCGACAACGCACTGGTCCGTTGCACTCCCCAAGTCGGAGGCGCACAGCGCTTCACCAGACCACTCGAGCAGGAGGCGCTGACCTGCGGTCACCTGGATGGTGGCCGTCATCGAAGGTGACTGCGACTGGATCGTGGTCGGTGCATCGACGACGGCGTCGTTCGAGGCGACGACCAGGTTCGGACCGACAGGGGCCGGGGGAGCACCGCCAGCCGGTACGTAGTAGCCGACCAGGTCGGCGATCAGGTTGACACTGCCGGTGTTGTTGAAGAACCGAATCCGGCCGTCGGTGCCGATCGCCACGGTCGCCGAGTTGAACGAGATCTGGCCCGGGGCCGGGTTGAGCGTCGACACGATCGGGCGATTACCGGGGCCTGGATACACCGTGACGAAAGAGAGCGCCGTGGCACCAACGGCGGTGACGTTCAGGACCACCGCAGTGGCATTCGCGGGGACCCCGTTCAATCCGGCCACCGTCAACGCCACTTCTGATCCGCCGGCGACGGGCTGCGCAGTGGTTAGGCCAACAGGCCCGTCGGGTGCCGGGCGGGTATCGAGGATCCGCACCGGGGGATCGACGCCGACGAACACCGACGGGACAGTGTTCGCCGCGCCCGCAGCATTCGTGACAACTACACCGGCAGCGAGGGCCAAGAACGCAGCCATCACGTACCGGTGACGGGAAATGAAACCTGATCGAGCCATGGATAGCCCTCCGTCGTTCGCGCACCGAGGAATCTCGGGTGGCAGTACCCGTTATAGCCCTAGCAAAATGGGTGGTCAAGACTTCGCGAGAAATCCCGTCCGGTAGCTTCGTGAATTGTTTGACCGACCGTGCAGCTGCGATGCGACTTAGGCGACGCAGAGTGCCGTCACGGTGAGCGTCACGTTGCCGCCCGAGCCGTTCCTGCCCTCGATGGTCCCGACCCACGAGTTCGTGCCCTGCGGGCTTGTCCGGAACACGGAGTTACTGTTCGCCGCGCTCGATTGGACACCGCCGCTGATCACGCGGGGGGTGCCGACCGGGCAGGTTGCCGTTGCGGTCAGCAGGTCGCCCTGTTGGAGGTTCGTGTCGTTGGCTGTCGCAGTCACGAAGGTGATTGTTCCCAACCCGGTTGCACCAGTCGCACCAGTCGCACCGGGCGCTCCGGTTTCACCGATCGGCCCGGGCGCACCGGTCGCTCCGGTTGCACCGATCGGCCCGATCGCTCCGGTCGCACCGGTCGCACCGGTTGCACCGATCGCTCCGGTCGCACCGGTTGCACCGATCGGCCCGGGCGCACCGGGCGCTCCGGTCGCACCAACGGCACCAGCAGGACCAGCAGGACCAGCAGGACCAGCAGGACCACCAGACCCGGCCGGTCCGATTGCGCCGGTTGCACCGGTGGGGCCAGTTGCCCCAGCGGGGCCGGCCGGTCCCTGAGCACCGTTGGTGCCGTCGGTTCCGCTGGCTCCAGCAGTTCCGGCAGTTCCTTGAGCACCCGTCGCCCCTGCGGCTCCGGGGGCGCCGGCTGGGCCCTGCAGCCCCTGTGGACCCATCGCGCCTGCGGGACCGTCGACACCGTCTAGTCCGTTCGTGCCGGCGGCACCGTTCGTACCATTCGTCCCGTTGGTGCCGTCGAGGCCGTTGGTCCCGTCGGCACCCGCTGGACCCTGCGGACCCTGCGGACCCATTGCGCCGTCGAGCCCGTTCATCCCATTCGTCCCATTCGTCCCATTCGTCCCATCGACCCCGTCGCTGCCGTTCGTCCCATCGACACCGTTCGTACCATCGACACCGTTCGTACCGTTGCTGCCGTCGCTGCCGTTCGTACCATCGACACCGTTCGTCCCGTTGCTGCCGTCGCTCCCGTTGGTGCCGTTCGCTCCGTTGGACCCGTCAATGCCGTTGCTGCCATTGACGCCCGCCGGCCCCTGAGCGCCCTGCGGACCGGTCGCCCCGTCGACACCGTTGGTTCCATCTACACCGTTGGTTCCATCGACACCGTTGGTTCCATCTGCACCCGTTGGACCCTGCGCGCCGTCGGAGCCGTTGGTTCCGGCGATCCCTGGTGCGCCCGCCGAACCATTTGCCCCGGCCGGACCTTGCGCCCCGGTCGATCCATTTGCCCCGGCCGGGCCCTGTGCCCCCGTCACGCCCGCCGGGCCCTGCGTTCCAGGAGCTCCATGGGTGCCATTGCTGCCGTTGGTCCCATTCACCCCCGCCGGGCCCTGCGCACCCGCAGCCACAGCAGGTCCCGCGGATGCCGCTTCAGCCCCGGCAGAGGCGGCTTCGTAGTAGCCGACAACATCGGCCAACACGTCGACCGATCCTGCCAGGTTGAAAACACTGAACGTCCCTGTCGATGACAGGAGAACATCGACCTTGTTGGCCGTCGGGGCGGAGCCAGGTATCCAGTTCAAGCTCGACGCAAGCGGCTTGGGGGAGTCCGACGGCCAGATGGTGAGGAAACTGGCCGCCGTGCCGCCGACTGCGGTGACGTTCATCCCCACAGCGGTCGCTGTGGGCGGCACCGTGCAATTGCCGTTCGTGCCGTGCACAGCCTGAACCATCGACCCGCCAGCACCGAGCGGCGTCGAGAGCGGGCCAACGTTGTCCGAGCCCGGCCGGGTATCGAAGAGCCGACAGGGGGGAACCGCCACGAACACCGAACCGGTACTGGCTGGAGCGCCGCTGACGAGCGGGACGATGCCCAACGTCATCCCGATCACCGTCGCAGCCATAGCTGCACCTATCGACCGCCTCATCGTTTCCGCCTTACCTGGATGGCGCTCCGTGCGGAGCGATCACCGAGAATCGGCACACGACGTGTTCGGCTAAACGCCCCTAATCGTGGGGAAATTGTCAGCGCTCGCCTCTGCGACAGTTGACATAACGAAGATTATGGGCGTTGTGGCTAGCGATCGGTCAACGCGTGCTGCCAGGCGGCCTCGATGTGATCGAGTCGATCGGTCGCCGCGGCACGCAAGACGTCGGCGAGGTTGGCGACGATGACGTTGATCAGCGCCAGCGTTCCGACGTGGCTGTCGAACGGGCCGGCGCCGGCTGCGGCGACCACGAGGGTGCGGTCCGCCAACGCAGCGAGCGGCGACAGCACGCTGTCGGCGATAGCCGCCGACCACGTCCCTGCGGCGACCGCTGCAGTTGCCGCCTCGACAACCCACTTTTCGTAGCGGCGCAGATCGAGGGTCACCACGACATCGCTCGGGCGCAACAGCACCAGTTGGCGGCGGATGGCGATGTCGTTGCCATCGAGCAGCGCCACATCGTCGCGCAAGGAACCGAGATCGCCGACAAGCTGACTTGCCACACCACGCGAGGCATCACCGGAGAGGACGAACACCCGTGCGCTCGGAGCTGCCAGGTGGGCGACGATGTCGGCGAGCACCTCGGCGTCGATCGAGGACAACGTGGAGTGCACGTTGCCCAGCTCCAGCTGCAGATGACGCGCCACCAGATCCGATCCGATCGGCTCACGAATCCGTTCTGCGGCTGGGCGAAGCTGGTTGGCCAAGTCGCCCTGGATGGAATCCTGCATCGACGTGAAGCCGTCGAAGCCGAGCTTGGTAGCCAACCGGACGACCGTGGCCGCCCCGGCCCCCGCTTCAGCGGCGAGCTCGGCGACGGTCCCGAATGCCACGACTTGCGGCCGGGCCAGAACGACCTCGGCGACTCGGCGTTCCGCACGTGTCAAGGTCGAACCAAACTCGGCGATACGGTCGGCAACCTCCATGCTCCGGCAGCATAGTTCCGGATGTGCAAAAATGTGAAGGCGTGATTCCGAATGGTGTACACTCTGGAACATGCATTCCGTTGCTCCGTCGATCCTTCCCCGGGTGTCGATCGTGGATCCGTGCGTCGCACGGCATGCCCGCCCGCCCGTCGTCGACAACGACGGCGCCACCATCGCGCCCGCGCCTGATGCCGCATTCGGCTCCGCTGCTTTCGTCAGCGCAGCGGGCTACGCAGGCCGCCTGCTACCTCAGGCAATTCACGACGCCATCGTGGATTTCACAGACAAACCGCATCGCAGCGGAGCGATCCTGCTCAAGAACCTGCCCATCGGCGAGCTGCCCTCCACCCCCGTCTCGCCAACCGCAGCAACCCACAAGGATCGCACCAGCGAGTTCACGCTGCTCACCGTGGCTCGCCGTCTCGGCCAGCCGGTTGGCTACGAACCCGAGCACGGCGGCGACCTGATTCAGAACATCGTTCCGACTCCAACCGCGGCAGACCGCCAGGTCTCCACGTCATCGAAGGTGGAACTGATGTTCCACACTGAGGCTGCGTTCCACCCCCATCGTCCCCGGTACCTGCTGCTGTTGTGCCTGCGCGGCGACCCTGCGGCGAGGACGACGCTGTCGTCGATCCACGAGGTGCTCCCCCACCTGCCGGCCGACGTCCAGCGCACCCTGTTCGAACCCAGGTTCCGCACCGCTGTCGATGAGAGCTACCTACACGGCCGCCAAAACGTACTCGGTCCTCCACGACCGGTGCTGAACGGGGACCGCGAACTTCCCACGATGGTGTTCGATGCCGACTTGATGGTCGGCATCGACGCCGAAGCCGATCGGGCACTGCGCGCGTTGTCGAGTGGGGTTCTCGAACGGCATTCGTCGGTGGTGCTCGAACCCGGTGATTTGCTGGTGGTCGACAATGCCGTCGCGGTGCACGGACGAAGCCCGTACACGCCCCGATTCGACGGTACCGACCGATGGCTGCAGCGCACATTTGTGGTGGACGATCTTGCGGCAAGCGCAGCCGACCGACGCGGCCGAGTGATCACGACCCTGTTCGGCACCTGACGGCCCGTGTCACGCACCCGGCGGCCGGCGCGTTGCCAGGTCATCCACAAGGACACCAGCCACCACGACGGATTCGCCGTCGAGTGTCACGGTGCATCCGCGCATCGGCAGATCGAAGTGCCCGGCGGTGAATCTCCCCGCCGTCTCGTTCGCTCCGCAGGAGTACAAGAAGTTGCCCGCAAACGCGCGTAGCTCGGTTCCCCACACGTCGCTGCTGTCATACAGCGCCATCGCGTCCCACCGTGCGGCCGGGTTCATCCCCCATCCGACATGACTGGTCGCCATCGCCTCGGCGTCACCGAACGCCGAGAGATACGACCGGAACAATTGCGCATCGACCCCGTCGCCGGCGATATCGACGATGTAGTCCTCGATGATGGTGAGCGTCACGGCCGATTCGATGTAGCGATTGAAGGTGAGGTTGACATCGCCGGGCGCCAGCACCACGACCCCGTCGACCGTCGACCTGGCCGGGAACGCGAGCACCAGTCCCCCGGGCCAATGGGCGATCGTGCCGGGTCCGGCGGTGAGCCCACTCGAGCCGGCCGTGAATGCTCCGGCGAGGCGCACCACCAGATCGGTACCTGCCGCCGACGTGACACGCATCTCCCCCGCCGACTCCAGTCGGCGACGCCCGATGTCGACCCGGCCGGGAAGATCGTCGTCCCATACCAGGCGGTCGAACACGTCCGGGTGTTCGTTGGAGATCATCAGCACCCTGGCGCCACTGCCGAGGATCTGCCCGAGCTCTGGGGAATGCAACAGCCCCTCAACGGTGCAGTCGATCACGAGATCGGCGTGCTGCAACGCGGCAACCACGGCCGGATTTCCGGCGATCGCCTGCGACGCCCCGGTCGAGCGAATCGGCACCGGATGGACGCTTGCCGGCGCGGGCACCACGACATCGGCGACCCGTGCACCCAGCGACTGCGCGGCCAGCCGGGCCGTCTCGACCAGAACCGAGCGGCTACCTGTTTCGCTCAGCACCACCACCGTCTCCCCCACCGTCAACCCGCAACGCCGCAGGTGCGCCGCGAATGCGGCGATGTAGCGCCACTCGGTCATACCCACACCGCGGCCTCGATGTGGTCGGCGATGGCGCGGTTCACTGTGTCGGCGGCCTCGACGTTCAACAGATGCCCCGCCCCTTCGATCACGCACAGGCGGGCGCGAGGGATCAGATCCGCCAACTCCACGGCATATGCGGGAGGGGTTTCCATATCCAGCTCGCCGACGAGGCACAGCGTCGGGGCGGCGATCGACGGCAACAGGGCCCGGGCGTCGTGGGTGACGAGACAGTCGATGCTGCGGCGGAGCGCAACACCACTGACGCGGCGCATCGCTGCAACCTGTCCGGCGAGCGCCTGAGGGGTGATGTCTGGCCCGGCCAGCGACGTCAGCACCGCTTGGGCGAAGTCACCAGGCTCAGCCCCGGCATCGAGAGCGGCAAGGCGCGCTGCCCGCCACTCGTCGGGACGGGTTCCGTCGAGGCCGAACCTGGGGCTCGATGCAAGCAGCACGAGCGACGCGATCCGCTGCGGGTGCAGCGCCGCGGTGTACTGCGCGATCATGCCCCCAAAGGAGATTCCCACGAGGTGAACTTGCTCGTCGCCGAGCTCATCGATCAGACCGCGAACGGCATCGGCGAGAGCCGCGAACGTCATCGGAACAGCGAGCGCCGGCGCCGCGCCGTAGCCAGGCAGATCCCAGGCAACGACCCGGTACCGGCCACCAAGCCCGTGTAGCTGCGGTTCCCAAGACACCCGGCTGCCACCGAGCCCGTGGAGCAACACGATGGTTCCGGCAGGATCGTTCGGCGACACCTCCCGCCACGCACCATGCGCGCCGACCACGTCGACTGACGCAACTGCGCCCTGGCACTCGTCATCGGACAGCAGCGGCTCCAACATCAACGGCATAGTAGGACGCGGACGACATCGTAGGACGCGGGCGGCCGCCATACTGATCCGATGTTGCAACTGCCGCCTCCGCCGGCCTGCGCGTTCGCCAGCGACAACGCTGCCGGCGCCCACCCGCTCGTCCTCGAAGCGCTGGTGCAAGCCAACGTCGGTCATGCACTCGCGTACGGTTCCGACGCGTGGACCGTCGAGGCAGAGGCCCGGTTCCGCGACCTGTTCGGTCCCGCGTCGCAGGCATTGCTGGTGTGGAACGGCACTGGGGCCAACGTGATGGCGCTCGCCGCACTGATCCGCCCCGCCGACTGCATCGTGTGCAGCCAGTGGGCCCACATCGCGGTCGATGAAACCGGTGCGCCAGAACGGATTCTCGGCTCGAAGCTACTGACTTTACCGAGCGCCGACGGCAAGATCGTCCCCGCACAACTTGAGGAGCAGGCGCATCTGGTCGGGGTGCAGCACCACGCCCAACCCGGAGTGGTGTCGATCACGCAAAGCACAGAACTGGGCACGCTGTACACGGCCGAGGAGATCACCGCGCTGTGCGATACCGCGCACCGGATGGGCATGAAGGTGCACCTCGATGGGGCGCGCATCGCCAATGCAACCGCGGCACTCGGTGGCACGGTGCAGGCGCTGCGCTCGTTCACCGTCGATGCCGGTGTCGACGTGGTCAGCTTCGGCGGCACCAAGGCCGGGTTGGCCTTCGGCGAAGCGGTCGTGTTCCTCGACCCGGAACTGGCCCGCCGAGCGATGTTCATCCGCAAACAAGTCACCCAGCTTCCGTCGAAGATGCGGTTCGTTGCCGCGCAGTTCAACGCGCTGCTCCATGACGAGTTGTGGATTCACCTCGCCGAGCACTCCAACGCGATGGGCCGACGGCTCTACGACGCGACGGCGGGAATCGTCGGGCTGTCCTACGACACAGCCCCCGAGGTGAACAGCGTGTTTCCGGTGCTCCCCCGCCACCTCATCGCGCCGCTGCAGGACTGGTGCTTCTTCTGGGACTGGGACACGACCCGTCACCAGGTCCGCTGGATGACCGCATGGGACACCACCGTGGCCGATGTGGACCGCTTCGCCGCCGGTGTCGCCGCCGCGCTTGGCTGAACGTGGGACCACCTTCGGGAAACTTTATTGCGCAGTGCAATTGACTCGCCGATTAGTTCGCTTTAGTGTTGCCCGTGACGCCGAGTGCGAATCCGCCGAGACATCGCCGATGTGTTGACGGGCCTCCTGGGGAGACCACGCGGTCGTCCATCATCGACAACGGTGCCTGCGGGCATTGCTTATGGACAAAGGGGTTCCATGGCTACGGTAGAAGCATTGTTCCATCGTCACGAGAGTGATGATCGGTGGATGGACACCGCGGCGTGCAAGGGGTTGACCCATCTGTACTTTCCGTTGCCAGCGGAACGGCCGCAGGCGCGCGAGCGACGCGAGGCGATGGCCAAGATGGTGTGCACGTCGTGCTCGGTGAACGGAACCTGTCGCGAGTTCGCGCGCACCAACCACGAGTACGGCCTCTGGGGCGGCGAGAGCGAGGACGAACGCCACGACGCCGGCTACCGGCTGATCGCACCGATCGGGGTGCGTGCCCGCGACGTCGGCTGAGGAGGTAGCGCCCCCGCGTGAAGGGGAATCTTCTACGCTCACTCGTGATGCCGGACATCGAACCCCATCGCCGAGCGGTGCACGTCGCATGGGACGAGTACGGCGACCCGCGCCACATCGTCGGCCTCGACGAGGTGAGTGCCAACATCTCGACGAATCGCGTCTATCGAATTCACCTCGACGACGCCACCACCTTGATCAGCAAGGTGTCGTCCTACGGCTCGTACTTTCTGTTCGTCGAGGACCACGAACGGCTGCAGCGGTGTTCGACGCTGCTCGACGACACCCGGTTCGCGGGGATGCTTGCCGACGTCTGGCTGCAGCGCCGGCAACCCGTCGGCGGCCACGGACCGGCACGCATCTTCACGTGGTACGACCGCTCGATGTGGGCCGTGTTTTACGACGACGTGCCCCGCGGCGAGTCGCTTCCGCGTGTGCTGTCGGTGGCCACGATCGAGAACCTCGGCCGTGAGATTGCGGAACTGCACCTCGCCTGTACCGACATCGCTCCGCACATCCCCGGTGGTTCGACCACGATCAAGAGCGACGCGATCCACCTCCTCGAGCTGCTCGAAAGCCCGTTCGCGCCCCGCAACTTCGAGCTGCCGCCCGAGGCCATCGGCATGTTGTGGCGCCACACCCACGAGTTCCTTGAACGGCTGATCGAGGTTGGCTACGACGAGTGGCCGAAGATTCCGATCCTGATCGACTGGAACCTCGGCAACTTCTCGGTCAAGCCGGACGGCCACGGATTCCGGCTGTTCAGCAGATGGGACTACGACTGGTTCCGCATCGAGCCACGGTTGCTCGACTTCTACTTCTTGTCGCGCGTGTCGAGCAGTACCGGCGACCGAACTCAGTTCACCTATGGCGCGCACACCCTGGTCGAGCCGAGCTTTCTTGCCTTCCTCGCCGCGTACGGCAAGATCTTCCCGCTGACACGCGACGAGCTCAGCTTCCTGCCGGAGGTGTATCGGTTCTTCATCCTCAACTACGTGGTGCGCGAGGGTGCCCGCTTCTTCCGGCCGGACCTGTGCCAGACCTTCCGCCGTGATGCGGTGCGCAGTTACCTCCCTCGCTTCGAGCAGACCAATTTCTCGCCGCTGCTCGAGCTGGCACTCACGGCTGGGCCAGGCTGATCGCAACCCAACCGGCACGGGTCAGGCAACTCGTCATCTGCAGCGGAGCGAGCGCGTCGAGGACGTGGCCGTAGCGGTG
>JANNHO010000468.1:0-2050 GCA_031404435.1 Acidimicrobiaceae bacterium | reverse complement strand
GTGGCATCAATACCGCGTCGAACTCTATCCGCACGTACCGGGCCTGGGTTTAGGCAGTGGCATACGCGACCGGTACGGTCACCGACGTCGATCATCCAGTAGTAGAGGGCGTCTCCAAGGTCGTTCGCGAATCTGATCTTGACCTGGACGGACCACGCACCGGACGGCGGCGCGTCAAACAGCAGGGGCCATCCGAAGCCCTCGTCCATCGCCATCGCTCCGATTCCGTCTCGATGACCGGGCATGACACGGTTGACGCTCCATTCGGCGATCTCCAGGGGATCTGCCAGGGTCAGGGCAAAGCGCTCGCGTCAAACCGCTGGAGGTGGCGCGCCAGACGGAACGCAATCCGCACCTGGTATTTGACGAACGGATCGTCGACATCAATCGCACCGAGCGACCGCGACAGGTGCGCGTGCGGTGCCGACACCGGCGACGAAGCCGTGTCAGGGACCGGCACATCCTCTAGCTCGATGCCGAGGTACTCGGCCATCGTCTCGACCGTGTGCAGATTCGTCTCGCTGACCCAGTGCGCGTAGGTCATGTAGTCGGTGGCCGGGATGGGCTCGGCCAGCGGCCGATGGAACGCCAACGCATTGGTCAGCGTGAAGAACAGATGGTGATACTGGATCGCGGCCATGTCGACCGGCTTGCCCGTCAGCTCGCCATAGCGGGCGTAGAGTTCCTTGAAGTCGCCGAACGGGATCAATGTCTCACGCATCCGCCACGCAGCCAGGTCCATCATCGGATCGCCCAGATGGCCGATCTCGACGTCCATCACCGACGTGAAGTGGCCGTGCTCGTGGTGGAACTGGCCCGAGTCCCAGACCACCGGTGCCTCACGATCCGACGGCGGTAACGGATGCCGCTCCAGCCAACCGAGCACGAACTCCATCAACGGATCGGGGCGCACCTTGTTGGCGCGAAATACCCGCACGTACTGGCGAGCCCCGACGTGTGCCGCATCGGCCGGCGAGTTGCCGCGCACGATGCCGGCCTCGACGAACGGCCCGATTGGCAACGCATGGATCCGCACCAACTCTTGTAGGTACTCGTCCACGATCACCGCACGATCAGCGGGGCTCACGCCGGCGAAGTCCGGCTTCCCGGGCAGCGCCTCCATCGCATAGGCCCGCGGCTCGTCGCACCAGCCGTACACCTTTGGCACCCGGATCCCATGATCTTCCAGCACTTTCTGGAAGCGCATCTCGTGGTCGAGCGGAAACTGCAGCACCGCGTCCGAGCGCTCGCCGCGCACCACCACCCGATCGACAGCACCGTTGCGTTCGATGTTGACGAACCACATCGGGCGCCACAGCGGTTGCCGCGACCACGATGTCACCGTGCCGCCGAGTAGCGCCTCCAACCACGACACGATCCGAGCGTCATCGCTCGAACCTCCTGAACCAACAGAACCTTCAGTCATCAGTCGTCCCTCTCAGCAACTTGCACGCCAAGCCCAGAACGCCCAGCACGAATTCTCCAGCCTAACACGCGTTAGGGTAGGCGGATGACGGCGGCTGCCTCGCCGGTTCCTAACCTCGAAGCATGACCGCCGAGCCGAGACCGCTGCCCCGCGACGAATCCGGTTCGGTCGACGGCGCGGTCGATGTCGGGCCATTCCAGCTGCCGCTCTCGCCGGCGCTGAGCCCCGAGGCGGCCGCTGCGTTCATCGCCCGCAAGCGGCGCCCGATGTCGGCACTCTCATCCCTACAGGGTCCGTTCGCGGGCGAGGCCGAGTACCGGTTGGTGGTCGACACCTTTCGGAGTGAGATGGCCTCGCTTCACCGGGCGCTCGCGAAATTCGCACGTCGCACCTACCCGGTCGACGTCGACGAGACCGAGCTCGGTGGCGTACGGGTCGAGATCGTCACCCCAGCGGGCGACGTGCCCCGCGCCGATCAACGCCGTGTACTGATCAACCTCCACGGCGGAGCGTTCGTCGGGGGCGCCGAAGCGTGCGGCCTCGTCGAGTCGATTCCGTTGAGCGTGGTGATGGGGGTGGTACGGGGCGGTCGTTTTGTCGCTGGCGCTGCTGCTGCCGGCGGCG
>JANNHO010000467.1:0-9780 GCA_031404435.1 Acidimicrobiaceae bacterium | reverse complement strand
GCAAACCGATGCGCTTGCCGGGCGGTGGCGTGTTAAGCGTGCCGCACCCGGCATTGGCCGCGGCGATCGCGACGGAATGGCAAGTCGCGGGCGGCGAAAAGGGCGGAGAAATGAGTTTCTCCGACACCCCGCTGACCCGTCTGGCCGGGACCGCGCAGCATCGCATCGCGCCCGATCCTGGACCCACGGCGGACGCCATCGCGCGCTATGGCGAGTCCGATTTGTTGTGCTACCGCGCCGAGGCGGCGCAAACCGTAGCGCAACGGCAGGCGCGGGAATGGCAGCCCTGGCTCGACTGGGCCGCCCTGCATTACACCGATCTGATCCAGCGATTGAAAACCAGTTGACCATCTCATGAACAGTTGGGGACATCTTGGGGGTAGCCGTGTCGCCGCGGTGGACCATGGACCGGTTGTCCACCGAACGACAACGATGTCATTTCGCCGCTGTGGATGGCGCGGGTTACCGTGTGGGCACCCACACGTGCCCTACGCTGCGGCCACGGTGGGTTGTGCACAATCCACAGCCCTTATTACAACCATTAGTTCTTTGTACATCCGATTGGTGAGAAAGGTTGCGCTGTGAAGTTCCGCTGCGAACGTGAAGTGCTGGCCGAGGCGCTGGCTACCGCTGGCCGAGCGGCTACAGGCCGAACTGGGACGCTGCCGGTGTTGTCCGGCCTACGCCTCGAACTCGTTGGTGACCGGCTCACCGTCACCGGGACCGACCTCGACCTCACCATCCAACTCGACATCGCGGTCGGCGGGGAGGTCGACGGCGCTGTGGTGCTGCCGGCACGACTGTCGTCTGACATCGTCCGTTCGCTCCCGTCGGGCAAAGTCGAAGTCACCGTCGACGACGACGAGGTGAAGATCAGTGGTGGCCGCTCGCAGTTCAGTGTTCGCCCGTTGTCACTCGACGACTACCCACGCCTTGCTGCACCGGCGTCGAGTGCGGTCACGTTGAATGCCGCGGAGTTCGGCGAGGCCCTCCGCCAGGTTGTGCGGGCCGCCAGTACCGACGAAGCCCGACCGATTCTGACCGGGGTGCTCCTCACCGCCGAAAACGACGGGCTGAGGTTGGTAGCCACCGATTCCTATCGGCTCGCGGTACGTGACCTTCCTGGTGTCAGCGTGTTGGGTGCCGATCAAAAGGTCCTCGTTCCGGGGCGCGCGTTGAACGAACTGCAACGCTTACTCGGCGCTGGCACCGAGGTCGTATTGCGGTTGGGTGAGCGTGACGCCACATTCGAGGTGGGCACCACCCGGCTCACCACCCGGCTCATCGAAGGTGAGTTTCCCAACTACCGCCAACTCATCCCGGCGAGCCATCCCAACATGGTCACGATCGAGCGCGAGCCGTTGCTCGAGGCGATCCGGCGGGTCAAGATCCTCGCCCGCGATGCAACTCCCGTTCGTCTACAGATCTCCGCAGATGGGTTGCAGCTCACCGCGATCACCCAGGATGTCGGCAACGCAACGGAGGCCCTCGACGCGACCGCGACCGGATCCGACCTGACCGTGGCATTCAATCCCGACTATCTCGCTGCCGGGGTTGAAGCGGTCGGTGCCGAACACGTCACGCTGTCGACGATCGATGGGCTCAAGCCGGCGGTGGTTCGCGGGGTTGGTAGCGACGACTACCTGTATCTGCTGATGCCCGTGCGAGTGCCGTAGCTCGACGTGATCGTCACCCGCCTCGAGCTGGTCGACTTCCGCAACTACGTCTCAGCGACGTTCACACTTGCGCCCGGAGTCACGGCCGTTGTCGGATTGAACGGCCAAGGCAAGACCAACTTTGCCGAGGCCGTGGCATACCTGGCCACCCTCGACAGCTTCCGTGGCGCACCCGATGACGCCCTGGTCCGGATTGGGGCCAACTGTGCTGTGGTGCGTGCGGTCATCGCCGCCGGCGACGGGCGGGACATCACAGTCGAGGCCGAGATCAATCGCAACGGCCGGAACCGTGTCTTGGTCAACCGTCAACGGTTGGGACGTGCCCGGGACCTGCTCGGAGTTGTCAGGGCGACCGTGTTCTCCCCCGATGATCTCGAACTGATCAAGGGCGGGCCGGGCCTGCGTCGCCGGTTCCTCGACGACACGCTGGTGTCGTTGGCGATCAAGTACGACGCGATGCGGCTCGATCTTGATCGTGTGTTGAAGCAGCGCAACACGCTGCTGAAGAACGCGAATGGTCGCCTCGACGGCGACGCTGCGTTCACCCTCGACGTGTGGGACGCGCGCTTGGGTGATCTCGGCGACCAGTTCGGCCGGGCCCGCGCTGTGCTGGTCGACCGGCTACACCCGATGGTGATCGAGGCGTACGCACAGCTTGCCGGTGCGGCGACACCGATCGAGGTGAGCTACCGGCCGCCCTGGCGTGAAACCGGGTTGGCCGCCGCCCTGGCCGCCGCCCGCGGTGACGATGTGCGGCGTGGCGTTTCGACCGTCGGCCCGCACCGTGACGATCTCGATCTGGTGATCAATTCCATGGCGGCGCGTTCGCACGCATCACAAGGCGAGCAGCGAACGCTGGCACTCGCATTACGGCTGGCCGCGCACCGCCTCGTGACCGAGCACACCGGGAGTGCCCCGCTGCTGATCCTCGATGACGTCTTGAGTGAACTCGATCACGACCGTGCCACGGCTTTGCTTCGCCACCTCCCATCAGGCCAGGTAGTGCTGACATCTGCGGCCGGCCTGCCGTCGGAGGCAGAGCCCGACGCGATCGTGCGGATCGCCGCGGGTACGGTGAGCGGGGTGGAGCAGCAGTGAGCCGGGAGCCCGTGCCGTTGGGTGTTGCGCTCACGGGCGTTGTCCGGTCGCTGCGCGGACCAGCCACCGGTACCGGCGTGCACCCCGAGGCGCACGTGATGGGCGGTGTGTTCGGGCGATGGGCCGAGACGGTGGGTGCAGTGGTGGCTCTCCACGTGCAGCCGATCAAGCTCGACGGCACCCGCTTGACCGTGGAGGTCGACGATCCTGCGTGGGCGACACAGTTACGTTTTCTCGAAGCGACGCTTCGTCAGCGGTTGCTCGAGGTGGCCGGGGCAGAGATCACCGACTTCGATGTGCGCGTCAAACGCCCTCGATGAGCCGGTGTGGTCAGCGGTGTGGTCAGCGGTGTCGTCAGCGGTGTGGTACCGGCCTTCCACCTCTACGTAACACCCCCGAGGTAGACTGTCCACCGGGTCGCGATCCCTGCTGATGCTCACCGCATCGCATCCGTGTCGCCAAAGAACATCCAGGTCATGACCTGATTTTGAGACGGCGAGTCCCTGCCTGTCTCCGAGTGAGCCCCTTGTTTTCTCCGAGTGATCGAGGTACGAGTGTCAACCGACACCAACAAAGCAGCCGCCGACTACGGCGCCAAAGACATCCAGGTGCTCGAAGGGCTCGACCCGGTCCGAAAACGTCCCGGCATGTACATCGGCTCGACCGGCCTCGCGGGGCTGCACCACCTGCTCTGGGATGTCGTCGACAACTCCGTCGACGAGGCCATGGCTGGCTACTGCACGCGCATCGGGGTCACCCTGTTACCCGACGGCGGCTGTCGTGTCGACGACAACGGTCGCGGTATTCCGGTCGATCCGTACCCATCCGGCCCGCATAAAGGCAAGAGTGCCGCCGAGGTGGTGCTCACCGTGTTGCACGCTGGTGGCATGTTCGGCGGTGAGGGCTACAAGGTGTCGGGTGGCCTGCACGGTGTCGGGGTCAGCGTGGTGAATGCGCTCAGCGAGCGACTGTTTCTCGAGGTTGACCGTAGCGGTCGGCACTACCAGCAGGAATATGCAAAGGGCGGCAAACCGCAGGGCAAGGTCGTCGATGTGGGTCCGTCGCCATCACGTGGGCGAACCTCGGGTACGTCGGTGTCGTTCTGGCCTGATCCCACGGTGTTCGTTGCCGAGGGCACCGACTTCGTGGCCCGCACCGTTCTGGAACGCCTACAAACGATGGCGTTCCTCAACAAGGGCCTCGAGATCGTGTTCCGCGACGAGCGCGAGGGGCGCGAGCTACAGGAGGTCACATATCAGTACAAGGGCGGCATCGTCGATTTCGTCAAACACCTCAACGTGTCGAAAGAGGCCTTGTTTTCGAAGGTGGCCCACTACGAAGACGAAGATATCGAGGGTGGTCAGACCCTCGATATCGCCATCCAGTGGAACACCGGTTACCACGAGGGAATCCACGGATATGCCAACGGCATCTCCACCATCGAAGGCGGCATGCACGTCGAGGGTTTCAAAACAGCGCTCACCGCCACGGTCAACAAGTACGCCAGGGCCAAGAACCTGTTGAAAGAGAAGGAAGAGAACTTCCTCGGCGAGGACATCCGCGAGGGCATCACGGCGATCATCGCGGTGAAGTTGCGTGAGCCGCAGTTCGAGGGCCAGACCAAAGCCAAGCTCGGTAACGTTCCGATGCGTTCGTTCGTCCAGAAGGCGACCAACGAACGGCTTGCTGAATGGCTCGAGGAGAACCCGGCCGAGGGCAACCGGATGGTCAAGAAAGCGCAGGCTGCTTCGCAGGCCCGCGTTGCCGCCAAGAACGCGCGGAACGCGATCCGGCGCAAGACCGCACTCAGCGGGGCGGGAATGCCCGACAAGTTGAAAGACTGCTCCAGCGGGAACCCAGACGAGAGCGAACTGTTCATCGTCGAAGGCGACTCGGCTGGCGGTTCCGCCCTGAACGCACGCGACCCGCGTACGCAGGCGCTCCTTCCAATCCGCGGCAAGATCCTCAACGTCGAACGGGCCCGCCTCGACAAGATGTTGAAGAACAACGAGGTCCAGAACCTGATCACTGCGATCGGCGGCGGCGTCGGCGACGAGTTCGACGCTGCCAAGGCCCGGTACCACAAGGTGATCCTGCTGGCCGATGCCGATGTCGACGGCAGCCACATCCGCACGTTGCTGCTGACGTTCTTCTACCGTCAGATGCGTCCGCTGGTCGAGGCCGGATACGTGTACATCGCCCAGCCGCCGTTGTTCAGCACGGTGGTCGGCAAGGAGAAGATCTACCTGAAAGACGACCAGGCCAAGGCCACCTGGCTTGCTGCCCACCCCAACCACAAGAAGGAGTTCCAGCGGTTGAAGGGCCTCGGTGAGATGGACTGGGAAGAGCTCAAGCCGACCACGATGGATGCTTCGACGCGCACCTTGTTGCAGGTCGAGGTCGAAGAAGCTGCGATTGCCGACGAGATGATGAGCGTGTTGATGGGCGAGAACGTCGATCTACGCAAGGCCTTCATCGTGACCAATGCCCGTGACGTGAGGAACCTCGACTTCTGATGAGTGACACCCCAAATCCCCCCATCCCACCCGACGATGACGACGACCAAAGCAGTGGTCCTGTAGCCGGAGGTCTTGGCAGCGGAGGGCCTGGCAACGGATCAGTCGATGACGGTCTGGGCGACGATCCTTCACTGTCGGTGCAGCCTGTTGCGCTGCAAGACGAGATGGAGCGCAGCTTCCTCGACTACGCGATGTCGGTCATCATGTCGCGCGCCCTCCCTGACGTTCGCGACGGCCTCAAGCCGGTGCACCGGCGGATCATTTGGGACATGGACGAGCAGGGCTTTCGCCCTGACCGGCCGTACGTGAAGTCGGCTCGTGTCAGTGGCGACACGATGGCCAAGTACCACCCTCACGGCGACAGCGCGATTTACGACGCGCTCGTGCGCATGGCCCAGCCGTTCTCGCTGCGCCATCCCCTGATCGACTTCCACGGCAACTACGGCAGCCCCGATTTTGGCCCGGCAGCCTCGCGCTACACCGAGTGCCGGTTGCATCCACTGGCGATGCAGTTGCTCGCCGACATCGACGAAGAAACCGTCGACATGACGCCCACCTACGACGGCAGCCGTGAAGAGCCGAAAGTGCTCCCGGCTCGGTTCCCGAACTTGCTCGTCAACGGTAGCCAGGGCATTGCGGTCGGTATGGCCACCAACATTCCGCCGCACAACCTTGGCGAGGTGATCGACGCCACCATTCACCTCATCGACAACCCCGAAGCAACCGCTGAGGATCTGATGCACTTCGTGAAGGGTCCCGATTTCCCGACGGGCGGCAGCATTCTCGGGCGCGCCGGGATCATGGATGCGTACCGCGCCGGTCGCGGCAGCATCAAAATGCGTGCCACGGCCAGCATCGAAGAGACCAAGCGCGGCGGGTACCAGATCGTGGTCACCGAGTTGCCGTATCAGACCAGCTGCTCGGCAATTGCCGGCCGCATCCAAGAGCTCGTCGATGCAGGCGATCTCGATGGCATCAGCGATGTCAACGACGGTTCTGCCGGCGGCAAGACCAACCTGATCGTCACCTTGAAGCGAGACGCCAACGCGAACGTCGTGCTCAACAACCTGTACAAGCTCACGCAGCTGCAGACCAGCTTCGGGGTCAACATGGTGGCGCTGGTCGACGGCGTGCCGCGCACACTCAACCTCCTCACCGCACTACAGGGCTACGTTCGTCATCAGGTCGAAGTCATTACCCGGCGCACTCAGTTCCGCCTCGACAAGGCTCGCAAGCGTGAGCACCTGCTCGAGGGCCGGATCAAGGCGCTCGATGTCATCGATCAGATCATCGCCTTGATTCGCGCCAGCGATGATGCAGCCGCGGCGAAGGCTTCGTTGATGGCGGTCCCGTACGAGTTCTCAGAATTGCAAGCGGCCGACATCTTGGAGATGCGTCTTGCCCAGCTCACTCGACTCAGCCGCATCGACCTCCAGACCGAGATCGAAGACGTGCGCGCACGGATCATCGATCTGCAGGCCATCCTCGACGAACCCGAGCGCCTTCGGGACGTGATCAAGTCCGAAATGACCGCGATTCGCGACGAGTTCGCCACACCACGGGTGTGCGCAATTGCCTTCGATACCGGCGAGATGAGCATCGAGGATCTGGTCGAGGACAAAGAGCTCGTCATCGTGATGACCGAGGCTCAGTACGTCAAGGCCGTGCCGGCGGTCAACTTCAAGACCCAGGGGCGCGGCGGGCGCGGGGTCAGCGGAGCCAAGCTGAAGTCCGATGACCTGGTCCGTGACGTCATCTTCACCACGGCGCACGCGTTCTTGTTGTTCTTCAGCAACCGCGGCAAGGTGTACCGGCTACGGGCGCTGGACATTCCCGAGCGCGAGCGTGCCGCCAAGGGCATGCCAATCGTCAACCTCTTGCCGTTGCAGGCCGGTGAAACGATCCAGGCCATCATCGACACCCGGGATTTTGCTGGCGAACGCAACCTGTTCTTCGCCACGCTCAACGGAACGGTCAAGAAGACTGCGTTCAACGAGTACGACTCGTCGCGCCGCGATGGCTTGATCGCGATCAACCTTCGTGACAAAGACGAGCTCGTCAAGGTGATCGAGACCAGCGGGACCGACGACATCTTCATGGTCGCCCGCAGCGGCATGACGATCCGTTTCAACGAAAGCGAGGTGCGGGCGATGGGCCGCACCGCCGGCGGAGTGCGCGGGATGAAGCTGCGTACCGGCGACGAGCTCGTCAGCGTCGACGTCGCTCGCGACGACACCGCGATCTTGATGGTCACCGAATCCGGGTACGGCAAGCGCACCCAACTCGAGCACTTCAACACCCAGGGTCGCGGCGGCATCGGGGTCATCGGGATCAAGCTCACCGGCAAGAAGGGCAAGGTCGTGGCCGCGTTCATGGTTGGTCTCGACGACGAGATCGTCGCGGTCTCGAGCGGCGGAGTGATGATCCGGATGGGAGTTCGCGACATCAGTTCACAAGGCCGCGGCGCCACAGGCGTGAGGTTGATGAGCCTCGACGACGGTCAAACGGTGGCGTCTGTTGCTCCGATCCTTGGCACCGACGACGACGACTGAGGTCGCCGTCTTGCGCGGCTGACGCGCCATATCGCAGCCGGTCCATCGGCAGCCACACATCTGACGAACGGAAGGTGGTGGCGCAGATGCGCGTACGCACGACGAAGCGGGCAGGCCGGTGCAGCCCCGACGAGGGCCAGATTGTTCTCCTCGGGGCACTGGTCATCGTGTTCGCATCGCTGGTTTCGGTCGGTGTGGCCGAGGTCGGGACGGCGATGGTTGCCCGCCAACGGGCCCACACCGCCGCCGACGCGGCGGCGCTCGCCGGTCTGGCCGGTGGGCGGACAGCTGCGCAAGAGTTGGCCCAGCGCAACGGGGCCACTCTGGTGCAGTTCGACCAATCCGCCAGCGAGGTGACCGTCGTGGTTGCCATCGGGTCGGCTCGGGCTACCGCCCGCGCCGGTGACGGCCCGTGACAGCGGCCGCTCAGGGTGCGGCAGTTGCGGCAGCCGAGTTCTCTATGCTCGTGGGGTGACCACCGGTGAGCCGAGCGTGCCAAAATCTGCCGGGGCGGGACGCGTGACGCGCCCGGCCGGTAAGAAGGCGGCGGGCGCGGCATCGAAGGAGCCGCAGGTGTCGGCCTCACGGGGCGGCACCACTGCGAAGCGGGTGCCACGGGCTGGGGTGTCCAAGCGCGAAGCCGATGTGCTCGACCGGCTGAATCGCCTGAGTGAGCCGGTCGTGCCGGTCGATCCGCTGGCTGACGCAATCGAGTTGCCGTCGATCGTCGAAGCCGACCCGACGTATCCGCCAGCGGAGCGCCCCGCGCAGCCCGAGTCCCGGGGTTCTGATGGCACCGGTGATGCCGACCGACCCAAGCGGGACGTGCTTGCGGCCACGTCCGCCGGAACCGCGGTAGACCGGGGCCAGGCCACGATGGCGATCCCCGCGGTCACTCAGGCGGCGAGCACCCCGTCGGCACTCGCCCCAGATTCCGACCGTCCGGCCGAGGTGGATGCGCAGGGCAAGATCACTGCCCCGCCGCTGACCGAGGTCTTGGTCCCCACCCCGGCGCCACTGGACGATCTCGTTTCCATCGACGGGTACGGGGCTCCACTCGGTGATGAGGTATTCATTGACGAAAGCACCGGCATGGTGCTGCCGGTGCGTGCGCTGCAGCGCCCGGTGACGTTCCGACGCGGCAAGCCGAGGGTTCGCCGGGTTACTCGGGTGGTTCGCCACGTTGACACGTGGAGCGTGTTCAAGGTCGCGATCGTGTTCAACGTCATCTTGTACATGGTCTGTCTTGTCGCAGGCGTGTTGTTGTGGAACGTCGCCCATGCGACGGGAACGGTTGACAACGTGGAGAAGTTCTTCGAACAGTTCGGTTGGGAGAGCTTCGAGTTCAACGGTGGCGAGATCTACCACAGCGCGTGGGTCGCAGGCCTGTTCGTATCGGTTGGCCTGACCGGGTTCGCGGTGCTGTTGGCCACGTTGTTCAACCTCATCACCGACCTCGTCGGTGGGGTACGTGTCAGCGTGCTCGAAGAGGAGGTCGTCGCCCGGGGCCCGGCACGCTCGACCATCCGCTCACGCGCAAGTCAGCAGTGATCGCGTGAGCGGTGCCGACGACACCTCTCGCCATTTCGGCGGAGGGTTTGCAGGCCGGTGCGGTAGCCTCTTGTGCTGCCAGAGGGGCTATAGCTCAGTCGGTTAGAGCGCATCCCTGATAAGGATGAGGTCCACAGTTCGATTCTGTGTAGCCCCACTGCAAAGTACCTGGTCAGAGACCAGAGAGGCCCCCGAGAGGGGGCCTTCGTCGTTCCCAGGTCCGCGTCAGGTCCGCGAGCCAGAGTTTTTCTTCGCAAATTTCTCGCCGGGAATCTCGCCGACGACTGCTGCGCTTACGCCGCCGCCGCCTCTGTATCTCGGGTAGGGCCGCGCCGGCGTTTCCCCGAATCGCCGTTCTCGCTTCCCGTTCTCGTTTGAAGAGTC
>JANNHO010000466.1:0-5328 GCA_031404435.1 Acidimicrobiaceae bacterium | reverse complement strand
GACACGGCGAGCCCGGTGACGGCGGCGCAACGACACCTCGCCGATGACAAGCAGGCCGAGGGCGAAGAGCACCCCGCTGCCGGTTCCGACGCCGATGTCGAACCAGCTGAGCACCTTGAAGTCGATGTCCTGCGCTCGGGTGATCGCGACCGGCTGGCTCAGCTCCGGACCCCCGCCGATCACCTTCACCTGATACTCGCCGCGCGGGAGTCCGCCAACGGTGGCTCGACCCGAGTTGTCGAGGGGGACGTCGCGGGTAAACCCGTCGGGATAGGTGAGTTCGATGCGGTCGCCCTGGGGATGAAAGAACAATGCGTCACGAGCCCGGAACGTGGCCGTGAAGAACAGCAGATCGACTGCGACGCTGGCGGTCTTCGACGGCTCGAAGCGTTGCTGCGATCGGTTCACCAGGTTGCTCCCATGGAAGTCCAGCGATTGGAGCGTCCAGTAGAGGTCTTTCACCTCGAGCTCGCCGTTCAACTGGACGACCCGCTGCCCGTGGAACCATTCAACGTCCTCGGGCTGCAATTCTTTGACCTCACCGACGCTGCTGCGCACCGCAAGCGTGCCGAGATCAGCGACCGCGTTGTCCGCAGCATCGCCCGGATCGAACGTGAAGCCCACGGTGTAGTCCATGTCGAACGCGATGGTTGGGTGCACTCCGCCGGGGCCGAACACCCGCGCTACCCGGGCGCGGGTCCGATCGTCGATGGCCACCACCGCGTCGAGCACCTCGATCTCCGACGGCGGCACGTCCGCGTAGCGATCGCGCGACAGCGTGACCGCTCCTGCGGCATCGGTGGTTCCCTCGCGGCCATCGAGTCGAACACGGATCCCCGACACCGGTGGCAGTGTCGCAACTCGCACCTGCTCGGTCCGGATCGGCTGCGCCGGATCGTTCAGTCCAGTAGGCGCCGCCGATACGGCCCCTGCTTGACCCGCCAGCCACACAGTGACGAGCACCGTCGGCACGACCGCCCGCCACAGCGAGTTAGAGGCCCGCCGGATCATGATGCGACGTCCATTCGTGTTCGACGGTGGCGGGAGCGGATGATCCGGAAGCGGCTGACGGCAATCGCCGTCGCAACCACCAAGAGGGGCACTGCGAGCGCTGCCGAATAGGCCAGGTAGACGACAGCGGTCTTCGGATCCGGAAGCGGTTCGACCACTCGCGATCGGTCGAGTAGCACCGGTTCACGGGGCGGGCTTGCAAAGTCGAACGCCGACAAGAAGTTGTTCGCCGCGGCATCTCTCGACGCGAGCGGTTCGAGATCCCAGTTCTCCTCGACGAACTTGAGCATTGAGGTGAAATCGAGCTCGGTGCTGTCCACGTGGCCGCGTTTCGCGTATGGGCTCACCAAGAGTGCGGGAGCGCGAAACCCGTAGCCGTACTCGTCGACCTGCGGGGGTGGTACGTGGTCGTACCAACCTCCCCAATCGTCGTACGTCCACATGAACGCCGACGACTTCCACGCAGACGAGCGCATCAAGCCGTTCACGAGCGAGCGTACGAAACGCTCACCGGCTTGGATGCTGCCGGGTGGATGTTCGCTGGCGCCGGACGGGACGATGTACGACACCGACGGAAGCGTGCCGTTGGCGAGATCGTCGAAGTACGTCTCCAGCGACACGATTCGGTCGTTCAGGGCCGGATCGTCGAGGAAGCGGTTGTAGTTGAGGATCGGTACCCACACCAGTTGCGCACCTTTGTCTCCGGTGCTCGGGTTGCGAAAGGTGATCGACGGGTCGTAGTTCTCGATGTAGAACTTCCACGTGATACCGGCCGCCTGGAGGCGGTCGAAGATGGTCGGGACGTCGTCGAAGCCTTCCTCGCGCATCGAGTCCGACGCGGGGTTCCCGGGCGCACCTGCAACCCAGTAGAAGTGGTTCCAGACGCTGCCGCCGGCCGCCGACGTGAAGAAGCGGTCGAACAAGACGTAGTTGTCGGCAATGTTCCAGTAGTACGGCATGTCACGGTCGTCGTAGTAGCCCATCGCCAGGTCACCGATTCCTGGCAGCTCGGCGAATGCCGACACGAAGCCGTCCATCGAGCCGCCGGCGTACTGCTGATCGAACACGGTCTCGCTGTGACCGAGGTCGAGGACCGGTTTTCCGCCGAGGTGGAACGGACGGCTGCAACCGGCGTCGGTGTCGGCTGGATCGATCGGCATGCACAGCTCGGCCGGGATTCCGTCGGCACCGGGGTAGGTGCCGAAGTAGTTGTCGAAGCTATGGTTCTCCTGCATCAGCGTGACGAAATGCTTGATCGGCGTGGTGGTCGTCACATCCTCTGCCAACGGGACGGCACCGGTCGCGACCGTGCCCGGAGCGCCCCAGGCGAGCGCTGCCGAGACCGCCAGCACGGCCGCCGCGGCTCCGCGTCTCACGGTCGGACCTCGTAGATCACGATCACGGGTTGCTGCACGAGCTTGCCGTCGGCATCTTCGACCTCGATCGAGAAGGTGTAGACGGCGCGGCCGTGATAGCGCTCGACATAGCGTTCGAGCTTCCTGGTGAAGAACTCGGTGCGCGCGGCCGTGTATGCATCCCACACGAGGTATTGGATCTCGCTCTGACGGATCAGGTTGTCGGGGGTTGACCACCGGCTCATAGACGGGATTGCGGTGCAGAGGGTTGGGGCTCACGGACAGCCCGTACGTCTCACGGTGACCGTAGAACATGACGATGTTGGCCATCGACGGGCCGATCGCCAGCATCCGCGCGCCCTCGGGAACGTTCTCGGCCACCCATCTACCTGCCTCGCGACCGCCCGGCACCCCACCCGAGCCGGCGAGGAACTTGGTGTCGGCGTTCGATGGTTGAATCGCATGCCACGACGGCAATGCCAGGCTGACCACCAACGCGACTACCGCCACAGACGTGATCAACCTGCTTTGATCGAGGTACCGTCGACGCAACGCCTCACGCGGGATCGACACGACAGCGCGTGCCGCGAGCACCGTCACAGCGGGCACCGTCGGGAGCAGATACTGAAAGCCTTTGACCGGCCAGAGTTCGAAGAAGCCGAGCGGGACGACGATCCAGCAACACAGCAATGCCTCGCGCCAGGTGCGTCTCGGCCACAGCGCGATCAGTCCGCCCGCTGCCGCAGCGAGCACCAACCTGCCCATCGCCGGTGGGACCTCGGTGAAGTAGAAGGTCCAGGTGTGGTTCGGCTTGCGAAAGATCTGATACGACAGGAACTGATTCCCGGTGCTGGTGCGCCCGGAGAACTTGAGCGAAAGCGGGAATGGCAGCACCGTCAAGACGAACAACGTCGACGCAACGATCACCTGGTGCAGCCGCACGTGGCCGACCCGGGCCAACGCGTAGAACGCGTAGACACCGCCGATGAACAGCACTGCCGGCTCCTTGGAAATGACGGCGAGCCCGAGCGCGCCAGCGCCGAGGTAGAAGTAGATGCTGTTCGAAGTCGCTGCGTGCTTGGCGATGAGCAGCAGCGTGAGCGCCGCAAAGAACGTCATCGGACCGTCGAGGAGCACCTGCCGGGTGACCACCACGTGATACGGCATGACGGCCATCAACAACGCCGCCACGTAACCAACGGATCGGCCGTACATCTCTCGCCCGAACAGGTACACGACCCCGACCGTCGCGACACCGAACGTTGCCGCGGCAAGCCGGCCGACGAGATCGGACACCTCATCGCGATAGAGCACCGACAGCACGCTTTGAAACAACAGCGGATGGGCGCGAAAGACCGGGAACGATCCGAGGAACTCATTGTGCCCGGCGATGGACGCGCCCTGTCCGGCATAGACGGCTTCGTCGCTGTTGAAACCGAGGGCGTTGATCTCCCACACCCGCAACAGCACCGCCGGCGCAGCAACGGAGACGAAGGCGACCATGCGCACCGCGGCGACGCTCCATCCGGTGCTCGCTGTGCCAGCACCCGGGATCGTACGCGTCGGCGAACGCCGGCCTGCGTCAGATTGTTGGGCCGGCCAGGAGGCCACGGTCGCTCGCGCCCACCCGGAGCGGGTCGCACGGTCGTCGTTGGGCGCGGTCCTGCTGCGCCTTCCGACCACGACGCCGAGTTGGCCGAGGTCTCCTCGGCTCATGGCGTTGCGACCGCCCGGGGTCGTCCGTTCAGCCATGGACAGCCTCGACAACGGCGTCACCAACTGGCCGTCGCCGCCAGATCACCCTGTCGGCCACCAGGAATCGGGCCGCGAACATGACCACAAGTGAGGCGAGGTTCGATACGGCGTAGTGGATGTGGCCGACCTCGGTGAGTGTGACGACCAGGGGACCACGCAGCGCGAGCGCCACGGCGTTCATCGCAAAGAACTGCATATACCGGCGGGCCCTGCGGTCGGGCCCGCAACTGCGATACACCCAGTGCTCGACGAGGATGAAGTTCCAGGTCGTCGAACAGGCGGTGGCAATCACGAGCCCGATCACGTAGTGCACGCCGACCGCCCCGACCGCTGTGGTCAGTGCGAGCGTGTTGATCCCCAAGCCGGTGACACCAACACCGAGAAACTGGGCCATTCGCCCGGCTTCTTCCTTGCCGGAGCTCTCGGTCCTCGTGATGTCTGCGCGGCCCCGGGCGAACGGGCCGCCCACTAGCACCGGCCGTTGGCCGATGCGAGATGACCGTTGACGGATGCTCCGACCGACTGCCCCTCTCCCAATCGATGATCGGGCGCTGGGCCGACCAGCACCAGATCATCGATGATCAGCCGGTGGATGTCGTCGGCCCAACCAAGGTGCGTTGAGCGGGCGACAAACGTCTGTCGTCCAGCGAGAGCTGCGGCGATGATCTCACGTTCGGTCAGGCGCAAGTCGATCTTGCTGACGCCGTGCAACAATCGCTCCAGTGTGGCGTACGGCGGAAAACCGTATGCGTCGTCACAATTGGCCAGCAGGATCTCCAACGCTTCGTCGGCCGACACCGCGAACGTGGTGTCCTGGTCCTTGGAGCGTTCGATGATGAACATGCCCGCAAGCGTGGCCGATTCACCGACTCGCAACCCGGGGACGAGCCGCTCGACGTGGTACTTCGGCGGTGGCACGATTCGTTGAACGACGGCGTTGATGCTGGCGACCGGCAGACGCTGCGATGTCAGCAGGAAGGCAAAGCGCCGACCGGCGCGGGAGTGAACGCGGCTTTGCACCGGAAGCGTCACGCGTTCGAACCGGTCGAGCTCGGCCGAGCGCAACGCATGAACGGTGTGTGCGCTGATTGTCAGCGGCTTCGGATAGGTCAGCACACGGCCGGAGCGGTCGACGATGATCAGATCGTCCGAGAGGAAGCTGTAGTTGGACGCGTCGAGCACCTTGAGCATGGTCGTCGTCTTGCCC
>JANNHO010000465.1:0-16206 GCA_031404435.1 Acidimicrobiaceae bacterium | reverse complement strand
CGGCTGGAGGGAACTGTGCATTACAAAAATATCAAAAACATTTTAAACTACGAAGCAGAAGACTCTTAGGCCTGCCGAGATGTTCAACGTGCCCGCACGCTCGGCGACCCACTCGCCAACGGCAGCGAATGCAAGCACGATCGCGAACCGGATCGCGGAGTTGTACATCGCCTCGGCGCCGAGTACGTCGACGATGACGTTGACGATGCCGGCGATCATCCGGCCACCCCTGACATCGAAGCCGTCACGACCGGCTCATCGGTCGACACCGACGCTGGCGGAGGGCTGAGTCGACGTCGACGGATCGCAATGACGGCCGGCGGAACCAGCAACGCCAGTACCAGTAGCGAGCGAACGACATCGACGATCGAGCGCTCGACCCCTGTTGCGGCGAGGAAGCCCGACCCGGTTCGCAACGCACCGAACACGAGAGCAACGGGGATGCACGCGGCCGGACGGTTGCGGGCGACGAGCGCGACGAGCAATCCCTCCCAGCCGACGTTGTTCGAGAACCCTGGAGTGAAGCGGTAGTTCGCCGCGCCTCCCGCGAGCATCGCCGCGCCGGCCAACCCGGCCAGCGCACCGCTCAGGGCAAGCGCGGTGGTACCGGCGATGACGACTGGGATCCCGATCCGTTGCGCCGTGCGCTGGTTGTGGCCGAGCACGGTCAACCGGAATCCCCACGTGGAACGGTGCAGCAACATCCCCACGGCAACAGCCAGTAGCACTGCGGTGGGAACCGACCATGGGAACTCGTTGCCGAAGATGCGAATCTCACCGATGCGCGTTCCCGTGTCGAGCTGTGCGCTGGTCTGAACCCGGTTCGGCTTGTTCGGATCGTTGTCGAGCAGGAGGAACGTGCGGGTCAGCAGGTATCCGGTTCCCTGTGCGGCGATGAACACCAGCAGCAGCGTGCTGATCACCTCAGGAACCCTGCGCCAGTACCGCAGCACGGCAGCCAGCCCCGCCCACAGCGCTCCACCAACGATGCCGGCGATCAGCGCGGCGGCAATCGTTGCCGGCCCGGAGCTGCGGGTCGCGACGAACGCGGCGAACGCAGCACCGACGGCGACTTGACCCTCCTGGCCGATGTTGACGAGACCGGCACGGGTGGCCACGATCGAGCCCAGGGCGACGATCAGCAACGGTGCGGCCTCGGTGCACGTATCGCCCCACCGGCCCGGGTTGCGGAGTGATCCGTCGAGCAACGCACTCAGCACCGATCGCCACGGTCCACCGGTGACAGCGATCAACACACCCGACAGTGCAAGCGCGACGCTGACCGCCAGCACATACAGCCCGATCAGCGTCGTCATTCGCAGCGTCGCCGACCGGCCGGCAGACGTGAATCCGACAGGCGTACGCGCAACAGTGGCTTCGCTACTCGATGTCATCGGGGCATCCCGCTTCCACTCCGCCGAGCAGCAGACCCAGTCGTTCCGAGGTCGCCTCTGAACGATCGAGCTCGCCGATCACCCGACCCCTCGCAATGACGACGATTCGATCCGAAAGCTCGAGAATCTCCTCGAGCTCAGTCGAGATCAGCAGGACCGCAATTCCAGAAGCGGCAGCGGCCCGCAACCGTTCGGTCGTGTACTCGATCGCGCCCACGTCGAGACCGCGTGTCGGCTGAGCGGCAACCAGAACCTTCGGTCGTTGGCTGAGTTCGCGCGCCAGCACGACCCGTTGCTGATTGCCACCTGACAAGCTGCCGAAGGCCGCGTCGGGGCCAGCCCCGACGATCTCGAACTCGTCCATCAACACCTGAGCCGCAGCCCGTCGCTTGGCTGCGCTGATGAACCCTCGCCGAGCGACTGTGCCGATCCGGTCGATCAACAGGTTGTCGGCGATCGACATGTCGAGAACGCACCCGCAGTCGTGGCGGTCTTCGGGAATTGCCGCGACACCGGCGCGGGCCATGGCGCCCGCGCGCCCGGCGCGCACGGTCTGGCCATCGACGGTGACGCTGCCGTCGTCGATCGCGAGCAAGCTGGACAGCACCTCGCCGAGCTCGCGTTGTCCATTGCCTTCGACGCCGGCGACGCCGACGATCTCACCGGCGTGAACCGTGAGGGACAAATCATCGAGCAGAGCCAAACCCCGTCGATGAACGCTGACGTGATCGAGGGCCAACATCACCGGACGCTCGTTGCTCACACGGTGTCGATCATCCCGCCGCGACGCGAACACCTCGGTCGCACCAAGTGCGGCCGCGCTGGCGCGTAGCGAAACTTCGCGACCAACCATCGCCCGAGCTAACGAGGCAGCAGTGGCATCGGCTGTGGCGCGCCGATCCACCACCCGCCCTTGGCGCATGATCGTGACGATGTCGGTGGCATGAAGGACCTCGGCGAGCTTGTGGCTGACGAGTGCCACAGCGCGCCGCTCGCTGGCGACGACTGAGCGCAGCGTCTCGAACAGTTGCTCGCTCTCGGCAGGCGTGAGTACCGATGTCGGTTCGTCGAGGATCAAGATGGCCGGGTCGCGTCGTAGGCACTTGATCAGCTCGACCCGTTGCCGGAGGCCAGCGGAAAGATCTCCGACGCGAGCGTCGGGATCGATACCGAGCCCATAATGCTCCGCGACCTCGATCACTTCGTCGCGCGCCGCGCGCCGATCAACGCGGCGATGATCGCCAAGCAGCACGTTCTCCCATACCGTCAGCGAGTCGACCAGGCTGAGGTGCTGGTGCACCATGCCAACGCCGAGATCGGCAGCGGTCTGTGGATCACCGATGATGGTCCGGCGTCCGGCCACGATGATCGTTCCGGCGTCGGGTTGGACGAGACCGATGAGGATCTTCATCAGCGTCGACTTACCCGCGCCATTCTCGCCCAGGATCCCGTGGATCTCGCCGGGACGAAGCTGCAGGTCGACCTCGTCGCAGGCAACGATACGGCCGTAGCGCTTGGTGATCGAAACAAGTTCGACCGCTGGGGTGGGTGCGATGGCATCCACCCCAGCGGTCGCGTTCATTGGTGAGGACAACCTCAGCCGCCCGAGTACGCCTGGCCCTTGATGGCCCCAAACTCATCGGCGAAGTCACCGGCTGCGATCTGCGCGTAGACCTCGTCCATCGCTGCCTGCTGGTCGGGTGTCGCATCGCAGATGTTCGCCCCCGGTTCTGGGTCGATACCGACCTTGAACAAGCGGATCTCGCCCTCGGTGAACTCACCCGACACGATCTCGCCGAGGTTGGTGTCGAGATAGTCGCCACCGTCGAAACGAACCTGGATCTGATACTCCAGATCATCGCGATCGCACGCCTTTGACGAACCCGCCGACATGGTGATCAATCCCTGCTCGTTGGCGATCTTCACCAACGGTTCATGAGCACCACCGAGGTACGGGTACACCGCGTCGGCACCACTGGTGATCGCGCTGTTCAATGCTTCGGTTGCACCAGCGGTGTTGTCGAAGTCGAACGGGAACGAGCCGGTCGGGATGTAGGTCATGGTGAACGCCGGGTCAACGGCCTGCAGCCCCATCTCGAAGGCAAGGTAGGCCTCCTTTTCGAAGTTGAGGTCACAACAGCCGATGAACGCGGCATTGTCACCGCCGGATTCCTGCAGCAGCAACGCTGTCGCGTACCCGGCCGTGTAGCTGATCTCGGACGAGTCGTCCTGGCTCTGCGCGAGACCGGCGTTACCGGGGTAGCCAGCACCGCAGTTGCAGTACCAGAAGATCTCGGGGTACTCGGCAATCAGGTCGACCAACGGATCGGCGATCTCACTCGCACCGACCAGGATCACGTCGACGCCCTGTTCAGCAAGGTTCTTCAGTTCGGTCGCCGCATCCTCGGTCGTGATGTTGTCGACGATGATCGGCTCACCGAATCCGTTCTCCTCGGACACGGAGATGGCCTTGTCGACCAGCGCTTGGTAGTACGCGCCGTCGTCGCGTGGCCCGGCAGCGGCAACGCCGAACACGACCGTGCCATCACCGTTGGTGTCGAGCTCCATCGGAACCGCAGGCTCGGTTACTTCAGGCTCGGTTACTTCAGGTTCGGTCACGGCAGGCTCGGTCACTGTTGATGCCTCGGTCGTGACCGTTGGCGCATCGGTGACATCTGGTGCCGCGGTGGTCGGTACCGATGACGCTTCTTCGTCGTCACCGCAGGACGCGGCAACGAGGCTGAGGGCAGCAATTGCTGCGATGGCGATTCGAGATGTTCTCATGGTGTTCTCCCCCAAAGGTGGTCTGCATTCGTTGAGCTTCGTTCACGGCGATCGTCGCCGAACTGCTGGAGGCCGTCATTTCCTGCTTTGGTTCACCTCCCTCAGTTCATCGACGGCCGACTTCTTGTATCGAGAGGCGCTGGACAGCGGTTCGCCGGCTGTCAGTGCATCGGTGACCTGTTGTTCGGCTGCGGCGTATCGTCGCGCTGCCCCCAGGACCTCGCCAAGGCGAGTTGCGCGTATGCGCACACACCCAGTTGCATCTGCAACGACATGGTCATCGGGGTCGATCACGACGCCACCGACACGAGCCTCGACATCGACTCCGACGACGTGGGCGCGCCCGTTCGGACCACCGACACACACGGCGCGGGCGTAGACGGGCACGCCGAGCTCGTTCATCGCGGGGACGTCACGGACGAAGCCGTCGACCATGGCCCCGCATGCGTTCTGCTGCCGTGCAGCAATCGTCAGGATCTCGCCCCACACCGCCCCTCCCACCGGATGTGCACCGGCGAAGATGCGGACCCTGCCGAGAATCGCCTCGGTCGCGGCAACGACCGGGCTCAGCGGTGGCGTCAGCCAGCCGTCGTCACCCCACAGGGCCAACACGTCGGCGATCGCCGACACCGGAGGTTCATCCCGCGCGGTCATCGAGTCGGCCACTGCGCTCGGTACCGCTGCACCAGCCACCGGTTGAACTGCACGTGGCTCTGCTCTTGCCATGAGTACCGTCCACGAGCAGCGAAACGGCTGTGCATCCCGCGTTGCACCTTGGTGGTGGCGTCCTGGTCCTGGCGGACGAACACTTGGACCCCCGCATCACTCATCTGGAACAGGTGATCGAACATCGGGTGCTCGAGTGCGCTGGGGTGGAACAGATAGCCGATCTCCAGATCGATCGTGTCGGCGGTCTTCGGCCTGACGAGGAAGAAGAACGCCTGATCCGGCGCGGTCCCGAAGCACAGGGTCGGCGGCATCAGTGCGAACGTCGAACGCATCCGCTCGTCCTCGGTCAGCGCTGGGAACAGAGGCAGCAGAGCTTTGGTGGTGGCATTGAAGCCGCCGTCGATGTGGGTGTATCCGTTGGTCCGGAAGATCACGTTCGATCCGGGCTGCCAGTCGACCGGGAACGCCGCGAGTTCGCTGGGGCAGAAATCTTGGATGGTGTGGTGCAGCTTGTTGGCGTGGTAACCGTCGTTGAAGTTCTCGAACATCACCTTCCAGTTCCACGCCAGATCGGTCAGCGTGAACGTGCCCGGGCACACTGCGTTGGCGAGGTCGTAGTGCTCGAGATAGGGGGCATAGGTCGCGAGTGTTGGCGCGAGCGGCTGCGCATCGGGATCGAAGTGGACGAAGACGAAGCCCAACCACAGCTCCACCTTCAGCGCGGGCAGCGGGAACTGCTTCTTGTCGAAGTCGTCGGTTCGCTCCATCGCCGGCGCGCCGAGCAACCGGCCGGTGAGGTCGTAGCTCCACAGGTGATACGGGCAGGTGAACTTGGTGCAGTTGCCCTCGTCATCGACGACCTGCATCCCGCGGTGCTGACAGATCGCCGAGAACGCGTGGATCTCCCCGTTCTTGGCGCGGGTGACGATGATCGGTTCTGCGTTGACTGTGGTGGTGAAGTAGTCGCCGGCGTTCGGAATCCGGCTCGCCCGACCGACGCACTGCCACTCCCTGGCGAACACGGCGTCGCGCTCGAATCTCAAGAACTCCTCGGACGTGTAGATCTCGGGTGGCATCGTGATCGCTGTCGTCACATCGGCGATCGACGCGTCGAACGAGTCGAGCAGTGCGGCGGTCAAGATCGTCATACGGTCACCACCGCGCCGTAGCCGCCTCCGCCCGGCAGGTCGAGCCGAACGTGATCTCCGGGCTGCAACGTGACCCGAGACTGCGTGCGCACCGGTTCGCCGTTCACGGTGAACGAGCCCGCTGCGCCGGAACTGCCGCCGAACAGACCCTGCGGCGCGTCCGACAGTCGCGAGGTGACCGCGTTCAGCTGCCACGGGCGGTCGGTGTCAACGGTGAACTCGATCGTCTGTCCCAGCCCACCGATCTGCGCGCCATCGCCACCACTGCCCAGGCGCAGCTCCTTGCGAAGGAAGCGAATCGGCGCTGATGCTTCGACCACCTCGACCGGCACGGCCGACACACCCGTTGGGTACGAGCACGCCGAGAGACCCGGTTTGGTGGCGCGCGCCCCAACACCACCGGCGTAGGTGAACATCGCGGTGATGAACGGGCGTCCGTCGTCGTGGTTGCCGCTCACCTGCATCGTCCACACCGCACCAGACCCTTCAGCCATCGCCTGAGCCGGTCGGATCTGGGCAAGTGCCTTCAGGAGCGCGTTCGGTAGGAACATGCCAACGACGTGCCGAGCGGTGCATGGTTGTGGCGACACTGCGTTGACGATCGAGCCCTCGGGCGCTTCGACCAGGATGGGCGCCAGGCTGCCGTGGTTGTTGGGAAGATCAGGGTTCAGGACCGAGCGCACCGTGAACGTGGTGTACGCATGGGTGTAGTTCTTGACGACGTTGATGCCGTACGGACTGGCACCCGACGACCCCGCATAGTCGACCAGGATCTCGCCAGCCACCGGATCGACGGTGATCGCACACACGATGTCGATCGTGCTGCCGTCGGCGAGGTCGAGCACCGCGCTGGCAGAATACGTACCGCCAGGCAGTTCGCGGATGCTGGCGCGAGTGGCCGCTTCGGATCGGGTGATGATCTCGTCGGCGAGGGCCTCGATGTCGTCGAGACCGTGCCGCTCGCACAACGCGCGCAACCGTTGCGCGCCGACCTCGCCGCTGGCCATCTGGGCATGCAGATCGCCAGCCATGTGATCGGGCTGACGGACGTTACTGAGGATGAACTTCCACACATCGGGGTTGCGTTCGCCTGCAATCATCAGGCGGCAGATCGGGATCCAGATCCCTTCTTCGAACACGTCGCGCGCCCCGGCGCCGATGCCGTAACCGCCGACGTCGGTGTGGTGAATCGTCGACCCGAAGAAGGCGATCACCCGGCCCGCGGCGAACACCGGGTACAGCACGGTCACGTCCAGCAACTGACCCGCCGTCTTGTACGGGTCGATGGTGATGATCACGTCCCCTTCGACCAGCGAATCAGGTGGATACTCGTCCAGCATCGCCGATGCGGCCCGAGCTAGCGAGTTGATATGACCCGGTGTGCCGGTGACCGCCTGCGCAACCATTCGACCGCGTCGATCGAACACTGCGTTGGCAAGATCGCCCGCCTCGCGCACGATCGGCGAGAACGCGGCGCGCTGCAGCGCCTTGGCCTGTTCGTTGACCGTCGCGATGAGGCTTTGCCACAGCACCTCCAACTCGATCGGATCGAACCCGTCCAACTCGCTCACCGCACACCTCCCGTGCTGTTTCGTTCTGCGATCATCGAGCCGTCGGCGGCGACGTAGGCAGTCCAGCCCGGAGCAATCACTGCTGTCGTCTCACGTTCCTCGACGATCGCCGGCCCAATGATCTCTTGGCCACGACCCAGTGCCTCCCGACGGAAGACCGGGGTGACGACAGCCTCTGTTCCGCGCGAGAAACGCACCATCCGCGCGTGGTGGGCTTCGCCGTGAGCGGTACCGACGATCGTGAGCGGTTCGACCGGTGCCGCATCGGCGTACGCTGACAGGCGCCATGTCACGGCTTCGACGCCGACATCAGGAATCGTCAGTCCGTAGATGCGGCGATAGTCAGCTTCGAACAGCTCGACGACATCGGAGTAGGAAACCGGCCACCCTGCACCTTCACCGACCCAGATCGTGATTTCGTTGCCCTGTCCGAGGTAACGGGTGTCAACCCCGTAGCGAAAGCGGATCTGCTCACCTGCGACACCGGCTGCCGCCAGCACGCGACGGCCCTCGTCGCGTAGCTCCGTCAACAGCGCATCCCGTTCGTCAAGGTCGGGGCCCTGTTGTTCGAAGCGCGCCATCGGACGGACCATCGATCGCGCCAAATCGATGCGGACCGGTGTGACGAGCGTCCCGAACGCCGACAGCACACTTGCGTTCACGGGGAAGATCACCCGCGGCGACTCGAGTAGCTCGGCCACGCCGCATGCGTGCAACGGGCCTGCACCACCGAACGCGAGCAGGGAGATCCCGCGCAGATCGGCGCCCTGCTCGACGGCGTGCATCCGCGACGCAGCAGCCATGTTTTGGTTGACGAGCTCGTTGATCCCGGCTGCGGTGTCGGTTGCCGACAGCCCCAGCGGACCGGCGACCGATTGCAGCGCTGCGGTGCAGGCATCCACGTCGAGTGCCATGTCGCCGCCGAGGAAGAACGACGCATCGAGCAGACCAAGGGCGAGGTCAGCGTCGGTGACGGCGGGCTTGGTTCCGCCGCGCCCGTAGCACGCGGGACCAGGATCGGCGCCCGCAGATTCGGGGCCGACCTTCAACAGACCGAGTTCGTCGACGCGCGCCTGGCTTCCACCACCGGCACCGATCTCGACCAGGTCGACTGACGGCACCGACACCGGAAAGCCCGAGCCCTTCTTGAACCTGTAGATGCGGGCGACTTCGAACGTGTTCGTCAGCTCGGGCTCGCCGTCGACGATCAAACAGGATTTCGCGGTCGTGCCACCCATGTCGAAGCACAACAGCCGGTCCTCGCCAAAGCGGCGCGCGTACCAACTTCCGGCCAGGGCACCAGCCGCTGGGCCGGACTCGACCAGGCGAATCGGTGCCCGCGCAGCGTCGTCGGCCGACACCACGCCCCCGTTGGACAGCATCATCAGCACCGACCCGCCAAAGCCCTCGCTGGCCAACCACTTCTGCAACTCGTCGAGGTACGGGCCGATCACCGGCATCGTCGCCGCGTTGCACGCAGTGGTGATCATTCGCGGGTACTCGCGGATCTGCGGCGAGATCTCAGCCGAGATGCACACCGGCACGCCCAGCTCGCGGCGGAGGTGATCGGAGATGACCCGCTCGTTACCCGGGTTCGCGTATGAGTTGATCAGGCACACGCCAACCGCTTCGACGTCGGCGGCACGCAGCTGCTCGGTGATCGCCGCGAGATCGTCGTGGCTCGGCGCCTGGGCGATGACACCCTGCGGGTTGGTACGCTCGGCGATCTCGACCACGCAGTCACGCGGCACCGGCGGTGCCGGGAACTCGATCTGCAGGTCGTACATGTCATAGCGATGTTCGTTGCGGATCAGCAGGGTGTCACCGAAACCGGAGGTGGTGACCACCCCGGCACGACCAATCTTGCCTTCGATCAAGGCGTTGGTGATCAACGTCGTCGCGTGCACGATCGGCGCGGTGATCTCGGCCGGGCTCACGCCGGCCTTGGCCAGCAGCGAACGCACGCCGGTGCGCACACCGTCGAGCGGCGCGGCGGGGGTCGTCAACGTCTTGTCAACCACGACGCGCCCGGAAGCAGCGTCGAGCAGCACAACGTCGGTGAACGTGCCACCGATGTCGACCGCGAGTCGCCAGTCGGCACTCATGACCCACCGCCCTGCACCTGCATCACCGTACGCGGCGGCGAGAACACGTCAAGGATCCATACCTCGTTCAGCTCGTCGTCGCCGATGAACACGCTGTCACCGTGCCACACAGCGGGCTCGGCGAGGTACACGTCGCCTGCGTTCAGCACCCGACGCGTGTCATCTTCGGGCGCGCCGATGCGAAAGTCGAGCGTGCCGCGCATGATGATGCCCAGCTGCTCGTTGATGTCGTGCTTGTGGAGGAACGAGCCATCGGCACCACCTGCGATCCGCCAGAACCACAGCTCCAGATGATCGCCAACGATTACCCGGCGACGAAAGCCGAGGCGATCGGTCTCTTCGAACAACTCGTCGTCGAAGAAGTAGAGGTAGCGCGGATCGGTGCTCACAACAGACGCTCCACCATCCGCCGCTCGACGTCGTCGAGGTGAGCCACCACTGCCGCAACTGCTTTACGGGTGTGGCCCCTGACAACCGCGTCGGCGATCGCGCGATGGGCGACGGTCGACGAATCAATGATCTCGATCACCTCGCTGCGGTTGACTTCGGCGTAGAGCAGCGACGCGAACTCGCCGGAACCGAACAGGGCGGCAAGCGCCTTGGCGTGCACCTCGTTGAGCAGAGCGTTTCCACATGCCCGGGCGAGCGCGGCGTGGAACTGCCGATCGATCTCCCGAAAGGTCTCGAGGTCACGAGTGGTACGCGCCGCGAGAGAAGAGATCTGTTCACGTTCGTCATCGGTGGCCCGGCGCGCCGCCATCTCCACGATTGCCGGTTCGATCACCTGACGAACCTCGAACAGTTGACTGACCAACGCCTTGCGATCATCGCCGGTGAAGTTGACTTCGGGCAGGTGCTCGGCGACGACCGAACGGTTGCCCCGCCGCTCGAGGTAACCGGCGATGACGAGTCCCTGGATCGCTTCGCGAACCGAGGTGCGGGCGACACCGAACTCCTGACAGAGAAGCCGCTCGGCTGGCAGCGGTGTGCCGGGCGCGAGCTGTCCGCTGTGGATCGCATCCGCCAGGCGTTGACGAATTTCGGCCGACACCGTTCGGCGGGTGACCGGATCGAAGCTCGTCGCACTCATCGAACGCCCACCGCGGTGAACCGCTGGATCTCGGCGGCGATGTCAAGGGGTTCAATGATCGCCAGATGCTCCGAATCTCCCCAATACTGTTTCGGCACCGCCTGGTTCATTCTGGTGATCGGCATGTCGAGACCCCTCTCGCCGTCGTCGACCGACGCGTATGCGCCCGATCTTGGACTGATGGTCTGACCATAGTCGGCCAACCGACCCCGGACAAGCACGCGTACGATGGGCTGCGTTCGACGCGACAGGAGCGACCAATGCCGACAGGTTCCACAAGCATCCAGATCAACCGGCCACCCGATGAGGTGTGGGCGGCCATCGCCGATGTCACCCGAATCGGCCAGTGGAGTCCCGAGTGTGTCGCCGCGCGCTGGGTCGGCGGTGCCACCGGACCCACGGTGGGTTCACGCTTCGAAGGGGACAATGCTGTCAAAGTCGCAGGGCGCACGGTGAAGAAGTGGACGACCACGTCCGAGGTCACGGGTGCCGAGCCCGGAGAACGGTTCGAGTTTGTGGCGGAGGGATACACGACCTGGCGCTACGACCTTGAACGATCATCGACCGGGACCGAGGTCACCGAATCATTCGAGTACGAACCTTCGAAGGGCTTTCAGAAGTTCGTCTATGAAACGCTGCTGCATCGATCGGCGAGCATGACCAAGGGGATGCAGCGAACGCTCACCCGCCTGAAAGCATCCCTTGAGTCCAGTCCAGCCGGCGGGTCCGATCCCGCGGGCTCCTGACGGGCAGGTCCGCGGGCCGCGCAGCGTGCCGGTCACGTTTGCGCTGATTTAGTTTCTGTTTGACTATCGTACGGATGGTGCGTCGAACAGTCCGCCTGCTCATCTCTGCTGGGGCACTGACGAGCTTGCTTGGCGCTTCGTGCGGTGCGGATGGTTCCGGGTCGGCGACGGTGTCGGGGGCGGTGACAGTGTTCGCAGCTGCGTCGCTGACGGCGGCGTTCACCGACATCGGCGCCGCGTTCATGGTCGACAGACCTGACGCAACGGTGACGTTCAACTTTGCAGCATCGTCGGAGCTCGCCGCCCAGATCGGCCAGGGTGCTCCAGCGGACGTCTTCGCCTCGGCCGACCTGAACAGCATGTCCAAGCTGACCGATGCCGGTAGCACCGCGACCGAACCAGTGGTGTTCGCGACCAACCTGGCCGAGATCATCGTCGAGCCGGGCAACCCACGGGGGATCACCGGTGTGGCCGACCTGGAGAACGAGGAGATGATCGTGGTGCTGTGCGCTCCCGAGGTGCCGTGCGGCGCGTACGCCGCGCAGATCCTTGAGAATGCTGGGGTGACGGTGACACCGAAGTCGTTGGAGGAGAACGTCAAGGCGGTTGTGACGAAAGTGATGTTGGGTGAGGCCGACGCCGGAATCGTGTACGCAACCGATGTGATCGCGGCCGGCGCCGATGCTGCGGGCGTGATGATCCCGGCAGGGATCAACGTGGCAGCGGAGTATCCGATCGCGGTCACCAAGGAGGCCCCGAACCGGGAGGGTGCGCAGGCCTTCGTCGATTTCGTTTCCAGCGACCGGGGCCAGCGGATCCTCGCTTCGTACGGCTTCCTCGCTCCGTGAGCCCCTCCCGCCACAGGCAACGAAAGCCCCGCACCAGGCGCAGGGGCACCGGTTTACCCGTCCCGGTGTTGGCTCTCGCTGTGGTGGCAGTGGCGTTCTTCGCACTGCCGCTGATCGGGTTGCTGTGGCGGGCACCGTGGTCGAACGCATGGCGGTACCTCACCGACGACGACGCGCTCACCGCACTTCGACTGTCGATGATCTGCTCGCTGTGGGCGACCGGTTTGTCAATCGTGTTCGGAGTTCCGTTGGCGTGGCTGTTGGCACGAGTCGAGTTCCCCGGTCGCGGGGTGGTGCGAGCGTTGTGCACGCTGTCGATGGTGCTGCCCCCCGTGGTGGGAGGTGTGGCGCTGTTCTTCGCCCTCGGCCGCCGCGGCATCGTCGGCCAGTACCTCGACCGCTGGTTCGGCGTCACACTGCCATTCACAACTGCCGGCGTCGTGGTTGCTCAGACCTTCGTTGCAATGCCGTTCCTGGTGATCACCGTCGAGGCCTCGATACGACAGCTCGACTCGCGGTTCGAAGATGCGTCGCGCACGCTCGGGGCGTCGCGGTGGTACACGTTCCGGCGGGTGACGGTGCCCGCGATCCGTCCGGCACTCGCCGCCGGAGCGGTACTTGCCTGGGCACGCGCGCTCGGTGAGTTCGGCGCGACGATCACGTTCGCTGGCAACTTTCCCGGCACCACCCAGACGATGCCGCTTGCCGTCTACTTGGCGTTGGAGACCAACCCGGAGGCGGCGATCGTTCTCGCCCTGGTCTTGATCGCGATCTCATTCGCCGTGTTGGTCGGGCTGCGCGACAGATGGTTCGGACGGACCGACCAACCCCTCGTGACGGTGGCAACGTGACGCTTTCGGCTCACGTCGCGCTGCGGCTGGGCACGCTCGACCTGATCGCCGATCTCGACGTGCAGCCCGGCGAGATGGTGGCGTTGCTCGGTCCGAACGGGGCCGGCAAAAGCACGCTGCTGCGCTGTCTCGCGGGCCTCGCACCGATCGATTCCGGCAGGATTGCCATCGACGATCTCGTCGTCGACGAACCGTCGACCGAAGTGTTCGTGGAACCCGAGAGTCGGCCGATCGGCTTCGTGTTCCAGAATTACTTGTTGTTCGACCACATGAGTGTGCTCGAAAACGTCGCCTACGGGCTGCGCGCGCGTGGGACCCCCAAGGCCGATGCGCGCCGGACCGCCCGGGAGTGGATCGACCGGGTCGGGCTCACCGACTACACCAATCAGCGTCCGAGCTCGCTGTCGGGGGGCCAGGCCCAGCGCGCCGCGCTTGCCCGGGCGTTGGCGACGAGTCCGCGGTTACTGCTCCTCGACGAGCCGCTCGCTGCGCTCGATGCCGGCACCCGGTCCAGCGTGCGCCGCGACCTGCGCCGGCATCTCGCAACCTTCGATGGGATGCGAGTCCTTGTCACCCACGATCCGGTGGACGCCTACGCGTTGGCCGACCGGGTGGCCATCCTGGATGCGGGCCGCATCGTGCAGGTCGGCTCCCTCGCGGACGTCACCGCTCATCCACGGTCTCGCTATGTTGCCGATCTCGTCGGAGTCAACCTCGTCACCGGCACGGTCAGCGACGGCGTCCTCACCACCGCCTCCGGAGCTCGCGTCGTGATCGCCGATGCGCTTCCGGGACCCTCGTTCGCAATGATCCGGCCGCCGTCGATCGCGCTGATCCGCAACCAGTCGCCCGGCTCGAGCGCGCGCAACGTGTGGAGCGGGACGATCACCGACATCGACCGCCTCGGCGACCGCGTCAGGGTCGGCATCGTCGGTCAACTGCCGCTCACCGCCGAGGTGACCGTCGCCGCGCTCGACGCCTTGACCCTCCGCCCCGGAGACGAGGTCCACGCCTCCGTCAAAGCCACCGACATCGAGGTGTACCCGGCGTGACGATGTCCGGTCCGGATTCAGAGAGGTGCGACGATGGTGAGCGTGGGACGAACGAGCGAACAACAACTACTGCTCGGTGAATGGGCCTGCCTCGGCATCCTGTACCCCACTCCCACCCACGGGTTCGCGATCGCCGCACGACTCAAGCCAACGGGGGACGTCGGTCGCGTGTGGTCGCTGTCGCGGGCGCTCACCTATCGCTCGCTCGAACAGCTCGCCATCCGGGGCCACATTCACCCCGTCGGCGAAGAACCCGGAATCGCCGGCGGCAACCGAACCATCCTTGCCCCCACCCGCTCGGGGCGCGCCCAGCTCCGCAAATGGCTCGCGACGCCCGTTGTCCACCTGCGCGACCTGCGCAGCGAACTCCTGCTCAAGCTGATCATCGCCGAACTCTGCGCGATCGACGTCACCGCGATGCTCGACCTGCAACACGCTCGCATCACCCAGTTGGCAGAATCGATCACCGACCAGATCAAGGCCGGACCACGCGATGTCGTCGCGTTGTGGCGCAGTGAATCATCGAAGGCCGCGCTTCGCTTTCTCGACGGGGTTGCGCGTGTGTAGGGGGAGAAGCGTCATGACTGCCAGGATGCGAGGACGCGGGAGCACATCTTCATCGACCACGCCTACGACGAGCGCCAGGTCGAACCCGGTGCGTTGGGCGCCCGCAATGTCATAGTCCAGCGAGCTCCGACCACAGCTCGCTGGGGACGTGTACGTCGGCGGCGGCGGCGTCGGCAGTGATCTCTGCGGCGGTGCGTGCCCCGATGACGACGGAGGAAACGGCTGGGTGGCGAAGCGCGAACTGGAGCGCGGCCGCGACGAGCGTGACACCATGACACGCGCAGGCTTCGCGCATCGCCTCCGCACGGGCGATCAGATGAGGGCGGGCGGCGGCGTATTCGTACACCGGGCTGCCGTCGGGGTCGGCGAGCAGACCGCTGTTGAACACCCCACCGATGACGACGCCGACGTGGCGATCGAGGCAGCGCGGCAAGAGCTGCTTGCCGCCGCTGCGGTCGAGCAGGGTCCATCGCCCCGCGAGAAGTACGCAATCGAGGTCGACACGCTCGACGAAGCGGTCGAGCATCTCCCACTGGTTCATCCCGCAGCCGACAGCACCGATCACGCCCTGCTCGCGCAGCTCGATGAGCGCCGGGAAGGCACCGTTCAGCGCGTCCTGCTCATGGTCGTCGGGATCGTGCACGTGAACGACGTCAAGGTGGTCGGTCCCCAGCCGTTCCAGGCTCTCGGCGATGGACCGCATCACCCCATCACGAGAGAAGTCGAACACCGGCTCGAGTGGCGGTGCGGCAGCGAAGATCGTCGGCGACGCTTCACCGACCGGTGGGCGCAGCAGCCGACCGACCTTGCTCGCGAGCACGTAGTCACCGCGCGGGCGGGCGCGCAGTGCAGCCCCGAGGCGACTCTCCGACAGTCCATTGCCGTACAACGGAGCTGTGTCGAAGAGGCGGAGGCCGGCCGCCCACGCCCCGTCGACCGTGCCCGTTACGTCGTCGTCGGCGACGGCGACGAAGAGGTTGCCGAGCGGCGCACAGCCGAGGCCGAGGGCCGTCACCGCCAGACCGCGTGCGCCGAGCTGACGATTCTCGATCATCCCTCCACGGCAGAGCGGGTGCCGCTCATCCCCAGGCCTTGGGACACAGCCTCGGCAAGCGCAGTCAGGTCTCCGGCGAGCGTGCGCAGCAGCGCCGCAGTTGCGCGCGGCTTGAGCAAGGTGACGCTGGCCGCAAGGTGCTGGTCACCGCCAGCCCGGGGAATGGCTACAGCGACGCAGACCACGCCCTCGATCACCTCCTCCTGGTCGATAGCGTACCCGCGCCTGCGGATCACCTCCAGCTCAACCAGCAGCTCCGCTTCCGTGGCGACGGAGCGCGTCGTGAGCTGTGGTAGTGCGCCGGCCAGTGCCAGCCGCGCAACTACC